>DATBWQ010000222.1:0-13829 GCA_036514695.1 Gallionella sp. | reverse complement strand
GCGCCCGTCGGATCAAGTTGTCGGGCGCAGCCCGACCTACGGATTGCTTTTCTTTTGAAATGGGAATGGAATGAGAACAACCCCTGCTAACCATTCTGGGTTTCGGCATCATCATTAATCGCCACTGGTGCTCTTGCGGGTGCGCGGTTGTCTTGGTTCGGTTTCGTACAGGTCGCGCATGGTTCTCTCCACCATATCCACGGCCTCAGGTGCTTCGATGCTCATCATCTGGTCTATCACCCATTCGACATCTTTTTCATCCATGACTTCGCGCATACAGAACGCCAAGTAACGGGTGAACGCGAACTCCGGGCCGTCGCTGCCATAGTTGAAGTCGGCATATTCCCCCGCGCGTTGGTTGAGTTTGTCGATGAAGTGCTGCTTATGTTCGGCGATGCTGTCGCCCATCAGCCGGCTTTGATTCTCGGCCAGGGTTTCCGCGACGCGATTTGCCAATGCGCTGGTAAAGGCAAAACGCGCTTCGGCGGGTAGTTGGCGATAGGCGATGCGGTCAGCGACCTGGATCAGGAACACCAGGAATTCGGAGAGAAATGAAAAATACTGTGGGCCGATGGCAATCTCGAAATTCGCCTTGCGGGTATTCTTGAGCGCGTTATCGGCGATGCGCCAGATGGTGAACGCCAATGCACCGGCAATCTCTTGCGGTGTCTTTTCCCGTTCACTCTTGAACCAATGGCTTTTGATGCGCATTTCAGGTTATTCCGATTCTGATGAGACTGCTAGCCATTTGACTAATCCAGCAAAATACGCTGGGTAAGTCATTTGGTTATAGATCAAACGTGTATTTTGTAGGGCGGGCTATGCCCGCCGGATTAAGTTGTCGGGCGCAGCTCGACCTACGCACGGATTGTTTTATCTTTGAAATGGAAATAGCCGATGAGTCGGATCAACCCTTTTGCAAGTAAAACTCATACTCGCCTGCTGCCACCTCGACGGTGCCGATGATTTTTACATGAGTCATGTCGGCCCAGCCGACGATGTCGGAACGGATTCCTGGGCAGTTGCTGACGAGCTTGAGGATCTCGCCCGAATTCATGGCGTTCAGCAGCTTCTTGGCTTCCACGATGGGGCCGGGGCAAAGCACGCCGCGGATATCGAGTATCACATTCGCCTTACGCTCAATTCCTTTGCCCTTCATGATGTAATAGCCGGTGCCGCCATCCGGCATCGCTTCTGTTTTCAATACGTTATTGCGGGTCTGTTCCGCCCAGGCGAAAAGGTCGTCCCTGGTGCCAGGGCAGTCCGAGATCAGCAATAATATTTGTTCGTTTTTCAGATCGTCAACCACGCGCTTGGCACCGAGCAGGGGTGCGGGGCAGGTCAGGCCGCGCAAATCCAGTTTGATATTGGCGTGCAAGTTTTGAGTGTTCATATCAGATGTCCTGTTGGTCATTGAACCATCGTCGTTTTAATATCCGCCCTTGCCATATGGCTGCGGCAGGCCGGCAACTTTTGCACCTTGCTTGGCCGGACCGGTCGGGAACAAATCATACAGCGCTTTGCTATCCGCTTCCGGCCAGAATTCATTGACGCCTTTCAGCATATTGCGAAAATTGGGCGTGTGCCCGTGTTCGCGGAACTGATCGCGCATGTAATTGATGATTTCCCAATGCCTGGGCGTTAGCTCGATGTTTTCTGCCGCCGCAATGATGTTTACTATTTTATCGCTATAGTCCGGTTCCAATAAGTAGCCATCGGCATCGGTTTCGATTTCGTTTCCTTCAACTGTGTATCCCATGACTGACCTCCATCAAAAAAAACCAAAAAATCAATCTTCACTTAACCCCGAAATCACCTTGTAAGGCATGAAAATGCCGCAACCAAACTGTCTGTCTTCTCCCAGACCCAGATATTGCAATTGTAGCGATGCTTCGGCTCCCAGGTCATGCAGAACCAGGCTGTAACCCTCGATAGACCTCTGACTGCCGTTGATAGCAAGGCGCCTTCCGCAGATCAATTTGCCTGAAATGCCCAACTCCCCCAGCTGTTTTTTGATGTCTTCCATGAAAAGCACTTCATCGCTGGCGCCAGTCACCAACTGTGCGTGAATTGTCGGGTAGGGCTGAATGGGGCGTGTCTTCGCAGCCCCCAGGCGCACGGTATTTCCGGTTATATCGAGATGCTGTCCTGTCAGGCGTGATGCAGCAAGGTCTGCGAGTGTTGTTGGCAGGCGCATCACCAGTTTGGCTCGTTTGGGCAGCAGCACACCCTGGCTGTTTTCTGTTGCGCGTAACGGCAATACCCCGACCGATTTTTCTTCCGCGAGTTGCGGGACACGGCGTATCAGTGCCGCCCATAGTGCAAATGGATATGCGGCGGGCAGTGTACCGCCATCAAGATCGAACACCATGTCGATCATCTCGGGAATATTATTTTCAGTCATTCGCCGCCAGTTTCTGGGAATCTGCCCAGCGTTGCATCGCAATCGCCCAATGCTGGGCCGTTGCAGGATCTATGTCGAAAATCGTAAACCGCCTGCCTTCACGAATGCGAATGCGCAACAAGCTCATCCCGCCTTCGATATGGTCTATCTGCTGCAATTCGATTTCCTGGCTGCCTAAAGGAACCTTGAATTTCGTTAATTCGCTGATTTGTGCCATTCCGGTTTTCCTCGATCAGGATAGATGTCGATGCCCCTCAGAACATTTTGAACGGGGTATTACAGTTATCCAAGTCTATCGTTAATATGCCTGTTATTGGAATACTGCTGGGGGAAGTCGAAACACTACCCGTAAGGGTTATTGAAGATAGCCGCTAAGGGTGATGGAATGCGCCAGGCGATACATCGTAATATGCTAATACATTAATAAATATGAGCCTGCTGCGGAGCTGTGGCGGCAGAGTTCAGACGGATCACCCAGGTAGAAGACAAACCCCGCCCCTGCCGGGTCATTAATCGATTGCCAGCAGCAAGCTACGGGCAACGCGACTGAAAGGAAGATCATTATGGCCAAGAAAATGCATGATACCCCGAACCTCGATCAACTCGAGGATGGTCCGTGGCCCAGTTTCGTGACCGGCCTGAAAGAGCTGGCAAAGAATAAAGATTACGTCGTTGACCTGCTTGGGCAGCTCGAGACCTCGTACAGGACCAAAAAAGGCTACTGGAAGGGCGGCACGGTTGGCGTGTTTGGCTATGGCGGCGGGATCATCCCGCGCTTTACCGAACTCAAGGACGAAAAAGGCCAGCCTGTCTACAAGGATTGCGCGGAATTCCATACGCTGCGCGTGATGCCGCCAGCCGGCATGCATTACGATACCGGTACTCTGCGCAAATTTTGTGACATCTGGGAGAAGCATGGTTCCGGGCTGATTGCGTTCCATGGACAGTCCGGCGACATCATGTTCCAGGGCGCGACCACCGAGAACGTGCAGAAGGCATTCGACGATATCAACGAGATGGGCTTCGATCTGGGCGGTGCCGGCCCTGCGGTGCGCACTTCGATGTCCTGTGTGGGCGCTGCTCGCTGCGAGCAATCCTGCTACGACGAAGCCAAAGCTCACCGTACTGTGCTGAATACTTTTCTGGATGACATTCATCGCCCGTCCCTGCCGTACAAGTTCAAGTTCAAATTTTCCGGCTGTCCGAACGATTGCATGAATTCCATACAGCGTTCTGATATGGCCGTGATCGGCACCTGGCGGGACAATATCCGTACCGATGAAGAACTGGCGAAGAAATGGTTCGCCAAGCACAGCATGGACCAACTGGTGAACGATATCGTTGCGCGTTGCCCGACCAAGACCTTTCAGCTCAAGCAAATCAAGGATGTCAAGAGCGGTCCCAGTATCTCCAGCGTTGCGATCAGCGATACCCATGCGATAGAGATCGAGAACCGTGATTGCGTCCGCTGTATGCACTGCATCAACGTGATGACCGGTGCGTTGGCTCCCGGCGAAGACAAGGGTGCAACCGTTCTGGTGGGCGGCAAGCGTACCCTCAAGATCGGCGACCTGATGGGCACGGTGGTCGTTCCGTTCATGAAGCTGGATACAGATGAAGACATGGCGAAGCTGGTCGATCTCGGTCAGCGCATCATCGACTTCTTTGCAGAAAATGCACTCGAGCATGAACGCACCGGTGAAATGATCGAACGTATCGGTCTGGTCAATTTCCTTGAAGCGCTGGAAATCGAAGTGGATGTGAATATGGTGTCCACGCCGCGCACGAATCCTTATGTCCGCACTGATGGTTGGGATGAGGAAGTCGCCAAGATCAATGCCAAAAAACTTGCTGCTGCCTGAGGGGAATAGAACATGAATGCACCCGTACAGATGCGTCGTCCCAAAGAAACCGGTGTGCCGGACAACAAGAAGTACCTCCATCCGCTGATGGCGAAGAACTACGGCCAGTGGAAATATCATGACCGTCCCCGCCCCGGTGTGCTGCGCCACGTGGCAAAGAGTGGCGACCAGATTTGGTCGATCCGCGCCGGCACGCAGCGGCAAATGGACGTTGGCACGATCCGCAAGCTATGCGATATCGCCGACAAGTACGCTGAAGGCCACGTGCGTTTCACGATCCGATCCAACATCGAGTTCATGGTCTCCAAGGCTTCGATGGTCGATCCGCTGATCGCCGAACTGGAAAGACACGGCTTCCCGGTCGGCGGCACCGGCAACTCCATTTCGATGATTTCACATACTCAGGGTTGGCTGCACTGCGATATTCCGGGTACGGATGCTTCCGGTGTGGTTAAGGCCTTGATGGATGATCTGATCGTCGAATTCAAGCGCGAGGAAATGCCTAATCGCGTGCATCTTTCTACCTCATGCTGTGAAATCAACTGCGGCGGACAGGCTGACATCGCGATCATCATTCAGCATACCAAGCCGCCGGTGATCAATCACGATCTGGTCGCCAACGTATGCGAGCGTCCGACGGTCGTGGCGCGTTGTCCGGTGGCGGCGATACGCCCGGCCATGGTGAATGGCAAACCTTCCCTGGAAATCGATGAGTCCAAGTGCATGTGCTGTGGTGCTTGCTATCCACCCTGTCCGCCGATGCAGATCAATGACCCGGAGTATTCCAAGCTGGCGATCTGGGTGGGCGGAAAAAATTCCAACGCGCGCGGCAAACCGACTTTCATGAAGATGGTCGCTTCCGGCTTGCCCAACAATCCGCCAAGATGGCCTGAAGTCAACGAAGCGGTGAAAAACATACTGCACGTTTACAAGGAAGATGCACGCCCGTGGGAGCGCATGGCTGACTGGATCGAGCGCATCGGCTGGCCGCGCTTCTTCGAGAAGACCGGGTTGCCGTTCACCAAATATCTGATCGACGACTGGCGCGGTTCGCGCGCCTCCCTCAACGCTTCGACTCATATTCGCTTTTAACCGGGAGCGGCCGCATGAAATTCGGGATTGTCGTTAACGAAGGGCCTTATCAACATCAGGCCAGCGATACGGCCTACTTGTTCTGCAAGGCGGCCATTGCAAAAGGCCATGAAGTGTGGCGCGTGTTTTTCTATCACGACGGGGTGAATAACGCCTCGAAGTTGACCGAGCCGCCACAGGATGACCGCCATATCGTGAATCGCTGGAGCAAGCTCAACGAGGAGCATGGTGTGGATCTGGTGGTTTGCGTGGCGGCTGCACTGCGGCGCGGGATCAAGGATGAGAACCTGGCGTCCGGATTCCGTATCTCCGGCCTCGGCCAATTGACTGAAGCGGGTATCCGGACCGACCGTACGGTCGTGTTTGGCGATTGAGGGTGGCTGGCATGAGCGAAGGGAATAACATCAAGAAATTCATGTTCGTCAATCGCAAGGCGCCTTATGGCACGATCTACGCGCTCGAGTCGCTGGAAGTCGTGCTGATCACCGCCGCCTTTGACCAGGACGTGTCGCTGGTATTTCTCGATGACGGCGTTTATCAATTGAAGAAGGGTCAGCAGACCAAGGGCATAGAGACCAAAAACTTCTCGCCTGCCTATCGCGCGCTGGAGGGATACGATGTCGAGAAACTCTATGTCGAAAAGGAATCTCTTGAGGTTCGCGGCCTGAGCGAAGCAGACCTGCTGGTTGATGTCACCGTTCTGGGCAGCAAGGAAATGGGTGAGTTGATGAATCAGCAAGACGTTGTCTTGAGTTTCTGATGAAACTACTAGCCATTCGACTAGGCTGTCCAACTACGCCAGCCAAGTCGCTGGTTATAGGGAGAATCGCCAAATGCTGCACATCATCAACAAATCTCCGCTGACGAACAGCTCGCTCGATAGTTGTTTGCGTGTTGCTCAATCCGGCGGGGATATATTGCTTATCGAAGACGCGGTCTACGCTGCCACATCCGGCAATGCATTCGAGGCTAAGATACGCGAGGCGATGGGGCGTTTCAAGATATATGTCTTGCAGCCCGATCTTGAAGCGCGCGGACTTGCCGATCGCATCATCGCAGGTGTTTCACCTGTCGATTACGGCGGCTTCGTCGATCTCACCGCCAGCAACAAGAATTGCCAGTCATGGCTTTAGAGATTCGCTTTAACGTAGGGTGGGCTATGCCCACCATGTCGGGCATAGCCCGACCTACCTCGGATTCCGGCACGTCCGGTATAGATTTATAAACAAACAGGAGAAATAGTATGTCCAACATTGAAGTCGACGGTAAAAGTTACGAAACAGACGAAGAGGGTTATCTGGTCAATCTGGCCGATTGGAATACTGAGATCGCCAACTACATCGCGCAAACCGAAAACGTCAACATGACGGACCAGCATTGGGAGGTCATCAATTTCCTGCGCGAATATTTTGAAGAATATCAGATCGCCCCGGCAGTTCGTGTGTTGACCAAAGCGATCGGCAAAAAACTCGGCGCCGACAAAGGCAACAGCGAATATCTGTATGGCCTGTTCCCCTACGGCCCGGGCAAGCAGGCCTGCAAAATCGCCGGATTGCCGAAGCCAACAGGCTGCGTTTGACAGCAGAAGACAGATGACAGAAGAGAGATGACAGAAATGCAGGTTCCAACCCTTGATGCTGTTTCCTGACAACTGGTAACTGACAACTGACTCCCGCCCCTTACCGATGAGCACCTTATTCGCAATTCTGTTTTACCTTGCCACCTTGGTGTTTGTCGTGGGTTTGCTCTACCGCATCGGCGTTTATACACGCATTCCTGCACCGCTTAAAATTCCAACCACGCCGGCCCCCACCACCGCCAGCGGCGTGGTGTTGCGCATGATGCGCGAGGTGTTCCTGTTTGAAAGCCTGTTCAAGGCGAATTTATGGACTTGGGGTCTGGGCTTGCTGTTCCACGCCAGCCTGGCATTGGTGCTGCTGCGTCACTTGCGCTATTTCACCGAACCAGTTTGGGCATGGGTGGCGTTCATTCAACCGTTCGGCATGTATGCGGGCATCACCATGCTGTTGGGCGCGGCCGGGCTGTGGGCACGCCGCCTGTTCGTCGAGCGCATCCGTTACATCTCTACCCCTTCCGACCACCTGATGCTGGCATTGTTCATCGCAATCGCCTTGTCTGGTCTGACGATGAAATTTGTTGCGCACACCGATGTGGTCGCGGTGAAAGGATTTTTCCTTGGTTTGATGAATTTCGCCCCGTTACATTCTGATAGCCAGGTGCTGCCTTCAAGCGTTGGTCTTTACGCCCATCTATTGATGGTTGCGGTATTGTTGCTGATTTTCCCAATCAGCAAATTGCTGCATGCTCCCGGCGTGTTCTTCTCCCCCAGCCGCAACCAGACGGACAATCCGCGCGAGAAACGCCACATCGCAGCCTGGGCGAAACAACTGGAATCGGAGAGCTAGCATGGCGGATATCGCCGCACCGGCTTATCGCATCATTCCCATCATCCCGGCGTTGAAGCCTGGGGCGATGGAAGGGGTCAAATCGTTCGTGGCGAACGACAAGATCCAGGAAGCGATCGGCTTTCCAGGGCAACTGGTCGAAGACTGGCATGACCAGGCGATCGCCAAGATGGGCGAGCTGCTCGGCAAATACCGCTCGCTCAAAGTGTATATGGATGCGTGTGTGCATTGCGGCGCCTGCTCGGACAAATGCCACTACTTCATCGGCACGCAGGACCCCAAGAATATGCCGGTGGCGCGCCAGGACTTGATGCGCAGCGTCTATCGCCGCTATTTCACGCTGCCGGGAAAGCTGTTCCCGAAACTGGTCGGCGCGCGCGACCTAACCCGCGAAGTGCTCGACGAGTGGTATACCTATTACTACCAGTGCTCCGAGTGCCGCCGTTGTTCGGTGTTCTGCCCGTATGGCATAGACACCGCCGAAGTCACGATGGCGGCGCGCGAGATCCTCGATTCCATCGGTTACGGTCAGAAGTATTCCAACGAGATCATCGGCAAGGTGCACAAGATCGGCAACAATCTCGGTCTGCCCGGCCCTGCGCTGATGGATACGCTGGAAGGATTGGAAGAGGACGTCAAAGAGGCTACCGGTATAGATGTACGTTTCCCAATTGATGTAAAGGGCGCGGAAGTCCTGTTGATTACTCCTTCCGCCGATTTCTTTGCCGAGCCGCATATCGATAGCCTGATCGGCTATGCCAAGGTGTTTCATGCCACGGGCACCAGTTGGACGCTGTCCTCGATGGCCTCCGAGGCTGGTAACTTCGGCATGTTCATCGGTAATTATGATCAGCTCCGCGCGATCGCTATGCGTATCCGCAAAGCCGCGCTTGAATTAGGTGTGAAGCGCATCGTGGTTGGCGAGTGCGGCCATGCGTGGCGCGTCGCCTACAGCTTCTGGAATACCCTGACCGGGGTGGGCGAGGGCGCCGACCCGAACGACCGGTTCGCCCAGATGCTGCAAAAGCAGCTCGATCACCGTTACAAACAACCGTCGCATATCTGCGAATTCACCTGGGACATGATTCAGGATGAGCGTCTGACTTTTGACAAGTCGGCCAACGACAAGTACATCATCACTTTTCACGATTCCTGCAACGTGGCACGAGGTTCGAGCATGGGCGGTTATCCTGGAGGGCAGTTCGAGATCCCGCGCAATATCATCAAGGCGGTTGCCAATCATTTTGTCGAAATGTCCCCGGAAACCACGCACGAAAAAACATTCTGCTGCGGAGGCGGCGGCGGTCTGCTGACTGACGATCTGCTGGATCTGCGCGTCAAGGGCGCGCTGCCGCGCATGGAAGTGCTGCAGCAGGTGGCGGACGAACAAGGTGTCAATTTTATGGCTTGTATATGCGCCATCTGCAAGGCGCAATTCACCAGGATCATGCCCATCTATGGATTCGATAGAAGAATGATTGGCGGTGTCCACCAACTGGTCAGCAACGCGATCAAGCTGGGCGATAAATAAACATGAAAATGACAATTAGCCACGGATTAACACGGATATCCACGGATGATTTCGTAGGGCGGGCTGTGCCCGCCGGAGCGGATTGCCGGGCACAGCCCGACCTACATCTGACCCAGTGTTAATCAGTGTAAATCGGTGTTAATCCGTGGCTAACTGCTTTTCCCAAGGCAAATAAACATCAGGAGACAGGCAATGTCATCAACAACCGAAACCCCGCAAAAAGTCACGTTCCGCCGCTATAAAGACGGCGACACCAGGGTTGGCCGTTTGAGCGAGAAGATCATGCAGGCGAGCCATACGCACAAATGCCCGACCTACATTCAGTCCACACCGCCCTGCCAGGGGAGTTGTCCGGCGGGTGAGGATATCCGCGGTTATCTGGCCATAGCTCGCGGCACGGAAAAGCCGCCAGCCGGAGCAGATGGCAAGCCAACGATGCCTTGGCAGGAATATGCCTGGCGCCGTTTGACCGAGGCCAATCCTTTTCCGTCGGTGATGGGCCGGGTTTGCCCCGCGCCGTGCGAAACCGGATGCAATCGCAATGCGCTGGAAGACCATGTAGGCATCAATTCGGTGGAACATTTTCTCGGCGAATATGCGATCACCAATAACCTTGCCTATCACACCAGCGCAAAGCCAAGCGGTAAAAAAGTGGCGGTCATCGGCGGTGGTCCGGCCAGTTTGTCCTGTGCCTATCAGCTCGCACTCAAGGGTCATGAAGTCACGGTGTTCGACGAGCACGAACATCTCGGCGGCATGATGCGCTATGGCATTCCGGGTTTCCGTACCCCGCGTGAAGTGCTGGATGCGGAAATCAAGCGCATCACGGATTTGGGTGTGAAGACGCGGATGAAATGCCGCGTGGGCACCGACATCACGCTGGAACAGATCCGCAAGGACTTTGATGCCGTATTCCTCGGCATGGGAGCGCAAGCGGGTCGTGCCTTGCCCATTGCGGACAGCGCAGCACCCAATGTGGTAACGGCTACAGCCTTCCTGAAAGCATTCAATGACGGTCGCCTGCAGCACGTCGGCAAGCGCGTAGTGGTAGTCGGCGGTGGCGATACCTCGATAGACGTGGCCACTGTCGCACGTCGTCTCGGCCATCTCGAGCATTCCAAGCCGACCGAATTCGAGCTGGCCATCACAGGCCAGATCGCGCATGATGTGGCCGAGATCTCGGTCAAGCAGGGTGCCGAAGTGACGCTGACTTCAATCTTCGCGATCGACAAGATGCAGGCAAACAAGCACGAGATCGAACAGGCGCTCGCAGAAGGTATAACAATTCGCGGCAGCCTGGTCCCTGTCGGCATTGTGCGTGGCGCAGATGGGCGCGCCACAGCGTTGCGCGTCAGTCAGTGCGAGGCAAAGATGACCGGCAGCAAACTGGAAGTCAAAAACATCGAGGGCACCGAGCAGGATATTCCGGCTGACCTGATCGTGTCCGCGATCGGTCAGGCGGTGGACTTTACCGGGCTGGAAGAGTTCAACAACGGCAAAGGGGCAGTCTCGGCGGATCGCAATTACCTGGTTGCCGGGCAAAAGGGTGTGTTCGCCGGTGGCGACATCATCCGTCCGCATCTGCTGACCACGGCCATAGGCCATGGTTCTATCGCCGCCGATGGCATCCACAATTTCCTGAACGGTCTGGACTTGGAAAAACGCCCCAAGATCGATGCGCACCAATTCGACCTGATGCGCAAGATGGTAGAAAAAGGGCTGGAAATCAAGGAGACCCATGAACCGTTACGTGGCACTGACCGTTCCAGCGTGGCGGTACACAACTTCGACAATCGCTCGGATCGCTATGTGATCCCGCACGACAAGCTGTTTCTGGGGCATTTTTCCATCGTCGCGCGCAACAGACGCAATGTCATTACGCTGAGCAAGGAAACCGCGCTGGGCAATTTTCAGGATCGTCTGGGCGTGCTCAGCCAGGAACAGGCGGTGGCGGAAGCCAAACGCTGCATGAGCTGCGGCATGTGTTTCGAATGCGACAATTGCGTGGTGTACTGCCCGCAAACCGCCGTGTTCCGCGTGCCCAAGGCCAAAGCCACGCTCGGTCGCTATGTGGACACCGATTACAGCAAGTGCATCGGCTGCCATATTTGCGCGGATGTATGCCCGACGGGTTATATACAGATGGGTTTGGGCGAGTAGGTAAATGTTAAAGCTGTTCGCATCGTTGTTGGTTCTCTGTTGCTGCACGACTGCGGGCGCTACAGAAAGCTACCGCATGCCCAAGCTCGATATCGGCAAGGGCGGTCAGTGTGTAAAAGATCCGCAGTGGATGCGCATAAATCACATGCACCTGCTCTTGCACCAACGCGATGAAACGGTGCATAAGGGAATACGCGATGAACAATACAGTCTGAAAAACTGTATCGAGTGTCATGCCAGTGCGCGCGATAACAGCGTGATCGGGCGTGCTGACAGTTTCTGTGAAGGTTGTCATCGATACGAGGCGGTCAAGATCGATTGTTTCGAATGTCATTCCGGCAAACGAAGATCTGCTTGGCTGCAGAAGGGATCGAATTGAGCGACATCAATGTGCAGCGCAGGCAATTCCTGAAAACCTCGGTTGGGGCGGCAGCGGTTACCATTGCCCCCGGAATGCTGCTGTTCGATATGGCGCACGGCAAGTCCGAGGCCGTTTCAAGCAAGATACGCTGGGGCATGCTGATCGACACCGCGAAATGCGTGGACGGTTGCAATGACTGCGTGACCGCATGCAACAAGGAGAACGGCTTGGCTGGTGGATTAAGTTCGGGTGGGTTGAGTCCGACCGGCTCTCAGTGGATCCGCAAGGTCGAGCTCAAGGACATGCGCGGCGGCCGGACACTGTCGCTGCCGATGATGTGCCAGCATTGCGAAAATCCTCCCTGTGTGGATGTCTGTCCGACCGGCGCTTCCTTCAAGCGTGCTGACGGCATCGTGCTGGTTGACAAGCATCTCTGCATCGGTTGCCGCTACTGCATGATGGCCTGCCCGTACAAGGCGCGTTCCTTTGTGCACGAACCGCTGCATGACCAGAAGCCAGATGTGCCGCGCGGCAAAGGCACGGTGGAAAGCTGCACGATGTGCGTGCATCGCGTGGACAAAGGTCAGCAACCCGCTTGTGCCGAAGCTTGCCCGAATAAATCCATTATGTTCGGCAATCTCAATGACCCCGACAGTAAAATTTCCAAAAAGATACGCACCGTCGCCTCCACTCAGGTGCGCGCTGATCTGGGACTTAATACCGGCATTCGTTACCAAGGGCTATAAATAACATGTCCAGCCATTCTCCGCTGCAGTTCAAGAACCGGCTCTTCTATGCGCTGGTCGCGGCGGGTGGACTGGTTATGCTGCTGGGATTGTATGCGGCGCACATGATGGAGGAGCACGGCCATATCATCACAGGCATGAACAACCAGATCGTTTGGGGCATCCCTCATGTATTCGCCATTTTCATGATCGTCGCAGCCTCCGGGGTGCTAAACGTGGCCTCGATCGGTTCGGTGTTCGGTAAAACAATATACAAGGTCAGGGCACCGCTGGCGGGCCTGCTGTCCATTGCACTGCTGGCAGGTGGATTGACCGTTTTGATGCTGGATCTGGGCAGGCCGGAACGCGTCATCGTCGCCGCGACCAACTACAACATCACTTCGGTGTTCGCCTGGAATGTGCTGTTGTATACCGGCATGTTCGTTCTGGTGAGTTTGTATCTCTGGACCATGATGGAACGGCGTATGAACCCGTGGACCAAGCCGGCCGGTCTCGCAGTGTTCGCCTGGCGGTTCATCCTCACCACCGGAACCGGCCTGATTTTCGCTTTTCTTGTCGCCAGACAGGCTTATGGTTCCGCGTTGTTGCCGCCGATGTTTATCGTGATTTCATTTGCATGGGGGCTGGCCGTATTTCTCGTCGTGCAGGCCGCCATTTATGCGTGGAACGACAAGGTACTCGATCCGGCCATCCTGCGGCGCAAGAAAAACCTGCTGGGTATCTTCATCATGGGCGCTTTGTATCTGGTCGTGGCTTATCACATGACCAACCTGTATTTCGCGCATCAATCCGGTTTCGAGCGCTTCATTCTGGCCGATGGTGGCATTTACCCGCAGTTGTTCTGGTGGGGTTATGGTGTGCTCGGAAATGTCCTGCCGCTGCTGCTGATCTTCCATCCAGGCCTGGGCAAAACCAGGAGTGTGATTTCGGCTTCGCTGATGGTGATTCTGGGCGGCTTCGCGCTGCTGTATGTGTTCATCATCGGCGGGCAAGCCTATCCGTTGTCCATGTTCCCCGGCTATGAAGTCAGCAGCAGTTTCGGCGATGGGCAGATCGGGCAATACCATCCCTCACTGCCGGAGTTCCTGCTGGGATTCGGCGGCTTGGCAATCGCTTTCCTGATTACCATTGTCAGCGTCCAGGTGCTTGATTTTATGCCCCATGACAAGCCATATATCGCCGACCAGGGAACTCCTGATTAATTCTGCCATGAACCGGATGCTGATTTCCGCAGCGCATAAGTCATC
>DATBWQ010000221.1:0-4894 GCA_036514695.1 Gallionella sp. | reverse complement strand
CCTAACAGTCATGAATTATGTAAAGCTCAATAAACATCCCCTCTCCCCTTGCGGGAGAGGGTCAGGGAGAGGGGTCATATGAATATCTGTTTCATCGGCGGCGGCAATATGGCTACCGCACTCATCGGCGGATTGCTCAGGCGCGACTTCACGGAGGCGCAACTGCGCGCGGTGGAGATCGATGCCGGCAACCGCGCCAAACTGCAACAGGCATTCGGCGTGCATGCCACTGCAGAACTGGCAACAGGCGTGGCGGGCAGCGATATTATCGTGCTGGCGGTGAAACCGCAGCAGTTGCGCGAAGCCGCTACTAAACTCGCGCAATTGTTGTCCGGGCAACTGCTGGTCTCTATCGCGGCAGGCATTCGCGCCGCCGACCTGGCGCGTTGGCTGGGGACGCAAAACGTGGTGCGCGCGATGCCCAACACACCTGCGTTGATCCAGAGCGGCATGACAGGTCTGTACGCCTTGCCTGCGGTCAGCAAAGCGCTGCGCGAACAAGCGCAAAGCATCCTGGCGGCGGTAGGCGAGACTTTATGGGTGCAAGACGAAGTCATGCTGGATGCGGTCACCGCAGTATCCGGCAGCGGACCTGCCTATGTGTTCTATTTCATCGAGGCTATGCAACAGGCAGCACGCGAACTGGGATTCAGTGCCGAAGAGGCCCGTCGATTGAGCCTGGCGACCTTTCTGGGAGCCAGCAAATTGGCTTCCGGCAGCGATGAAGATGTCAGCGTGTTGCGTGCGCGGGTCACGTCAAAGAATGGCACTACCGAACGCGCCCTGCTGAGCATGGCATCCAACCATGTCGCCGAACATATCGTGCAAGCCGCAAAAGCCGCTCAGGCGCGCTCTCGCGAAATGGGCGATGAGCTTGGTGGTGAATCAAAGGGAAATCGATAATGTTCGGCGAAGCTCTGCTGTTTTTACTCGACGTGCTGGTGCAACCGTTCGCGGCGATACTGTTGCTGCGCTTTCACATGCAATGGTTGCGCGCCCCGTTGCGCAACCCAGTCGGCGAATTCGTCATGGTGCTCACCGATTTTGCGGTGTTGCGCGCGCGCCGCTTCGTTCCTTCGGTAAGGGGCATGGATAGCGCTTCTTTGCTGCTCGCTTTGCTGGTGGAGATGCTGTATCTGACCGGGTTCGTATGGGTGCAGGGTTTCCCGATGCACGGTTTCCCGCTGCCGGGGCTGGTGCTGCTGACCCTGGTGAAGCTGTTCAAGATCAGCCTGTATCTGCTGATGGCAGCGGTGTTCCTGCAGGCGATCCTGTCCTGGGTGAATCCCTATACGCCGATTGCGCCGCTGTTGTCAGCCGTCACCCAGCGCTTCCTGCAACCGTTGCGCCGGGTCGTGCCGATGCTGGGCAATGTGGATCTGTCCGCGCTGCTGCTGTTCATCATCTGCCAGCTCGTCGTGATCGTGCCGGTCGGCATGTTGGAGGCGTTTGCGGTGACGCTGCTCTGATATGGCGGAGTGGTATCGCCGCGACGGGGAGACCATCACGCTGACCCTGCATGTGCAACCCGGCGCAAAGCGCAGCGAGATCGCCGGCTTACACGGCAATGCGCTGAAGATACGACTGGCCGCGCCACCCGTCGAAGGGCGCGCCAATGAAGCATTGCAGAAATTCATCGCGGAGTTGTTTGCTGTTACGATGCGCCAGGTGGAGCTGAAACAGGGCGCGCAATCGCGCCACAAGGTGGTGGCGGTCAGCGGCAGCAAGATCGACCCGGAAAACCTGCTTGATGCGCAATAAAAAAGCCGGCTCGCGCCGGCTGTTCTACATCGTCAAACTTTAGGGCACTTCTAAAAATTCGTCACACCGGCCCTTCGACGGGCTCAGGATAAACTGACTTACCGTCAGGCCAGTGTCCAGCTTATTGAAAATACTGGATTCCGGCCTTCGCCGGAATGACGAAATCTGAATTTTTGAGGCACCCTTTAGTGATAGCCGCCGCTCTCGGTTTTTGCAGCCGGGGCGGGCATGTTGCCCAGTTTGGCCGGATCGGTTTCACCGTTGATGTTGATGATGTTGAGGTTGCCTGCACCCTGTTTCATGTCGTCGGCAAAGTCATACACCGCGCCTACCACCAGCAGCTCGTTGTGCTTAACCTTGTCGGCGAATTCCTTCAAAGCAGCGGCGACCTGGTTGTTCACGTTGGTTCTTACGCCGTCGATGTTCGCGGCACCCTTGGTGATGTTGATGGTATCAAGTTCCTTCTTGATCGGGTCTTCCAGCGTGGAGTAATCGCCGCCGGCAGCCTTGATCGCGCCGCAGGAAGAATGGCCGATGAACAGCAATAATGAGGAGCCCAGGTGATTCACGCCGTATTGCACGGAACCCATGGTGCTGGCCAATTGGTTGCCGATGTTGCGCACCATGAACAGATCGCCCTCGGGCGTTTTGTCGAGCATGTTGGTGTGCACGCGGGAATCGGAACAGGTGACCACGGTGGCGCGCGGTTTCTGCCCCTTGGACAACTCCTTGAAAAAGTCGGAATTGTGCGCCCCCAGATAGGATTTTCCGGCATCCTGGATTTCCTTGATGTAAGCGCGTGCCACGGCGGCATCCCCGCCGTGATGTTCGCCGGCCTGTGCGAGCGCAGGCAGAACAAATGCGGCAGCAGTTAACATCGTTGCGAATTGTTTCTTGAACATATCTTCTCCCTGAATAAATGACATTTAAAAGTGCGTTGCCGATAAAACGTGCTTATTTTACAGGCTGGCAGTTCCGGTGTGCAAACATCACATCAGGATGACATCGTATTGTTCCTGGCCGTAAAGCGTCTCCACCTGCATCGAGATCGGTTTGGCGATGAAATCGGAAAGCTGCGCCAGCGCCTGGGATTCCTCCTCCAGAAACAGGTCTATGACTTGCTGTGAGGCCAGTATCCGGTATTCGCGCGCGTTGAACTGGCGGGCTTCGCGCAGTATCTCGCGCAGTATCTCATAACACACTGTCTGAGCGGTTTTCACTTCCCCGCGTCCCTGGCAGGTCGGGCAGGGCTCACACAGCACGTGCGCCAGGCTCTCGCGGGTACGTTTGCGGGTCATTTCCAGCAGGCCCAGCGATGAAAAGCCGTTCACGTTGATGCGCGTGTGGTCGCGCGCCAGGGCCTTCCTGAATTCTTCCAGCACCGCGTCGCGATGTTCCTGGGTATCCATATCGATGAAGTCGCAGATGATGATGCCGCCCAGGTTGCGCAAGCGCAGCTGCCGTGCGATGACTTGCGTGGCTTCCAGATTGGTCTTGAAAATGGTGTCATCAAAATTGCGCAGCCCGACAAAACCGCCGGTGTTCACGTCCACGGTGGTCATGGCTTCGGTCTGGTCGATGATCAGATAGCCGCCGGACTTCAGGTCCACGCGCTTGGACAGGGCGCGCTCGATCTCTTCTTCCACGTTATACAGGTCGAATAAAGGACGCACGCCGGGATAGTGTTCCAGACGATCCGTTGCGATGGGATTGTAGGCTTGCGCGAACTCCAGCATCTTCTGGTGCGTGCTGCGGGAGTCGATCAGGACTCGCGCGGTGTCCTGATTGACGAAATCGCGCAGCACACGCAGGCTGATGTCGAGCTCCTGATACAGCAATTGCGGCGCGCTGGCCGTTTTCGCGGCAGCCTGCAAATTGGCCCACAGCTTGTCCAGATAGGCGATGTCGGCCAGAAAATCCGGATCAGCCGCCGCTTCCGCAACGGTGCGGATGATGTAGCCTCCCCGGTGTTCCGGCGGCAGCACGGCTTGCAGCTTGGCACGCAAGGCTTCGCGCTGTTCCGCGTTCTCGATCCGTTGCGACACCCCGATGTGCGTCTCCTGCGGCAGATACACAAGCAAGCGTCCGGCGATGCTGAGTTGTGTGGAAAGCCGCGCCCCCTTGCTGCCGATGGGCTCCTTGATGACCTGCACCAGCAGGGACTGTCCTTCGAACAGGACTTTTTCGATCGGCTTTGCGGTTTCGCCGTCGCTGCTGTTTTCCCAGATATCCGCCACATGCAGGAACGCCGAGCGTTCCAGTCCGATGTCGATGAATGCGGACTGCATGCCGGGCAACACGCGCATGACCTTGCCGAAATACACATTGCTGACGATGCCGCGGCTGCCGCTGCGCTCGATATACATATCCTGCACCACCCCGAGTTGCATCACTGCGACGCGGGTCTCCTGGGGGGTGACGTTGATCAGAATTTCCTCGCTCATGGCGTCGGGCAATCAAAGCGTTGCAGCAATTGCACGGTTTCGAACAGCGGCAGGCCCATCACCCCGGAGTAACTGCCGGAAAGATGTTCGACGAACGCGCCGGCCTGCCCCTGGATGGCATAGCCGCCGGCCTTGTCCAGATATTCCCGGGAGAGCAGGTAGCGGTGGATGCGCTCTTCGCTGAGAGCGGCGAAACGCACCGTAGAGGTGGAAAGCACGACTTCGATATGCTCGTCCATCGCGATCGCAACTGCGCTCAGCACCCGATGCTCCCGTCCGGACAGCTGGCGCAGCATCGCGGCGGCCTGTTTGGAATTTTCCGGTTTGCCGAAGATCATCCCGTCCAGCGTGACCGTGGTATCTGCGGCCAGGACAGGGAAGGGCGGCAGACTGCGATAACGCAGTGATCCCCAGCCTGCAACGGCTTTTTCCTTGCAGACGCGCTGCACATAGTCTTCCGGCTGTTCGACAGCAAGCGGTGTCTCGTCGATATCCACGCCGCGGTGCGGATCTTCGCGCAACAGCAGCATCTCGAAATTGACGCCAATCTGCTTGAGCAGTTCGCGGCGGCGCGGACTCTGCGAGGCAAGGTAGATGCGTGATTGAATGATGCGCATGTTTAACCCTGAAGATTGTAATTATTGAGTTTTACATAATTCATGACTGTTAAGTGATTTACCGTAGGGCGG
>DATBWQ010000220.1:0-12431 GCA_036514695.1 Gallionella sp. | reverse complement strand
GGGCGATACGCAGCATGGTTTGTGGTGTCTTGCCATCTGCTCTTTTCAGCGCCCAGATATCGACATCGAGTTCGGATGCCATCTCCATCTCGAACACGATCAGGAAGTGTTCGCTCGGGTCCATATCCGGCAATCTTTTCTCGAAGGCCTCGGCACGCGCGTCATGGTTGGGTAGTGCGGCCAGGTCCGGCGCATGCCAGGCGATGAGGCCTTTGACAAGGTCGTTGTCATATCGCGCTCCATTGAATGTATCCTCGGCCAGTACGCGGAAAAGTTCGGGACGCATTTTGCCGGCGGCCAGATCGGCAGCGATGCTGGCGCGCAGGTCTTCAAACAGTCTGGTGCGGAAGGCGTTCTCCGCCCCGACGGCGGCTTTTTCTTTTTCCAGGCGCTGCTTGTCGGCTTTCGATCCGGACGAGGCGGCGCCCTTGAGCTTGATCTCGAAACCCGCTTGGCGCAGCGCTTTGGTGGCGGCCTCGATGCTGATGGTCTGGATGATCTCGCCTTTGTGGTGAGGATCTTCGATGAGGGTCTTTTGCACGGACGGTTTTCCATCCTGGGCGGTGAGCAGTTTGGTCTTGATCAGCGCCTTTTCCCAGGTGGTGCCCTTGGGATCGTTCGGGATGGCCTCGGTCAACAGGGTCATGCCTTGCTGCTGCAAGGAGTGATTCAGGCTGTAATTGCTATAATGCGGGTGAGGTATCATCTTTTTCGCTTCCTTGCCGGCGATCACCTTGTGGCCGTCGGCTGCGGCCTGTTTCTGGATGAGCAGGACGTGGGCGACTTTTTTAAGGCCGAAGCAAACGGTGTCCGTGCAGACGTTTTTACTTTGCACGTCGTCGAACAGATCCGGCTGGTTGCCGGTGAGCTTTGGGCAGGTGGCGCAAGCGCCGGCCTTGGGCAACAGCTCGGCATCCTTGGGCGACCAGGGCGCCTTGGCGAGATCCAGCATGAAATGTTCGTGGATATGATGCTTGGCCTCGCGGTATGACATGGCCTCGTCGCCGAAGCGCGGATGGGTGATCGCTTTAAGCGCTTCCAACTGCAATTTGTCGGTCGGGATGCGGGCGATCAACAGTGCGCGGGAGGCATCGAGCAGGCCGTCATAGAACGCCTTGCGCGCGTCATTGCAGAGTGTCAGCAGCTTGAGCCGGGCATAGACATAGGCGCGGCTCTTGCCGATCTCGGTGCCGAGATCCTCGGCTTTGCTGCCCAGCTCGATGAGGCGCTGGTAGCCTTCGGCTTCTTCCAGCGGATGCAGGTCGTCGCGCTGCAGGTTCTCGATCACCTGCGCATGCAGCACCTGCAGATCGGTGAGCTCGCGCACGAAGCAGGGCAGCTCGGTCAGTCCGGCCAGTTTGGCGGCACGGTAGCGGCGCTCGCCTGCGACGATCTCGTAGCGTGTGGCTGCCCGTTCGCGGTTCTGGTTTTTCTTGATCTCAGCGAGCGCGACTTTGACGCCGGCCATGTTTTTACTGTCGATATCGGAGGGCATTTCGGCCTGTCCGGCATGGATGCGCTCGGCATAGAGCTTGTCGGCCAGGGTGTAAGGCTCGGGGAATGGCCAGACGGCAGCCGGTCTGCCAGGCGCAGATCGAATCTCGCGCACCAACAGCGGCTGCAGCACGCCCTGGTATTTGATCGACTCGGCCAGTTCATTGAGCTTGGCCTCGTCGAAGCGTTTGCGCGGGTTGGTTGGCGATGGGGTGAGCAGTTCAATCGCGATGGTCTGGTTGATCGCTACTGCTGCGGATGGGGTGGGTGCGTTCATGCTTGATCTCCTTGGTGGTTATGTCGATACGTCTTGGTTAAATTGCCGCTGATCACATGCCCGCGATAACGCAGGATGTTGGATAACTCGGTGCGTTGGTGATAGCTGTGTGTGGATTGACGAAGCAAGCCGTAGTAACTGTTGGCCGTTTCGAATAAGTCCTTGGCATCGATGTCGCGCACCCGGCGCATCGCCTCATTGATGGTGCGTTTGCGCGTGACGCGGTGCCACGGCTTGATGACCTGGCCAACGAAGTCCACGCCGCGTTCTATCGGCTGCAGGATGGTCTTCGCCGGGTTGAGGCGAAGTCCAAGGTTCTCCGGCAGCCAGGCTTCTATGTCGGCGCGGACTTGGTTGAGCCATTGTGGCGATGGGTGCAGCAGCACCATGTCGTCCACGTAGCGGACGTAATGCCTGCAGCGCAGATTGTGCTTGATGTATTGATCCAGCGCATCGAGCAAAACGTTGGCGAAGAATTGCGATGACAGGTTTCCGATCGGCAGGCCGTGGCTCACGGGTTGATTGGTCAGGCGCTTGTGCGACGGCACCCGGTCCAGCAGATCAGGCGCACCGCGCAGTTCGAAGTTTTCGCGCGGATCGTGGAACAGTACCTGCTCGGTCAGCTGCATCCACCATGGTTCGGTGATGCGCTTGGCCAGTAGTTCACGCACGATGCGTTTGTCGATGCTGACAAAGAAGTTGGCGAGATCCAGTTTGAGGTAGTGTGCCGGCATGCTCCAGTTATGGGTGATGCTGCGGATCTTCGCTTCCAGCCGCTTGGCTCCATACAACGTGCCGCGCCCTGGGATGCAGGCGCAACTGTCGGCGATGAATCCGGCATAGAACCGGGGCGAGATCCGGTTGTAGAGCAGGTGGTGGACGATACGGTCGCGGAAGTCTGCCGCCCACACCTCGCGCGGCTTCGGCCGGGTGATGACGAAGCAGATGCTGCGACCGGGGCGATACGAGCCGCTGCGCAGTTCGTCGTCGAGCTGGCACAGGTTGTGTTCCAGATCGATCTCGAAGGCCAGGGAAGTCGGTTTGTTGCGTTTGTTGTTGCGGCAATCGAGGTAGGCTTGCACCAGCTCCTCGAAAGAAAAATCAGCATGGCCAACCGTATATTGATGGCCCAAGTTTTGATCTGCGAACGGGGCGCACGCGGAGCTCACAGCTCTTGTTGTTGTTGTTCTGGTTTCCGTTTTTGAAATTCTGATACCAGGCGTTGTTTGAGTTGCCGGCGTGCTGCGTTTATTCGCACTATCTATGTCACCCTGCCGACCTCTGCAGCCGGTCAACAAGGAAACTGCGCCAGACCTGCCTCGGGTAACTAGCCCGGCGGTATCTGTTGTGCGCATGTCGGTGGCCGCCTGATGATTCTCGGGGGCCAGCGGTGCGACCAGATTAAAAGTTCGTACAGTCATCGTGGCCTTGACCATCATGAAGCGGACGAATTTGCGTATTTGCGCCATCCAGTGGCCTGCTTGCCGATACTGTTGGTGAGTTTGATCACCTTGGCGTATTGCCCGGTGGAGATCAGCCGCTTATCTCTCGACAAGCGCAGCAACAGTTCGGCGACCTGCAACCGTTCGATCAAGGACAAGATATGCATGTCCTTCTCGCGTGCGCAATTGGCACGAAAGATGAGCACCAGAATGGCAATGCACTCCTTGCGGAGTTCTGCGCCGATCAATGCCTTGAAGTCGCGGGGCATGTTCTTGGCGAGATCCATGATGGCATCGAACAGGTCGTAGGCCGTTTTGTGTATCGTCAGGTCGGTATGGAGAGCCATGCTGAATAAATCAAATCGTTAAATGACTAATTACTGAATTCTCTGCGAACGGGGCGCACGCGGAGCTCACAGCTCTTGTTGTTGAAGTACTGGAGTCCGTTTCTGAAATACTGATACCAGGCGTAGTCTGAGTAGCCGGCGTGCTGCGTATTCGACCAGTAAGCAGCCTTCTGGAATTCCTCCGGCATGTGAGCGAGGAACATGGCCTGTTCGACGCGGTCTGGTAGATCACCACCGAGGTTCTTGGCCCAATCCATACCGTCGTTCCAATCTTTCTCTTCGTCGCCCGGCATCAGAAAGGTATGGCGCATCCGTCCGCTTGGTTCGATGATCGAGCCAAGGTAGCGTTCGCCCGGCCTCGCAGCGGGTATTGCGAACAAGGGTTTGCCGGGCTGGCCGAGGTGTCTTTCGAGCCAGGCACGGAAGAGTGCAGACGTATCAACAGTGAGCTTGGCTCCGTCGATTTCAAGGGTTGTAGTTGTGGGCATAGGTGGCTCCTGATTGATGAATGACTGAATTGGTTAAATGGGTTGTCTGCGAACGGGGCGCACGCGGAGCTCACAGCTCTTGTTGTTGTAGCTCTGGTGTCCGTACCCGAAACCCTGAAACCAGGCGTAGCCTGAGTAGCCGGCGTGCTGCGTGCTGGTCCAGTAGTATTCAAGCTCGAACGCTTCTTCGCCGCCCGCCTTGAAGGCATCCAGCATGGTCTGCACGGGAAATTCTGGCGTGTAAGGATAGGTGGGGGGCTCGGCGGACAGGTTGATGCCGGAGCGTGCATAGCACCAGTTCAAATCCGGGGTGGGCTTGAATGCGCGATAGCAGAGTTCCAGTTCGTCCTGGGACGGAATGTAGAAATCTGTTTGGTCATCGATATCGAGCCCGAGAACGAGTTTGGCCAGATCGCTGCCCGCATCGGCCATCGCTTGTGTGTTGGCCAGCCCGTCGTTGTAAGATTTTGCGCCCGGCACGTCGATTTCATCTTCATGCCACACGCCTTTAAGCTTGATTGATTTCTGGGATACGATGATGGCGAAGCGCTGACCGTTCAGATTGATCGCGCCGGCGAAAAATCCGCCCGGCATGGGTGTGCCGATTGAGGGAAGGGTGGGTTGGGTGATTGCGTTCATGGTGTCTCCTTTTGGTGGTTACTGCGTTGATAAAATTAATGCCTTCATGCTGTGATTCCTTCCTCGATTCGCCGATGCACTTCATTCAGTGCTGCGACGATCTGGCCGCGCGCGGCAATCTCCAGTTGTTCGTCGTGGATGTTGGCGGCAGCCAGCACGACGCGGATGCCTTCGCTATCGAAGGCCCACTTGCCGCGCAACAGGGCGCGTTTTTGGACGCGCAGCAGGGCTTCCTGCGCGAGTTTGATGGTGGGTATTGTTGCTGCGGCGATGCCCTGTTCAGCGAGGATCAGCGCGATGTTGAACGAGCAGGCCAATGTGCTCCACGCTTGCTCCGTGCCATGGCCGCGCAACAGAGCTTGAAGGCTGGCACGGTAGGCGATGCAGATATCGCGCTGCTGGTCTTCGGCCAATGGCATGCGCCTGGTGATGCAGGCCATCGGGTCGAGGTGCTGGCGAGGAGTACGTTTTCTCATCGTGTTATCCGTGTGCCGTGGCACGTTCCCATATCTCGTCGAGCTTCTCGGCCTGTCCCGTTGGGCCGGTCGTCAGCGAACGGCCTTGTTCCAGCCGGTTTTTTATCGAATCCAAAAACTGCACATCCCATTCGGTCAGCCGTGATTCGCGCGCTTCACAGTCTTCGATCATCTGCAGGTGTTCGCTCGCCGTATTTGTTGCACTCATTTTTTAATCCCTCTCCGTTTTCGTTCTTTCGCACCGCGTGGCGATCGGACTTCGATCGTCTGGCAACCAGCGAACGTTCTGCCCTCGCCATCCTCGTAATCGCTTTTCAAGCTGCACGGCGCGCCGAATACAAACGGCTGCCATGGGTGGTTCAATTGCTGCTCCGGAACCACGTCATGCGCCGGATACAGCACGGCGGCGAGGATGAGGATGGTCCGGAGCGTTTTCATTTACCGTCGCCCTGCGCCGATGCGGTTCCGCGCGTTGAACCAGGCCGAACGTCGCGGGAAGCCGAGCGCGCGGTACCTGAGATAGCGGCGCAGGAGATCCGGCAACAGGGCGATCAGATGGGCTTTTGTCCACCACCAACCGTCCGCGATGACGCCGAGTAGCCTGCGCAACCGGCTGCGTGCCGGGTGTAGCGGGATGACGTTGCTGCGGCGCGATGCAAAGTTGTTGAAGTTCATGTTGTCCCCTTGAAATATGTTTGCAGCCGGATACAAAGTTTTGCCATCATCACGCGCTGTGCTGGTGTGTTTGTAGGGCGCATGCGGTTTTTTATCAAGACCGCGCCGACCGCCACCTGGCAGCGATCAATTGAGCAAACGCATAGCACCGGGTCGGTGAATTGCCGCTTCAAGCAGCTCCATATTGAATTCTGGTTCATGCTGTAATACCTCCATGATTTTTGCGAACACCATATTGCGCAGACCTAGCGACATGTCTGCCCAGTCAATGCAATGCAATGCACCGAGCGCGGCTTTGTCCTTGCTGTTTAATCTTCCGCCTGTGATCTCAAGTGCTTCATTCAAGGTGCAGATATTAAAATGCTTACCTTCCATCATTTTCTTGAGTGCCAACAGGATGGCTTGCTTGTGGAATTCTTCAATCATGTTGGCTCCCTTAGTTGGCCCGCTTGGTGATCATGAAGAACGGCCCGCTGATCTGCGCGAAGTTCAGCGCGGTGCGCGCGGCCTTGATGCTGGTCGCCGCGATGATGTTCCAGGTGCGCGTGCCGCCGGCGTCGGTGATCTTGACCTGGTAGTGGTTCATCCGGGCACCTGCTCACGGCGTGCAGTGCGGAATACGGCGGGCATGCGATCCATAAATAAGGCGGCGAAGCCGTCGCAAGAACGCTCACATTCGGCAGCGCGATACTGCCCGAACCGCGGGCAAAAAATAACCTCAGTGCTTGTGTCCAGCACGTCGCGCGGAACTTCTGAATACCGGCAGTCTTTGCATTTCATGATCATTCCTCTCCTACGCGTGATGACGAATAATTGTTCGTGCCTGTTCGAGAAAAGTCGTCATTGATTGTCCGGCCTCGCCCTTGTCGATCTCCTGCGCGTGGTCATATACCGCGCGATATTGCTTGCGAAGCTGCTCGATGTTGTAGCCGCGTTTTTTGATGAGTTCGAGGCACTTTGCGCATTGATCTTCTGGCGCGGCGGTAAAAAAACTGCAAAACCGGGCGATGTTGTAATGCCCTTGCTTTGGATTCAACCCGCACAGCGATCGCTCGTTATTCATGCGTGCATGCCATGTGATGTTCGGTTTGTTTGCCATCGCTAGGCGTCCAGTCTCACGACCATCAGTTCGCCGGCCTTGGTCAGGCCAACGCTCCGGTGCGTGGCAAACTCGCCGTCGTGCAGCGCTTCCTGCAAGTCCATCGCGTGCCTCTGCCAGAACTCCGCACTCTCTGTGGCCGCCTCCAGTTCTTCGACTCGTTGATGAAGTTCGAACGCATGTTGGCGCAGGTGCTCAAGCTCCATTCGCTCCAACTTCCTCTGCAATGCTTTCAATTTCTTGTCCATCATCGCCCCCTGAATTTGCGTGCGCGTTTGCCAGATCACCCGATCCGCACCGCGCACTGAACCGGGAAGCGAAAGCATGGAACTCGCCGGCCCTTTGATTCGGGCGGGTTTGAAACCCGCCCCTACACCACAACCGCCGCTCGCTACACTTTTTCAACCCCTTGTAGATTGATGAAATGCGATTGGTGGTTGCGGTAGGGGTGAATTAAAGCACACTTTAAATTAAATAGTCAAGCATACTTTAATTTATGACATAATAAAAACCGCAGGGGTGTCCTGCGGCTTTATTTGGAGGTATGCGATGGAGCAAGAAAAAGAAAAAGCCGCGCAGTCGGCGGCTATTCAGGATGGGGTGAAGCAGGGTGAAGCGCTTAGGTCTTCTGACGTTCCCGATCGATCCAGTCTACAAACGGCTGAGTTTGTATTCCCGCCAGAGCAAGCGCGTGCAATTCTCGCTCTAGTTGAAGACAGCTTCGCTCGTCGTGGTTTGATATAGGCACGCTGATGCAGATCTGTGCATGAGCGACACTATCCGTCTCGTTGCCCAGGATGATCTTGTAACGGGCGGATAGGTAATTGCCGTGGCGCTCGATTCCGTCGAATTGATAGGTTGGTTTCATTTGCTTTGTTCGCGCCATCCATGCTTGTTCTCCAGACAATTTTGAATTTCCTGTCTGATGATTATTGGATTGCCGGCATACCCCATATTTGCGGTATATTGGGTTGCAACCAACTGGCAGTCATATCTGTCGCGCTCAAAGTCCTGTGCGTTTTTTGTTTCATGAATAAATATCTTTGGTGTGCAGCCAACTATAAGTACGGTTGATATAATGGCGAGACGAGCGAGCATGAGTTCCCCTTTAGAAATTGAAACACAACTGGATCTGTAGTTGTATCACGTTATTGATTGCCGTTGGTGCCTTCGCTTGGTTCAGTAAGCGTACGCCCAAATTTAGGCATTCTTGCTTGATCTCTAATATCCATTGGTTCCATCACTTTGAGTGTGTTTTTTTGGAATTCATTTTTTGCATAAACCAATATCTTCTCCCCCAGCCCGTCATTGATATACCACGGGCTAAAGCCAGAAAGATCAGCAAGCCCAAGAATACTTTCTGCGCGTAGCCAGTTCATTGGTTCAAGCGGGTCGAGCCAAGCATAAACAGCCTGCACGGTTACATTGCATTTATTTGATATATCGACCACTTCGTGGCCGCGTGCTTTTGCGACTTCCAGAGCCTCGATAACTCGGTCTTTTAATGTGCTCATGATAATTAGAAGCATATACGCACCATATTAAAGTGTGCTTGACCTGCTGGTTTAAAGTATGCTTTAATTGTGGCATGAGTGATTCTGAGGTTATTGATAAATTTGGCGGGACGAATGAAGTCGCGCGCATTTGTGAGGTTACTCCACAAGCTGTATCTCAGTGGCGTAACGATGGAATCCCGTCTGCGCGCAAAATGTATTTGAGGCTGCTTCGCCCCGACGTGTTTGGCCCAGCTCCATCCGAATCCACTCAAATTTCTGAGTCCGCATGATATGAAGCCTAATGAGTCTGATCTGTCTTTTTCCGATCTCCAAGAACGTTGGAGATCAGAGTTTGCAGAACTGGATCGTTTGAACCGGCAGTCCGCGCTTTCAGTGCCGCGATTTTCAGCGACGAGCGCATCAGCCGGTCGCGCCAATCGTTTTGGCCATTGTTCGTTTTGGCAGCCTCGATTCCCGCACATAGATTCATTAGTACGCGCCGTGGGTCGCTGGTTTCGGAGATGGTGCCGGTTATGATGGCCAGACTTTCTTCCGTCGCGCAGACCAGAGATTCGAGCTCTTTGAGGATATCTTCGTTGTTCATGGGCATTCCTTTCGTGATCGGGGGTTGTGTGAGAACTCCACTCTATCACGCTCGCGGATGCCCACCTTTTCCGGAGGCCGCATGATCCATAGCAAGGTAGCTCAGTCGGTAGAGCAGCGGCTTCATACGCCGAATGTCGCTGGTTCAAGTCCAGCCCTTGCAACCCGTTCTTGGCTACTGCCTTTTTGGCTGGCGCTGTTGGCCGCAGGCTTACGTCTGCGGCTTTTTTATTTAGGGTGAGGGTGTCGGTCTGCATGACGGCATCCTATTTTTTTAAACTTTTTTACGCACCCCTAGCGACCCCTAATTATTAGGGGTTGACAGGGGAGGGGAGGCGGAAATGAAAACGACACAAACAAAGCTGTGGTTCGATGATGAATTCGAGGCGCTGCAGTTGATGATCAGCAGCAGCCAAAAGACCTCTAAAGAACTGGCCTGTTTTTTATTTCCCCACCTCAAACCGGACTCGGCATATGCCCGTCTGCGCGCCTGCCTGAATCCCGATAAAGATGAGAGGCTCACCTTCGGGCAGATCATCGCCGCGATGAAATTCTGCGAGTGTTATGAGCCGTTGCTGTTTGCCTGCGATGAAACCTGCCATGCGCGCCCGGCACGTGTTTCGCCAGCCGATGAAGAGGTGAAGCTGGTGGAGGCGATCACCGGCGCAGCTGAGACCTTGAACAAGGCGATGCGCCAGCTTGAGTTGTTGCGCTCGCGTGGCTTGATCAAGGAGGTCTCATGATGCTGGCAACTACAATTAACGAAGCACTACGAGAGGTGGTGCAAGCATTGGGCGGCGCCAGGAAGGTCGGTGTGATGATGCGTCCTGAAAAATCTGCTAAGGATGCGGCCCGCTGGATCTCGGATTGTCTGAATGTCGAGCGCCGCGAGAAGTTCGATCCCGAACAGGTGATGTGGTTGTTGCGCGAAGGGCGCAATATCGGTTGCCACAGCGCAATGTATTTTGTCGGCCGCGAGGCGGGTTACGCAGTCGAAGCGATCGAGCCGCTCGACGAAATGGCGGAGCTGCAGCGGCAGTTCATCGATGCCAGCAAGGGCCTGTCCAAGATGGCCGAGCGCATCGAGTCCCTGGCAAAGATCACAACGGCGCGCACCAGCAGATGATGCTCGCCCCGTCAACAGTTTGCTGCACCCGCCCGGCTAACCGGCGTCTCCGGTGTCTCCTCCCTGCATTGTGGGCGCCGCGGGCGGTGTGCAGCACCTTTTTTCACAGCCCGTTATGACGGACGCTGTTTCCTATGAGCTTCCCTATCCCTTCCCGCCCGGCAAGGTATGGGCCGCGATCCGCTTTGGCACGGTGATGGACATGATCTACATGACGCTGCCCGCCGATTGCGATGTGCCGTTCAACGTGTACCGGCAGCGCTGCCGTGCGGCGTTGGCCAAGAGTGGCGAGGTGTGGTCTGGCGCGGTAGTCAATGGCCGTTTCGTGCCCGATTTCGAGACCACCGATAT
Source organism: Gallionella sp. (assembly GCA_036514695.1). Taxonomy (GTDB): domain Bacteria; phylum Pseudomonadota; class Gammaproteobacteria; order Burkholderiales; family Gallionellaceae; genus Gallionella. The sequence goes on along the minus strand of DATBWQ010000220.1, from coordinate 1,918 downwards.
CCGCCACACCGGCGAGTGCAACACGGCGCGCGAGGTGGATAAGTGAGCGCCGCTATCGAATGCAATTTGTGCGTCGCGACAAGCGGCGAATACAACTGGGCCAACGTTTGTTGCCGTGCCCGTTTTGTGACCGGCCTGCCCGGCATCGATTGGCGGCGCGCTTGGATGGAACGCTGGAAGTCGCGTGAGATCCCGGATTTTTATGAGGCGATCGAGCTGGCCGTGAAGACACGTTGGGCCAATAAGATGGGTGCCGCCAATGGCTGACAAACCGCGCTCAGTGTGGACGCCTATACAGCCCATCCCGGACGATGTTCCGGTGGCGCGGGTGCGGCATCCGACGCGCGGCGAGCCGCTGCGGGTGTTCTTTTACCAGGATGCCGAAGGCCGGCCGCTCGGACGCATCTGCCGGTTCACCACTTCATCCGGCGAAGCGGTGCATCTGCCGCTCACCTGGTGCCAGGATCAGGATGGCATTCGGGGTTGGCGCTGGATTCAGTTTCAGCGCTTCAGGCCGATGTTCGGCCTGGATAAATTGGCTGAATATGCCGCCGATCCGCTGGGTTTTGTGGTGATCGTGTTCGACGAACATGAAGCCGATTGGGCCAGGAAGCTGCTGCCGTCCGGGTGTTGTGTCGTGTCGTGGCCGGGCGGCTTGCGCAAAATCGACGAGGTGGACTGGTCGCCGCTCAAGGGACTGAGCGTGGTGATCTGGCCGTCGCGCACCATGGATCGCGTAAAGGTTAAGCGGGATGCGGATGAGGGTGGCGTAGTTCTGCCACGCGAGCGGCAGCCGGGTTGGATGGCGGCGCTGAAGCTGGAAAAAATCGCGCTCAGTTATGGCTGCAAGGTGTTGTGGATCGTTGATCCTTTTGCGAATGACCAATTGCCCGAAGGGTTCGGCCCTGCGATGGCGGGCATGCAGGACTGGGATGAAAAGCGGGTTTTGGATTTTATCTTCTACCACGGCGCAAAAGGTCTGGGCACCGACGCTGAGCAGCGCCTGCGCAAGCTCACCGGCGAGCGGGTCGCTTCCGATCCGCCCGTCGATGAGGCACAGCCCGCACCGGACGATGACAAATGGCATCTCAACCTGCTGACCAAGCACGGCGAGGTGCTGCCGTGCCTGGCGAACGTGCATGACATCCTGGCAAATTCGGAAGCGTGGCGTGGCGTGATCGCATTCGATGAGTTTGCGCAGCGTGTCGTCAAACTCAAAGCCCCGGTCTATATCGGCGGAACAATAGGCGAGTGGGAATCGACCGATGATTCGCGCACCGCGATGATGCTCTCACGCCTGTTCAAATTCGCACCTTCGTCCGCGCTGGTGACAGAGGCCGTCGAGGTGATCGCGCGCGAGAACGGATTCCACCCGGTGCGACGCTGGCTGCGCACGCTCAAATGGGACAACGTGCCGCGCGTCGATGACTGGTTGTGCGACTACATGGGCGTGCCCAAGACCGAATATTCGATGCGCGTGGCGCGCTGGTATCTGATGGGCATGATCGCGCGCGTGATGGTGCCGGGCAAGAAGTTCGATTACTGCCTGGTGCTGGAGGGCGTGCAGGGCCGCTTGAAGAGCAGCGCACTGGCCGTGCTCGGTGGTGAGTGGTTCGGCGATACCGATATCAACCTGGACAACAAGGATTCGATGAGCGCGCTGCGCGGCAAGTGGCTCTATGAGTTCCAGGAGATGGGTTCGCTGGCCAAGCATGAGGCTAGCAAGCAGAAGAGTTTTATCTCGCGCCAGGTGGACGAGTTCCGTCCGGTGTATGGCCGGCGTGAGATTCGTTGTCCGCGCCAGGTGGTGTTCGCCGGCACTACCAATGATTGGGAATGGAACAAGGACCCGACCGGAGGGCGGCGATTCTGGCCGGTCGCCGTGGACAATGATGTGCACGTCGAGGGGTTGCGCGAA
>DATBWQ010000219.1:0-4573 GCA_036514695.1 Gallionella sp. | reverse complement strand
ACGCCCTGTGTGAATGAACCAAAGGGCGTATTGCCATACGCCCCTACAATATTGGCACGAAGCGCATCGCCACCGTGTTCATGCAATAGCGCAACCCGGCCGGCTTCGGGCCGTCGTCGAACACATGGCCCAGGTGCGCATCGCACAGTGCGCATTGCACCTCGGTGCGCGTCATGCCGAACAGGCGATCGATATTCTCGCGCACATTCTCTGCGGCGATCGGCTGCCAGAAACTCGGCCAGCCGGTATGCGAATCGTATTTGGTCTTCGCGTCAAACAGCGCGTTGTCGCAACACACGCAGCGATACAATCCCGGCTCATGCCTGTCGTAGCCCGGCTGCGAAAATGCCCGTTCCGTTCCCTGCTGGCGGGTCACCTGATAGGCCAGCGGAGACAGGCGCTTTTTCCACTCTGCGTCATTGCGGACTTTGTCCAGCGTGACGCGCCCGAGCGCTTTCCCGTCATCGGAAAATTGCATGATGGTCACCTTGTCGTTTCTGGATGAGGCACCGGCGAATGAGCGTGTCGCCAACGCCAGGGTGATTCCCGTCAGAGCGAACAAGAAATGTCTGCGTTGCATGTTGTGTTCCTCCTGCCGTCAGTCTGCTCCAATGGCAAACCCTACACTCAAGATCATCTTGCCTTGCGAAAAGCGGGTTAAAACCGCGCTTACCTTGAATTGGAACGCTAAACGAGAACACAGTTCCACACTCTGTTTGAGCCTGTGAAGAACGCCGGACTTGCTGGACGGGCGCAACAGGAACGGCTGGAAATACTGCGCGATCTGGACCGCCATCAACGCCGCGTGCTGTCGCGCATCTGGACCGAGATCAAACTACGCTGATCCAGACTGGACATCGTAGTCACGCACCATCACATGATCGAAACATGGAAGCGCGCCGGCTCAAGCTGATCAGCGGCCCGGCCATGACGGGGCTGGGCATATGGCCGCTGCTGGTTCCGCATTGAAGGATGCCTTTCAGGCCATAACGGGATTGCCGTAAACTGCCATCATCCGGCCGGGGCAGATTGTGCTTATACTTCACCCTGGCAAGCGAGAATGTTATTGCGCTTCAAACATAAGTCGGAGAGGGTTGTCATGAACAGCAGGATACGCCGGATTCTCGACCAGATAACCGCTCTCGAAGATGAATTGCATACGGCCATCGAAGATCAAGAGAGCCGCTTGCGTTACCGGATCGAAGGCAAGCGCATCACCTTCGAGCGCACCATTCGGGAAGCGCATCTCAAAGTCAGGATGGGGATTTTTCACTGGTTCCTGACCGTCCGCCCGCAAAACTATCTCACCGCACCCATCATCTACGGCATGATCTTTCCATTGGTCTTGTTTGACCTGTGCATCAGCTTTTATCAGATGACCTGTTTCCCCATATACGGGGTTGCCAGAGTGCGGCGTGCCAACTACATCATGCTGGACCATCAGCATCTGGCCTATCTGAACATCATCGAAAAAGTGGATTGCATGTATTGCTCATACGCGGTCGGCTTGCTGGGCTACGCGCAGGAAATCACGGCGCGTACCGAGCAATATTTCTGCCCGATCAAGCACGCCCGCAAAATGCTCGGCGCGCAAGCACGCTATGAGCGCTTTCTGGAATACGGCGAGGCAGATGATTTCCATCGAAAACTTGAAGAATTCCGTGCCGAACTTGCCAGGGAAGCGGAGCAGGCAGGCAAACCGCAAAGCGGCGGCTCGCAAAATGACGGCGGCCCGACCAGGTAGCTTTCGAAGCAGCAACTGCAATGACTCAAAATCCGCTTTCGGGATATCGCTGGAGAAACACATTCCTGATCGAGCATCGTGAACCCGCACCGTCATGCCATTGAAAAGCTCTATGCGCATCTGCACAGCAGTGAGCAGGGTCTGACGCAGGCCGAGGCCGCGCATCGCCTGGCAAGGTATGGCGCCAACCAGATCGAAAAGATCACCGGTCAGTCCTTCATCGTCCGGCTGCTCAAGGAATTCACCCATTTCTTCGCACTGATCCTGTGGCTGGCGGCAGGTCTGGCATTCGTCGCCGAGTGGAAAGATCCCGGGCAGGGCATGGCGATGCTGGGCTATGCCGTGCTCGGCGTGATCCTGATCAACGGACTGTTCTCGTTCTTGCAGGAATACCGCGCCGAAAAAGCGCTGGCCGCGCTGCGCAATCTGCTGCCGCACCACACCACCGCATTTCGCGACGGCAGGGCGGTGCAATTGCCGGTGGCGGGACTGGTGCCGGGCGATGTGGTGCTGCTTGCGGCAGGTGACGATGTGCCCGCCGACTGCCGCCTGATCGAAGCATCCGGCGTGCGCGTCAACACCGCCAATCTCACCGGCGAATCAAAACCGATGGCACGTGAAGCGGACCATATATCGGAAGAACAGGCCGCCTTGCGGCGCAACATGCTGCATGCCGGCACTTCGCTGATCTCGGGTGAGGCGAAAGCCATCGTGTACGCCACCGGCATGCACACCGAATTCGGCAACATCGCGCGCCTGACGCAAACCGTGCGCGAGCCGCTTTCGCCGCTGCAAATAGAGATCGCGCGCCTGTCCAGGTTGGTGGTGCTGTTCGCCACGCTGCTCGGCGCGGTGTTCTTCCTGATCGGCCAAGTGGTGGGGTTGTCTTTCTGGGAAAACCTGGTGTTCGCGATCGGCATCATCGTCGCCAACGTACCTGAAGGATTGCTGCCCACCGTCACCTTGTCACTGGCGATGGCGACCCAGCGCATGGCGAAGAAGAATGCGCTGGTGCGCCACCTGCCTGCCGTTGAAACGCTGGGTGCAGCCAGCGTGATCTGCAGCGACAAGACCGGCACGCTGACGCAGAACCGCATGAGCATCCGCCAGGTGTTCTATTCCGGCGCACTGCTTGCGCCTGAAGAGTTGGCGGCTCCGCATGAGTTGATTGGGGCCGAACCGCTGTTCGCGATCATGCGCCATTGCCATGACCTGCGCCGCGTCGAACAGAACGGACAGACAGTGTGGCAAGGCGATCCGATGGAAACGGCCTTGCTGGAAAGTACGCCGTCGGATGGTGTAGTCTTTCCGCGTCTGGATGAGATCCCATTCGACACCGAGCGCAAGCGCATGTCGGTGATCTGCGATACGCCGGATGGGCACATGCTGTATTGCAAAGGCGCACCGGAAAGCGTCTTGCCGCTATGCAGCGAGATGTTGCTTGATGGAAATCGTCTGCCTCTGGATGACGCCAGCCGCACCAGGCTGCTGAGTGCCCATGAGCAGATGACGGAAAGCGGGCTGCGCGTGATCGCCTTGGCTTATTGCCTCTTGCCAGAACACACCGCCGCCGAACAGCGCGAAACCGGACTGATCTTCGCCGGGCTGATCGGCCTGGTCGATCCGCCGCGTGAGGCAGTCCCCGAAGCGATCCGCACCTGCCATGCAGCCGGCATCCGCGTGATCATGGTCACCGGCGATCATCCGCAAACCGCCAGCGCACTGGCGCGCGAGATCGGGCTGGCGCAGAACCCGCTGGCCGTGACCGGCGACAAGCTGCGCCGCATGTCGGATACTGATCTGCAGTTGTTGCTGGACGAACCCGAGTTGCTTTTTGCGCGCACCGGCGCCGACCAGAAGATGCGCATCGTGCAGGCCTTGCAGCGCAAGGGCGAGATCGTCGCGGTGACTGGCGACGGGGTGAACGATGCACCGGCGTTGAAGTGCGCCGATGTGGGTATCGCGATGGGCATCTCCGGCACCGATGTCGCGAAGGAATCGGCCGACATCATCCTGCTCGACGACAACTTCGCCACCATCGTCAGCGCGATCGAGGAAGGCCGCGCGGTGTTCGACAACCTGCGCAAATTCCTCACCTACATCCTCACCTCCAACATCCCGGAGATGGTGCCGTATCTGGCATTCGTGCTGTTCAAGATCCCGCTGCCGCTCACCATCATCCAGATACTCGCGGTCGATCTCGGCACCGACATGCTGCCCGCGCTCGCGCTCGGCGCGGAAAAGCCCGACCCCGGCACGATGCGGCGGCCACCGCGATTGCGCAGCGAACGGTTGCTCAATTGGGGATTGCTGACACGCGCCTACCTGTTCCTCGGACCGCTGGAGGCGATCGCGGGCATGGCGGCATTCTTCTTCGTGTTGCACGGCGGCGACTGGCAATATGGAACCGTGCTGGGGCACCACGACAACCTCTACCTGCAGGCCACCACGGCCTGCCTGTCGGCGATCATCGCGATGCAAGTGGTCAACGTATTCCTGTGCCGCCACCCCACCCTGTCCGCGTTCAGCCGCGGCCACCGCCGCAATCGCCTGATCTGGTACGGGATAGGCTTTGAATTGCTACTGTTGCTGTTGATCGGCTACACGCCGTGGGGCAACGCGCTGTTCGGCACATCGCCGCTGGACGCAGAAGTGTGGCTGTTCATCCTTCCTTTCGGCATCGGCATGTTGCTGCTGGAAGAGTTGCGCAAGGCGGTGGTGCGCAAGCGCAGGCCATGAATGATTCACCTGGCCGTTTGCCGCAGCACAGCAATTATTGAGCTTTACATAATTCATGACTGTTAAGTGATTTACCGTAGGGCGGGCTTT
>DATBWQ010000218.1:0-10013 GCA_036514695.1 Gallionella sp. | reverse complement strand
TGACTTTAAGCTTCTCTTCAATCTTTTTGATGGTTAGCCCTTTGGCCGCTTTCTTATTTTTATCGCCGGGATTTTTGGGAATGCGGTAGCTACTACCCCCAAATTTTAAACGAATCTCTTTTGATATTTTTGCGATCTGCTCATCAGTGATAGTCGGGAATAATTCCTTCACATTCTCGAGGCATTGAGTAAGAAAACCCTTACTTTTCTTTGTTGTTTTCATGGGACACCCTTCACAGTGCCACCTTCAAATAGGAGCCGCACCAAGCCGGTTGAAGTGTCCGGCGATTCACCCCGTCGGGCTAGGTGCGGCAAACTCGCTCTTGCTTACACTTCGATTTTCGGTAGCACAACATCAATTTCACGGATCAAGCCAGCGGCACAGTTAGCGATTTGGTTCATTACCCGCCCAAGGTTGAGCACCTTTTCATCGCCCGAATCAAAAGACATTGCCGCACCAGCCAATGCCATTGCGCGCAGATCAAACAGCCCATCGATTGCAGTCGATTTAATTTCGCTAAATGCTTCCTCTCTTTTGCTTGAATCAGACATGGCACACCTCCTCATCTGGCTGTTGTTTTCTAGCGCTATCGATTAATGCATCAGCTTCCCTGATTCGATCAATCATGTTTTTCATCACAAAGTAAAATCCTGCAAGTTGTCCTGGCTGCAATAGCAGCGAGTCATTGGGATGGGTGTTCAGGCTGATTGATTGGATAAACGATGCCATGGCAGACGCCTCGTGCAACTTGTCATTTGCGTCAAGCAGGCATCGGGCGCTATCCGACAAGGGTGAGGGCTCTTTCGCCGGCGGAACGTCTGGCAATAAATCTGTCAGCGGTACAATGATCCGATGGAATATCTGCCTTTTCGATTTATCGTCTTGCGCGTTTGCCATCAGCGTTGCCAGTCTGGATTGAATGTCAGCCAGTTCGTCCGTTTGCTCTGGTGCTGTTAAAATAGTTTCAGTCATGATCAATACCTCCGTTTTGGGTGTTGCGATTGATTAGGGGTTGCTCGGTGTGTCAGCACCAGGCAGCCCCGCTTTCCTTCCGGCACTGCCGGTCGCCCCAGTGATTTCCAATACCACACGCTCAACCGTTTTCGCAGCGGCAATGCGCTCCTCGGACATTTCAGAATGCGCATATACCCTGAGCATTCCATCAAGCGAATGGTTGAGGCATTTCTCGACAACGTGCGGCAGCACCCCGTTATCCATCGCCAGGGTGGCGAAGGTGCGGCGCAGATCGTGCGGCGTCCATCCGACTTTGCGGCGCTTCACCCAGGCCTGCACGGCGGTCGGTGAAACTTCGAAAGGTGCAGACGTCTGCGCTCTTGCTGTTACGCTTAGAAAAACCCAATGCGGCTTGCCGTTCTTGGTTTTTTCGACACGCCACAAGGGGCCTTCCGCGCGTCCGCGCTGTGCCTCTGATATCCTGAGCCCAGTCAGCAATAAGAAGCGCAGCAGCGCCGCGTTGTCGCCAGTCCATGCCCATAATTGCCTGATCTCGTCATGCGTCAATACGCGGGTGATCGGTTCATATTTGTAGCCGGTGACACGCGCACCGATTACGGCAGCGGGATTGTCATCACGCCAGCCCAGCTCGATCGCCAGGTTGAACATCGCCTTGAGGTGGGACCGCAAGCTGTCAGCGCTGCGCGGTGTGGCCCTGCTCTCTGCTACCAATTCGGCTAAGCGCGTTGTTTTTACTTCGGACACTCTGACGGTGCCCATCGCCACGCGGATGCGCTCAGCGTAGGACGCGAACTGCTTTGGTCTGGCATGGCCACTGATAACCGCTTCGTGGTATTGTTTCAGCAGGTCGTTGACGGTAGCATCAGACGGCGTTTTTGCGGATCCAGCCAAGAACCTTGCAGATCTGAGGGAAATGGTAGGCCAGTCACCCAGGGTGATGATTTTGGTCTTGCCGCCTTGTTTGCGGCGCACGATGAATGTCTTGCGCCCGGTAGTTCGAACGCGCAGCCAAAGCCCATCGCCACACCCTTTCATATAGTCGGTGTCGCGTTGTCTTAACACTTTGATATTTTCCTCGTCCATCGCCTCTCTGGATACACTTTGGATACACTTTGAAGTGTAAAACAGAAGTTAGGAAAAGTCTAGATAAGTTTACAATCACAACAAATCAATAAGATAGGAGCCGCAAGCCAGTGGTGAAAGTGCTGTTTATTTGCATGGGCAACAAAGTATTGCTCCAGCGCATAGCCATGCGCCATGCGGGTTTGCGGTGTGCACATGTCGAAATGGTCACGCCACTGGATACACCACCCTTATTGGATACACCTTTGCAAGCGTGAAAACACGCCAAAAGCTTGCATCTGGATACACCCTCCACAAGGCATAAAAAAACCCCGCCGGTTCAATGGCGGGTTTTGTGCTTTCCAACTTATCGGTCAATCAAATTTATAGACAGTGATCGCCTTGGTTAGCTCAAGCGTGTCCAGGTCTCGCTCGTAGGTTTGAATCGCCTCAATAGGATGGTGAGGTGCGACGGTGATGTTTTGGGCTGCAGGGAAGCCTCCATTATCCAGGCAGTACCTCACCACAGATCTCAATCGCTTTTCAGCATCGCGGAAAAGAGCAAGATTGCTGGCAGCCACGGCAGCATCTTTCCCGTCAGTAATATCACGTTCAAAAATTCGAATGTAGCTCATCACGCCGGCCAAGACGTTAGCTAGATGCGTTCTACCAACGACTTGACCCACTTGTTTGGCATACTCTTCGGTAGATAGCGCGAGAACCGCAAGCGCGTTTTGCCACATCGTGTCGTGAAAAGCGGCCACCATCCAAGAGCGATATTCTTCTGGAGTAAGCGCCGGGGGATAGTTGTTATTGTCGAATTTATTGATATCACTCATATCACCCCTGCCCGTTGTAATTTATCTACCAATTCCGCGTTGCTGTTCCGTGCCACGCGCTCCATGCTCATTATCACTTCGGCCCTGTCGGTGCGCGAATCGACGTTGTATGTGGGGTTGTTGTAAATGGTGATGCCGCCGCCGCCCTGTGCTTGCACGCCGAGCTTGCCATCGCGGCCACGGGTCAGCGGCATCACCGCTTCCGGCCCGGCCTCGCCCATCACGCCGAGATTAAACCCGCCGCCGCCGGCAAACCGGAATGGCGTCGGGCTATTGAACAGCCCGTTGGTGAACGCGCCGCCGCGCGCAAAGGACGCCATGCCGCCATCGAACGCTGCGCCGTTGGCCGTCAGAACACCGCCGCTAGGCAATACCTTGACCGGCGGCACGCCACCACCCCATCCATCTAACAAATTCTTTAAAAACGGAATCGCGGAGCTGGTGATACTCAATGCCGCCGCATCCGCAGCCATGCGCAACAGCATCTGCTTGAACAGTTCGCCGATGTCGTCGAAGGTACCGTTGAATCCCTTGTAGATCACATCGCTCAGGGTGCGCTGGGTGTTGTCGGCAAAGGTCTGCCAGGCCTCGCTGGATTTTTTGGCGGACTCTTCGGCGGCCTGGTAGGTTTTTAGATAAGCCCTGCCGATCTGTTCCTCGGTGATCAGCCCACGGTCCTTGAGTTCGACCAGATGTTCCCAATAGTCCGCTGCCTTGGAAAGCGGATCGATGTCGTAGATTATTTTTTGCGCTTCGAGCGCGGCGTCGCGGAGTTCTTTTTCCTGGGCGATCTGCAGTTTGATAGCGTCGTTCATTCCGCTATCGCCAACACCGAGACCGGAAAGCAGTGCGCGTCCCTTGCCGGAATTTGCTGCGGCTGCAGACGCCGGCGCTTTTTTGTCCAGCTCGGCGCCGTGTTTTTCCAGCACGGCGATCTGGTTCTTGAGTATCTCGACTTGCTGGAGCTGCTCCTCGCGGGTGCCGTGCAGCCAGCGGCCAACCAGTCCGCCGCGGCCGCCGGTCTCGGCCAGGTTATTCTGAATACCGGCCAGCTCGCTTTTCAATTCTTTCAGACGGTTCGCGGACTTCAGCGACTCGGCGAGATTATTCGGCGGCATCAGTAGATCCCATGGGACCTGTCCCATGCCGGCCAGTGCGCGCCATAGCGCCAGCACCGGATGGCCTTCGCGCGCCAGCTCGTTCATCGCGGTGGCGGTTTGGGTCAGGTTCGGCAGCAACAGGTTGGCCAGCGACATGGCACTGCCTTCGGATTGCGTCTTGAGTTCGGCGAGTTGGTCGTTGAATCGTTTGGCTTGGCGCGCGCTGTCTTCGCTGACGTTGGCGTATTCGCGGCCCTTGGTGATGTAGTCGCGCAGGGCAGCGCTGCCGATGTTCATGAACGGGATCATCTCTTCGCCGTTCTTGCCCATCAGCTTGACGGCCAGCGCGGTCTTATTCACGCCGTCGGGCATGCCCGCGAACACGTCGGCGAGCTGGATCATCGCGCCGGTGGAATCCTGCGCAGTGATACCCATGCGCGCGAACAGCTCGGGCTTGTCGGACAGGGTGACGGCGAGTTTCTTGCCGGCCATCGCCACCGCTTCCAGCGAAGTGCTGTTTTGCTCGGCGGCGAATTTCAGCCCGGCCAGGTCCTTGATCGAGGTGCCGGTCTTTTCGTGCAGGTCCACCAGCGCATCGGCGGAATCGATGCTGCCCTTGATCAGGGATGCAAATCCCGCTACAGATAGCCCTATACCGAGCGTGCCGAGCACGCTATTTAATCCCTGGACGCTACGCCGTGCAGAATCGAACGCGGCGCGAGTTTGGTCTTGCGCGGTGAGGATGACGTTGTATTTTTTATCGGCCATATCAGCCCCTATTAATATAGTAATCTTGATTTTTTAGTCATTTGCTGGCCAATACAAGCTTACATTCCAGCCGAAAACCATCGCGTCCCAAACCAATAGACCGTCGCGGGGGATGAAATGAACAGCCTGCACAGCGCCCCTCCCTGCAGATGCGAAACTACGCCAGACGCAATCAAAAAGGTACATGTATGGAACAAGGTTCCAAACAATACGGCCTTTTTTGTCATCCACAGTTCACCTCATTATCGGTATGGGTGGAGGCATCAAGCCAGCCAAGGAAGCTGGCTACCGGTTCCTCCTGCATAGGCGCAGCCGCACCCATGCCCGGTGTCCATCGCTTATACGCCAGCGTTCTTGTACAAGCCGCGATAATCAATCACGCCGCACCCGACATCGAGGCGGCACTTAACGCCCATCACGTCGCGGCCGAATTCCAATTCCTCTTCGTAGAATGGGCGAGACTGCCCCATCAGGTATGCGCGCACAATGGTGTCGATCTGAGACGGGCTGGCTGCCAGATACCATGCGGTTGCACTGTTGGCATCAAGGCGCGGATCTGCAACCAGTGTCAGATTTTTAATCCATGATAGGTTGCTCGAGTCGTTGCTTGCGCCATACAAAACCAAGCTGGAAAGCAACGCCTCAGCCAAGCTTTCCAGCGCGACTGGAACAATCAGGAAACGGGGCTGAGGATCGACATATTGCGTGGCGAGGATGCCCTTTTGTTTCCGCATTGCAGCGCGTGCAGCGCCCAGCGTAGTCACACTTAGGGCAGCACCGGATGCGGCGAGATTGCTGTGGCCAGAGTGGAACAGCGCCACGCCGTCCGCCATGTTCGGGTTGCTGGTTAGCTTCGCATAAACCAGATCAGCTTCCAAGCGGCGGGCGGATGAACCGAAGGCGGCAGGCATAGTGGTAAACGCGGCGAGGTCATCGTTTATCAACATCTGTCGAGTGATCTCCAGAATCCGGCCGTACGTCTTGATGCTGAATGTTTCGCCAGCTTCGCCGAACGCGCCGTGTATGTACTCGGCGCCCTCCAATACCTCCAACAAACCGGGGGCTTCGGACAGCGCCACGAAGCTTTGCGGCTTGAAGTTCTGCACTTCTTTTTCACCGGTCCAGACTTGATGCGTCGTAGGTTCGTTGTCATAGCCCAGCGTCATCGCCTTACCGGCAGTGTTAGATAGCAGCAGCGGGAAGTCGCTGGTAGACAAAGCCGCTTTGATGATTTCTGCGCGGCCCACCGGAACGCGCTTACCATTCATGCTCAGGATGTTTTCCGCCATTGCGGTGAGGTTAAGGCGCTCGACGTCTTTTACCAATGGGGAAGGGTTTACCACGCGCACGCCGGCGCGGATCAACAACGACTGCGAGCACGCCTCTTGGAAGTCATTGCCTGGGCGTGGTTGCATGTCAAAATAATTCGCGGGGAGATTGCCGTTGATGGGGCTGGAGCCCTTGCCCAGGTGCGCAAGCAGCTTGGTGTTGGCATCCTGCGCGGAACATTGAATGCTGTTCTCGCAAGCTGCTTGTAAGTCGGCGACGCCGGACACATCCTTGAACTTGCCAAAACTGTACTTGATGTCGGTACGGCGCTGCGCATCGGCAGCCAATGCGGCAGCGCGGATTTCATCGGCGGTTTGGGTTTGATTATTAATTTGCATATTCATGGCGGTGTTTCCTTTCTGTGTAAAGCGTTGGGGGATGGTAAATTTGCTGCTGTTGAAACTGGCCGCAATGGGAAGGCCGGTTGCTTGCACTTCATCGACAAAGCCAGCGGCCAACGCCTCATCGGCGGTGAACCAGGTTTCGGCATCAAGCAGCGCGATGATTGCTGCGCGGCTCTTTCCGGATCGTGCGTAACCGGAAATAAGCGCTTCGCGGGTCTTGTCCAGAATGTCGGCGGTTTTGCGTAATTCCGCCGCATCACCCCCAGCATTTATCCATGGGTTGTGCATCATTAACAACCCGGTGCCAGCCATGCGGATGGTGTCGCCAGCCATCGCGATGAATGAAGCGATAGACAACGCCCATCCGTTGATTTCAATTGTCGCGTGGGCGGGGTGTTGCTTGATCGCGTTGAAGATCGCCACGCCATCCTGAACGCTTCCGCCTTCGCTGTTGATTTGAATCGTCAGGTTCTGGATGTCGCCCAGGCTCGCAAGGTCTGCAATGAACTGCGTGGCAGTCACGCCGAAAGAACCGATGTCATCAAAAATTGTCAGGGCTGCGGCGTTGCCAGATAATGCTTTGATGCTGTACCAGGATTTTTTCATTTTGGTTGAGTCTGAGTTAGAGACGCAAGCAGTTTTGCACCCGGCGCGTTAATTGTATCCCCGTCAATCTGGTTAAGGATTTTATACAGCGCGTGCGCCGTGCGCGGTATCCGCACGCCGGTTTTGTATGCGCGCCAAAGGTCTTGCTGCCACGCTGGCCAGCTGGGTGTCGGCTCGGGCAGGTCCCGATAGAGTTTCCAGGTGCGGCTTTCAAATTTTGTGATCTCGGCGGCAAGCCGTTGACACCTGCCCCAGCTGGTAACGGAATCATCCAGGGCAATTTTGCGCAGCGCCTCCATCAGGTGAAGATTGCGCTTGAACAATCCAAGGCGGGTGGACAGGCTGCTTGTTCCGGCATCGATCGGGGCGAGGCCAAGGAAGCGGTCAAGCGGGTCTTTGCCGCCGTGGTGCAGGTAGTGGAGAAACGCCTTGAGTAGCCATTCCCTCACGCTAGGGCTGATAGGCTGGTTATAAAAAATACTGTCCATAAAAGACGCGAGGCGCATCACTGGCGAGGGCGGAAATTTTTCATGCAAGAGGATATCCATCAATGCGCCTTCCCGGTCTGCGTTGCCGGGATCGTATGCACGGCGAACAGCTGCACCAGATCGGACGGCGCACCGTCAACCGGCATCGCGCAGCAAATAAAATCGGTGCCGGACATTGAAGCGTGAACCGTCAGCACCAGGTTAAGGCGATGCGCCTTGTATTCCTGAATGAGGCCAGCCAGGTCAGGTGATGATGCGCGCTGGCAGTAATCCGCGAACAAACCAAGCAAGCTATCGGTGATCGCCGCCAGCTGGCGTGCGGCTCGAGCTTCGTCATTCATCATTTGCAGTCTCCTGTAGTATCAACACCATACAACCCCCTTAGTAAAAACTCATGACTAGAGCACACCCAAGGTTCTAATTCCCCGTATCGGGAAAGCTGCGGGAGTACCTTTCGTTTCAATGGGTTGTATGCTGCTTGTTGCGCAACACGTAACTACTGGCGCTCCACTGGATGCGCTCATTTCGCCGTCCTCATTGCGCTGGCAAACTCTCTTTGGTTGGCCTCGGCCTTTCTCACCATCTCGGGGGTGATCCCTTTCGCTTGGTACACACGCGTTTTAAATTCGATAAAGGTCTCGGTTTTCGCCATGATAATTCCAAGCTCCTTACCTCGTTCCTCGATTCCTGCGGCCGACAATATCCATTCCTTGGTAGACTTTTTTTCTGAGCTACCACCGGCCTTATTGGCAATCCATTCCGCATTAAATCCTGCCCACCCGCGTTCACAGCAGATGCTTATCGCATCTTCAACCGTACAGCCAGCTTTTGCTGCCTCGCGTTTTATTCCATCCAATGAGGTTTTGGTGATCGGTGCGCGCTTTTGTTTGCGTAGCAAGATAAAATCTTTAATGACGTTTTCTGATACCCCCAGTTCAGCGAGACTCGCGTATTGTTCTTTCTGTTTTTTATTCTCTTGTTCTTTGCGCCGCGCCGAATCAGCGCGGGTTTGAGTAGCCGAATCAGCGCGGGTTTGAGTAATGGGATTTAATAATTGGTAGTTGTTTCGCATGTTTTTTCCGCCGGTGCCTTTCTTGCTAATCCATCCCAATTCGCACAATTCCCTTGTTATGCGGCTGATATGGGATACGTGTATTCCGCTAAAATTCGCCAGATATCCACGCGATGGGTTGCATTGAAGTGATTTTTCGTTTCGAGATAAAGCTAGCGCAAGCAAGACCTTGATGTGACGAAATGTCAACCGCTGATCTGTCAATAGCTCTATCGGTATCCTTACCCATCTTTCGTTAATCCAGTCGCCTTTTTTTTCAGGTTCATTCATGGTTTTTTTATCGCTGGCAGCCGGTACAGAACGCCATGAACCATGGCTTTGATAGCAACTGGTCAATTGCCATCATTGCCACCCATAAAATTTTCGATAGCCGCTAGCACGCCATCGCGCTTGCTTCCGCCTAATCGGCATTGAAACCAGCATGACCGACATAGCCGATACTGGATAACGATTGGAACAAGAGACGAGACTGAATAAAGCCTGATTATTTGCCTAGGTTTTCTTGATGCCGTGAACGGCTTAGAGCAACCCGGACAGATCGGGCACGGCTCGCCAACAATAAATGGATTGGCCATGCTGACTACAGCAGCAAATTGTGGAAGAACATCTTGCACGCGCTTTCCCTTGGGAAGTTCGATCAAGCGGTGCATGCAGCCCCCTGAATCGCTCACTACTTGCCACCACTCAATGCGCACGAAATGATTTTTTTCGGGCGGCCAGTTCGGCGGCCTTCGAGTTGTGCCGGTGCAGTAGGGCGGCCAGCGGGGAGGGATTCTAGCCAGCGCTCCAGATCGCGCATGAGTATCAGCGTGCGGTTGCCGTGACGTCGTACCGGCAAAACGCCAGCGCGAATCGCTGCATCAATTGTGCTTTCGGATAGCGATGTTGCTTGTGCCGCTCCTGGTATGGATAGAGCTATTGGGTTTGGTTTTTCGAGAGTGCTCATTTGTCGGCCTCGCGTTTCCCCGTTGCTAGACGCTCGAAAGAATCAGACGGCCAAAGCAGGCGCCCATTAGGTAGCCTGCCGGGAGTAATGCCGAAGTAGTTTCCTTGTCGGCATACGGCCGCTCGCAAGGTTTGTGGTTGAAGCCCTAAGCGTTGCGCCAGAGCCGCTGTGGTGAGTTCCATTCGCTATTTCCTTTTTTAAAAGGCTGCATTGAATTAAACGTAATTCAATGCAGGTGAATGGATAATATTGACTAGCCAGTCTCATTTACACCCCCAAAATGAGACTATTTTTTTGCTGTCTTATTTACCTCCCGGTACAACTTATAAGCGTATGACCGGCTGACTTTAAGCTTCTCTTCAATCTTTTTGATGGTTAGCCCTTTGGCCGCTTTCTTATTTTTATCGCCGGGATTTTTGGGAATGCGGTAGCTACTACCCCCAAATTTTAAACGAATCTCTTTTGATATTTTTGCGATCTGCT
>DATBWQ010000217.1:0-7793 GCA_036514695.1 Gallionella sp. | reverse complement strand
GTGGGCGCTGGCCGTGTCGGCGCGCTATTACACCATCTCATGGGTGGGCGAGCGGGTCACGGCGGATCTGCGCAGCGCTGTGTATGCACGGGTGCTGGCGCAGTCGCCGCAGTTCTTCGAGACCTTGCAGACCGGCGAAGTGTTGTCCAGGCTGACCGGCGACACCACGCTGATCCAGACCGTGGTCGGCAGTTCCATTTCGATGGGCTTGCGCAGCGTGTTCCAGTTCGGCGGCGGCATGGTCATGCTGGCGGTGACCAGCTTTTATCTGTTTTCGCTGAACCTCGGCCTGATGGCATTGCTGACGCTGCCGATCTTTGCGATCGGCCGCAAGCTGAAAAAACTTTCTCGTGAATCGCAGGACAAGATCGCCGATGCCTCGGCGCTGGCCGGCGAGATACTCAACGCGGTGCCGACCGTGCAAGCCTACACGCAGGAGCAGCGCGAAACCCGGCGCTACACCGGCCGCGCGGAGCTGGGTTTCGTCACCGCGATCCGGCGCACCAGGGTGCGCGCGGCGATGACCGCGCTGATCATCACCGCGGTGATGGGCACCCTCATCTTCGTGTTGTGGGTAGGCGCGAACCAGGTGCATGACGGCAGCATGACCGGCGGGCAACTGGCTTCGTTCATCCTCTACGCGGCGCTGGTCGCAGGGGGCGTGGGCACGATGGCGGAAGTGTGGGGAGATGTGATGCGCGCGGCGGGTGCGGCCGAGCGCCTGCTGGAACTGCTGCATGCCGAATCTGCCATCGCCGAAGCCGCCGCGCCGCAACCGTTGCCGCGTTCCGGACAGGCGGCGCTCCGCTTCGAGCAGGTAACCTTCCGCTATCCGGCACGCCCGGAAACTGCTGCGCTGGACGGCATCACGCTGGATATCGCTCCCGGCGAAAGCGTCGCGCTGGTCGGACCTTCCGGTGCAGGTAAGACCACCCTGTTCCAGCTCCTGTTGCGCTATTACGATGTGAGCGATGGCTGCATCCGCTTCAACGGGCAGGACATCCGCCAGCTTTCATTGCACGATCTGCGCGACAGGATCGCCATCGTGCCGCAGGACCCGGTGATCTTCTCGGCCAATGCGCTGGACAACATCCGTTACGGCCGCCCGGATGCCGGTGACGAAGAAGTGATGGCCGCCGCCCAAGCGGCGCTGGTGGACGAATTCATCAACCGCCTGCCGGACGGTTATCAGACATTCCTGGGCGAACGCGGCACGCGCTTGTCCGGCGGCCAGCGCCAGCGCATCGCCATCGCGCGGGCAATATTGAAGAACGCGCCGTTGTTGCTGCTGGACGAAGCCACCAGTGCGCTGGATGCGGAATCCGAAATCCTGGTGCAGCACGGGCTGAACGCCGCGATGCAGGGGCGCACCACGCTGATCATCGCGCACCGGCTGGCCACGGTGCAGAAGGCCGATCGCATCGTGGTGATGGAACGCGGGCGCATCGTCGAAACCGGCACCCCCGAGGATTTGCGCAAACAGGGCGGGCTGTATGCGCGGCTGGCGCGATTGCAGTTCGACGTTTGAATTTTCGTTATGGGCAAACCCCCCAAAGCGGATCACCCACTAACTAACATGTAACCCATGAATCTTCGCGAACTAACCCCTCCAAACCTCCCCTTGTCAGGGGAGGCTTAAAGGCTTCCCCCCTGACAAGGGGGGACTGAGGGGGGGTGGTTTAAGGTGTTACCGTGTTAGCGTATCCGCTTCAGCCGGAACAAGCCGTTGGTATCGCTATCGCTGGTGAAATACAGCGCGCCGTCCGGCCCGATCGCCACACCCGCAGGCCGTGCCCAGCGTCGGCCATCTGGCAGTTGAAAACCGGTGACCAAATCATTCACGCGCTGCGCCTGCCCATCCTGAAAGCGCACTGCCACGATTTTCGGCGGACGGCGGCTGGCAGCGCTGCCGATGTAACCGCCGCTGGGCTGCGTACCCCATGAACCGTGCAGCGCAACGATGGCATCCCGCGCCAATTGCGGGTCCATCGCACCGTCAGGCACAAAAGCCATGCCCATCGGTGCATTGCGCGCCGGAAAAGTCGCGGCCGGCATCGTTACTTCATTGATAGAGCGGGGAGGCGCGCGGGCAATACAGTCGTCGCGCCATATCTGTTTGCCATCGAACTGGAACCACGGCATGCCGTGGAACGAGCCTGCGTTGAGCCGGCTGAAATATTCCGGCGGCTGATCGTAGCCCTGGTGGTCGGGCCCATGGTTGCTGGCATAAAGCACGCCGGTCTGCGGCTGCCAGTCGAAGCCGACCGGGTTGCGCAGACCCGAGGCGAAAACTTCCCAGCTTGCCTTGCCGCCGTTCTCGCGCAACACCAGCACCCCGCCGCGCCGGTCAGCGAACGGATAGTCATCGCCCAGATATTGGTCGCTGCAGTTGCTCTGGATGCCCAGGCTCACATACACCCGCCCATCGGGACCCACCCCGACCGTGCGGCTGTTATGCCCGCCGCCACCCGGCAGGGCGGCGAGCAACTCCACCGAATCAGCCGGAATCCTGGCCTGCCCGGGCCGGTATGGAGCGCGATACAAACCATCGGTCTGCGCGATCAATATTTCATGCTGCCGGAACGCCACGCTGTGCGGATAGTCATCCAATTGCACCAGCACTTCCGGTTTGGTATAGGGAGGAGGCAGCCGGTACACCTTGCCGGATTTCGAGCCGGCGAACAGATCGCCGTTGGCGGCGAAGCTGAGCATACGAGGGGCATCCAGCAAACTGAGCAGTTCCAGCCGGTAACCACTGGGCACGCGCACCGTGCGGCGCTCGCCGTCCAGCGTAAGTGCTTGCTCCTTGTAGGCCAGCGCTGCCACGCCGGCATGCGCCGGCAAAAGAGCCATGCACAACAGAAACAGCAGGCCGGCTTTTCTTGTCATTTTGCCTCCGGGCATTTCGCATCTGGGCATTTCAAACTCGCATGATGGTTGCACTTCCGGATGTTAGTCCTCAGCCCGGGTCGGAGGCAACGATGTTTGTGAAGAAAAACATGGGGCGGAAAATAATATGGACAGTCATTTCAATGGATCATTTTTCTCAATAATGAGACGAAAAATGTAAGCTTTTACCAATTCCAATATTTTTCAGTCATCTCAGGTATCTCTTCTTGATGCCATCCAAGCCAGCATTCTCGCCATCTCGCGCGATAATTGCTTATTCTGGCATGTAATATGCTCGGTAGTTATCAAGGCGGCAAATTTAGATTCGGCAGTAGCAAGCCGTAATGCGAAGCAAAGCGAAGGAGGTGTGTCATGGGTACCACAATGGACATGAGCAGCTACGAAATCGAACAGGATGCGATGGAGATCGAGTACGGCGAGGAGATCATGTGCGCCGGCTGGAATCCTGCCGTCGCGCTGGTTTGCGAGCAACTACTGCAGGTCCCGACCGATGAGGAGATGTCCGTGGCAGCGGAACTTGCCGTGTCAAATACACCGGCTGATATTTCGACGGCGGTCTCGGAGATATTCCTGAGGAAGATGTACTCTTATCAGCGCTGACTTTGTGGCAGTTTAGATGCGGGACCGTCACGAAGCGGTGCCGCTTGTTAAAAGGTAATCAAACAGGCAGAGGGTTTTATGTTCAAACTATGCGTCTATTATCACGGTGTCCTGCGCTATACGCTTGTGGCTGACATGGGTAAGGCACAAGAGTTACGCGACAAGGGATTCTATGTCGTGGTCAAGGCGGTCGCCTGATTCCCGGCCGGGTCGCAGACCAGGCACATCATCGATAATTATCCATCTTAAGAAGTAAGTATCCTCAAGCAAAGCAGGCCTTCGATTGAGTTCTGATTACTCGGCTGTTGCCGAAGATCAGATGGTCCGCGCCTGCACAAGGCACACTGATAGCACCGCCACATCGGCACCCTGCTGCTATCAACCCATCTCCGGATAATCGATATATCCCTTCGGTCCGGGCGTGTAGAAAGTATTCATGTCGGGCGCATTCAGCGCCGCCCCGATCTTCCATCGGGCAACCAGATCCGGGTTGGCGAGGAACGGCTTACCCACGGCGATCAGATCGCCTCTGCCTGCGGCCAGATCGCTTTCGGCGCGCGCCGCATCGTAGCCGCCGGAGAGGATCAGCGCGCCCTTGAACACGCTGCGAAACGTCGCCTTCATTGAGGCGGGCACCGGTGGCGCTCCCATGGACGAATGGTCGACCAGGTGGATGTAGACCAGCCCGCGTGCATTGAGCTGTTGCGCAAGATATGTGTAATCCGCCTCCATCGCGTCGTACAACGGCATGTCGTTGAACACGCCGAACGGTGACAGGCGTATGCCGACCTTGTCTTTGCCGATCGCGCCGGTCACCGCGTCGGCGACCTCGAGCACAAAACGCGCGCGGTTCTCGATCGAACCGCCGTAACGGTCCGTGCGCTGATTCGAGTTCGGGCGCAAGAACTGCTCGAGCAGATAACCATTGGCACTATGCAGTTCGATGCCATCAAATCCCGCCGCCAGCGCGTTCTTCGCGGCCTGCGCGAATTCCTCTATGGCAGCCCTGATATCCGCGTCGCTCATCGCCAGCGGTACCGGGTGCGGCTTCAAACCCTCGGCATCGGTGTACATCTCGCCGATGGCAACCACCGCCGACGGCGCCAGAATGCGCGCGCCCGCCGGCAGATTGAGGACATGACCGATGCGCCCGCAGTGCATCAGCTGGATGAATATCTTCGCGCCCCGGGCGTGCACCGCATCGGTGACGCGCTTCCACCCCACGATCTGTGCCGCGGAAAATATCCCCGGTATGCGCGGTTAGCCCAGCCCATTGGGCGACGGCGAGGTGCCCTCGGTGATGATCAGGCCGGCGGTTGCCCGCTGCCCGTAATACTGTGCCATGAGATCGTTCGGGATGTTGTTGGCGGCACGACTGCGCGTCATCGGCGCCATGACCAGGAGGTTCTGCAGCTTGAGTGTACCCAGCGTGGTTTTAGAGAATAGCAGCGCCATGATCGCTCCTCCCGGGAAATTATTCGTTGGCGGCATCGCCGCTGAGTAATTCTAATTTGAAACAAGAAGAATTTCTTCTGTGGGAGCGGCCTCCTGGCCGCGATAAGCTTGATCGCGGCCAGGAGGCCGCTCCCACCAAAGCGTCATTTTCAAATTGAAAATGGACTAAGGATGGTATCGCCAATCCGGTGGGCAATATACTCCGAATCGAAGCGGGCGGTATCGATCCCCGGGTCTCTTCAGGATGGATGCGCCGAACCGCAGGAAGTCCGGCCGTCATCAGTTTAGGCTTGTCATGGCACTGCTTTATTGTCATCATGGCCCCAAGGTTCCATTAAACCCAAGCCGGACAAGCCGGAACCAAATGTTGGACGGTAGGATGCGGTGACGAAGGAACCGCATCGCTCGCGTTAAATGATGCGGTTCGTGCCTCACCACATCCTACTGCTACTGCTTTATTGTCATCATGGCCGAAAATCGATAGTAACCGCCAACTAAATTCCACCCTCAATAATGAAAACGGTATGGTCTGGTCATTGCTGAAGAAAAATTTGCTGGCAAGGGATGCAAAGGCCGCGCCATTTCTGCTTGCCTTTATTTCGGTATTCGCCGTTGTCGCGCTTTATTACAGCCAGAATTCGTTCCTCGAGGCGTTTGAAGCCAAGACCTATGACCTGAGGTTCAGGAATTTGCGCGGTGCCATTCCGCCCAGTGCCGACATTGCCATCGTCGCTATCGATGACAAGAGTGTCGCCGAACTGGGGCGATTCCCCTGGACCAGAAGCCAATATGTGCGGCTTATCGAGCGGCTTTCGGCTGCAGGCGCCAAGGTGTTGCTGGTCGACGCATTCTTTCCGGAACAGGAGACAAAAGCGATAGACCGCTCCTTTGCGGCAGCGATCAGGAAGGCCGGCAATGTCGGACTGGCGGTGGTCTTCGATTTGGACAAGGATCTCCGGGTGATAGGCAGCACGCATTCCCGTCCCGAGATCGAGCGTGCTGCGGCAGGGATAGGGCACATCAATCTGTTGCCCGAGGACGACGGTGTGAACCGCCGCAACAAACTCCTTATAGAGGCGGATGGCAAGCTGATACCCTCGCTGGGCCTGCTGGGTGCGATGGCGGCATTGGGCGAAAAGGAATTCGTGCCGGGTTCGTTCAGGATCAGTCTGGGCAAAACAGATATCCCGGTGGACGAGAATTACTCGATGTGGATCAACTATCTGGGGCCGCCGGGCAACTATCCGCGCTATTCCTTCACCGACATCGTCAACAAGCGGATAGACCCCGCGCTGTTAAAAGGCAAGGTGCTGTTTATGGGCGCCACGGCGCTTGGCATCTACGACATGCGCGTCACCCCGTTCCATAAAAACACCCCCGGGGTGGAAGTGCATGCGACAGTCGCGGATAACATCATCAGCGGCCGCTTCATCAGTCAGACCGGGTTGGAGGCGCTGTTCGACATCGCGCTCATCGTGCTGCTGGGGTCAATTACTTTCTATCTGACCATGCGCCTGCGTCTGTATGGCGCCATCCCCGCGACATTCCTGCTCGCGACGGGCTATTTGTGGCTGAGCTACTGGCTGTTTCTCCAGGGCCACTGGGTCAGCATGATCTATCCGCCGCTGGCAGCGATGATTGCGCTGATGACGGGAGGCAGCTTCCGCTATCTGGTGCTGGAGCAGAGTGCCAGGGAGATGCGCTCGATGTTTTCCAGTTACCTGTCAGCCAAACTGGTCGCCCGTTTGGAGAAAGACCCCGATGCGGCCAGGATAGGCGGCGACAACAAGGACGTGACGGTACTCTTCACCGACATCAAGAGCTTTACCGCCTTCAGCGAGAAGCACTCTCCCCAGCAGGTCGTCGCCAGGCTGAATGAGTATCTCGCTGCGATGGTTCAGGTGATCGACCGCTTCGACGGAACGGTGGACAAGTTCATCGGCGACGGCATCATGGTCTATTGGGGCGCGCCGCTGGCACAGCCGGATCACGCCAAACTTGCCGTTGCCTGTATGCTGTCCATGAAAGAGGCGTTGGCGCTGCTGGGTGTCAAATGGGCAAAGGAGGGCGTGGAGCCATTTTCGATACGCGGCGGTGCCCAGTCTGGCGAGGTGGTGGCGGGAAATATCGGATTCCATGGCAAGAAGATGGAATATACGGTGATCGGCGATACGGTAAATCAGGCGGCCCGGCTCGAGGGCACGGCGAAATATTACGGGGTGGATTTTCTGATCGGCGAGAGCACTTGTCTGAAAACATCAGATAGCTATCGCTACCGGGAACTGGACAAGATCAGGGTGGTAGGCAAACAGGATGCAATTACCATATACCAGTTGCTGGGCACTTTGTCAGAGCCGGCGGGAAAATGGATAGCGGAATTTGCCGCGGCGCTGGCGTTCTATCGGGCGCGTAACTGGGATGAGGCGGAAAGATGCTTTGCTTCCGTGCTGAAAGAGATTCCCGGGGACGGGCCAAGCGGGATATATTTGGAACGTTGCGAGTACTTCAGGAAAAACCCTCCTGCGCAGGATTGGGATGGCGTGTTCAACCGGACGGATAAATGATGTCCCCATACCCGAGCAATGATGGGCATAATTCCGGAAATCGTATTACTATCGGGCTAGTACCATGTAACACCTGAATCTTCGCGAACCAACCCCTCCAAACCTCCCCTTGTCAGGGGAGGCTTAACAGTTTGTTGAATTTATCGGCCTTACAGAGTTACCAAAAATATCGACCTCTCAGAACGCGCTACAAGCGATTTTTAGTAACTGGTGAAGGGTAGAAGCACCCCCAAAAATGTTCATTTTTCGACGCGAGTTGATAAA
>DATBWQ010000216.1:0-13709 GCA_036514695.1 Gallionella sp. | reverse complement strand
CTTTGTCGTCTTAAAAGAACCGCAAAAAATGCACTTGCGACCATTCAAAAAGTTGGTCGCACAACTAAAAACTGTATGAACCCCAGTAACCATAAGTATCTCCTAGGATACTCTGGTTACGAAACGCCCTAATTACCTAATTCAATGTCCGGCTTTATTTCTTGCTTTTATTTTGTCTGGCCCGGCAGCCCGGTTCGCTGCACTCGCCGTAAAGCGTCATGGTATGGTCGCGCAGTTTGAAGCCCAGTTTCTCGGCAATCGAATGCTGCCGTTTCTCGATGACCTCATCGTAGAATTCCTCGACCCGCCCGCAGTGTATGCAGACGATGTGATCATGGTGCGTACCGCGCTCCAACTCGAAGACAGCCTGGCTACCCTCGAAGTGGTGCCGGGTGACAAGTCCCGCGGCCTCGAACTGGGTAAGCGCACGATACACGGTTGCCAGACCAATCTCTTCGCCGGCTTCGAGCAGTAGCCGGTGGATGGCCTCAGCGGTCAGGTGCCGGTCCCGGGCTTTTTCGAGAAGCTCAAGCATCTTGACGCGTGGAACGGTGACCTTAAGGCCGGCATTGCGCAGATCCTGGCTTTCCATGCGGTAACTCCACAGTAGCTTGCGGTGATTGCGGATCGATATTGGACAGGATCCATTGCCCTGCACGTGCAAATTGTTCGCGCAGTGTCCCGGCAGTATCGCTTGCAGCCGGCATGACTACGCTGATTGCCCTCCAGCCTACCCCATACTTTTGACTAATGCCGGAACCCTACTCATAATACTCACCATATATGTATGCTTTGCATTTATAACTATCATACACAAATCGCTTGCACATGAGAATAGTTATCATGTAAGATGAGAACTATTCTCAATACAAAACCATCTCAACTGGATTGTTGCTATTGTTTCAAGAAGAAATGCATGGCTGCCGCCTCGCACAAGGAGTTTCATTATGTCGCACAAATCGATCCGCATGATTCCCGCCGCAATCACAGCATCTTTCCTGATCATGCTGATGCCGGCCGCTTATGCCGATGCAACATCCGAACGGGAAGCCCAAACCGTCCTGCATATGCTCGATTATCTGAGCGTGGATTATGGCGGAGCGGTATTGCTCGGGAAGGTGCTCAACGAGGGCGAGTACAAGGAGCAAGCCGAATTCGCGGGACAGTCCGTAAAACTGTTGGCCGGACTGCCCAGACATCCGCTCCAAGCGGATCTGGTCAAGGATGCCAAGGAACTGGCCCAAAGTGTGAATGAGAAAGTCCCTGCCGATCAGGTCAGTGTTTCAGCGCAGCAACTACGCAGGAAAATCATCGCTACTTACAATGTTCCCGTGTCTCCGCGGCAAGTCCCGGATTCCCAGCGGGCGGCAGTTTTGTACCGGCAATTGTGTGTAAAGTGCCATGGTGCAGCAGGGCATGGTGATGGGCCGGAGGGCAAAATGCTCGACCCGAAACCGGCTAATTTCCAGGATGCGGCGCGCATGGGCCAGCGTAGCGTCTATGGCCTTTACAATACTATTTCCCTGGGCATTGCGGGCACAGGAATGGCAGGATATCCACAACTGTCCGATGATGAACGTTGGGCACTCGGGTTTTTTGTTTCCAATTTACGCACCCCGGCGGAACGTCTTGAACTGGGACGCAAGCTCTGGGAGAAGCGTGATTTTCAGGGTGCCGTGCCGAGCTTGCTTGCGCTTACCACGCTGACGACAAATGAGGTCGTCATCAAACACGGCGAAAATGCCAGAGAGGTTTTCGCCTACCTGCGCGCCGAGCCGCAGGCACTCATGGCGACGCGGCGCGTCACCCTGATATTCGCCACCGAGCAACTCGACCATGCGCTGTCCCGCTACCGTGCCGGAGATCTGGCGGGGGCGCAACGCTTTGCCATCGCCGCCTATCTGGAGGGTTTCGAACCGATGGAGATCGGCCTCGACAACCTTGATGCACAGCTTCGCCTCGACATCGAACGCGAGATGATGGCAATACGCCAACTCATCAATGACGGCGCCCCCGCTGAAACGCTGACAATGAAAATCGAACAGGCGAAGGGTATGCTCAGTCAAGCTGAAGAGTTGCTGAGAGAGGGCAAACTCTCGATCACCGGGGCCTTCGCCAGCTCGCTATTCGTCCTGCTGCGCGAAGGATTGGAGGCGATCCTGGTGCTGGCGGCAGTCATTGCTTTCGTCGTGAAGAGCGGACAGCGCAACGCATTGCCCTACATCCATGCCGGCTGGGGAGGCGCGCTCCTGATGGGCATGCTCACCTGGGTGGCGGCAACCTGGCTGGTGGATATATCAGGTGCCGGCCGGGAAATCACCTCGGGGGTCACCGCGCTGATTGCTTCGGCCATGTTGATCTACGTGGGGTTCTGGCTACACGACAAGATACATGCGCAGGCCTGGCAGAAATTCCTGAAAGACAAAGTGGGTACCGCACTGGAAAAAAAGACCCTGTGGGCGCTCGCGCTGATCTCCTTCTTCGCCGTGTATCGCGAACTCTTCGAAACCGTGTTGTTCTACCAGGCTCTTTGGGCGCAGACCAGCGCTAGCACCAGACCCGCGCTGTGGAGCGGCATGTTGGCGGCCGTACTGACACTGCTGGCTATCGGCTGGGGATTGTTCCGCTTCGGCATCAGGCTGCCGCTAAACGCATTCTTTTCGGGCACGTCGATATTGCTGGCGATACTGGCCGTGATTTTCGCCGGTCAGGGGGTTGCTTCGCTGCAGGAAGCGGGCATCGTCGCGATCAGCCCCGTCAATTTCATCTCGCTACCCATGCTGGGTGTGCTCCCGACCACACAAACGCTGATGACCCAGTTGGCGGTCATCGGTATCCTGTTCCTGTGTTACCGCATCCCGATCCGGCGCCGGCGCAGCGACCAGACCGGCAACCCGCCCGCTTCCCAGGCCTGATCCTTCAGTTTCTGCGGCAGTGGAAACCCGGACACGGTTCCTTCGAATAGATGAACCTAAAAACGGTAATTCATCCACGAATTGGTTTTCGCAGGGTTATTGCCCAAGGGCAATAACTCGCAAAAACACGAAAGGCACGAAGTAAAACAAGATGTTGCAGAGGCTAGACCAGGGTAAACTTGTTCTTGCGGATTTGTTCTAAAAATCAACGATGACTGATTTTTTATGAACCTTGTGCAATCAAAAAGTAGTAGGGTGGATAAGCGCAGCGCATCCACCATGCCAGCTCAAAAAGGTGGATGCGCTGCGCTTATCCACCCTACATTTTTCGCCGGGAACAAATTTACCCTGGGGGCTAGGCGACTTACCCATTGGCTACCACTTGGCAGCATGAAATGCTTTGAATTTTTTGCGAGCTTCCGCCTTGCGGCGAAATACCTGCTTACCCTATTTTGTGTTTTTCGTGCCTTTCGTGGACAACTGCTTTTTCCAGGATGAACGGGAATCAGTGTTTCTTCGGCCGTCCGGTTTTGATCTTTTCCAGCTCACTCAATGCGCGCTTCAATTGCGTGGCATTGAGTCCGGCCAAAGCCTTTAGGCCGGCGCGCAATACTTCGCTTTTCTTCACATGCATTCTCGCCTTCAGGCAGACCGCCTTGATCTCGGCTATCTTCTGATACTCGCTTTGCGGCATCGTGAAGCTGTCACGCACCACTTTCTTTTTATGTTCCTTTTTCGGTTTTTTCGCGGCCGGTCGAGGCGCGTTCTTGACGGATGGTCCGGCCGCTGACTTTGTCATTTTTTTTGCAGGGATGGCGGTTTTCTTCATCGGCGCTTTTTTCGCCGGCGCACTGGCTTTCTTTTTGGTTGTCATGTTATCTCCTTGGGATTAAAGTAGCACAAACAGTGTATACGGTATACGCTCGCAAACAAAATGTAATATTCGGGGGGCAAATGGATCTGATTCTGTGGCGACACGCGGAAGCCGTGGATGGAACACCGGATCACGCCCGCGAACTTACCCCCAGGGGCATCAAACAGGCCGGAAAGATCGCTGATTTTCTGCGCCCGCATTTGCCTGATGACTGCCGCATTCTGGCCAGCCCTGCCACCCGCGCCCAGCAGACCGCGACAGCTCTCACCAGTCATTTCACGCTTGCTCCCACCATCGCTCCAGGCGCTTCGGCGCAAGCCGTGTTGCACGCGGCGCGCTGGCCGGATGCGGGCGGTACGGTGCTGGTAGTCGGACATCAGCCGGCTTTGGGCGAAGTCGCGGCACAACTGCTCGGCTGCGATGGCTATTCGTTAAGCATCAAAAAGGGTGCATTGTGGTGGTTCAACCGCCGCGAACGCGAAGACTCGGCACACATCACCTTGCGCCTGGTCATCACACCGGATTTTTTATAGGGCTAGCTTAGCCCGGGAGAAGTCATGTTCGAATCTGCGGAGCTCGGTCACAGGATAGACAAAGCCACTTACGATGCAGAAGTGCCGCAGTTGCGCGAAGATTTGCTTAACGCCCAGTTCGACCTGGCACAGAAAGCCAAATTTCCGGTCATCATCCTGATCGGCGGCGTGGATGGTGCGGGCAAGGGCGAGACGGTCAATCTGCTCAACGCCTGGATGGATCCGCGTCACATCGTCGCACATGCGATGGGTGAGCAGTCGGATGAAGAGCGCGAGCGTCCGCCGATGTGGCGGTTCTGGCGCGCATTGCCTCCAAAGGGGAAGATCGGTGTGTTCTTCGGCTCATGGTACACCGCTCCCATCGTGCGGCGCGTCATGGGCAAGATCAAGGCTTCCGCTCTGGACCAGAGCATAGACGAGATCAACCGCTTCGAGAAGATGCTCACCAACGAGGGCGCGCTGATCGTCAAATTCTGGTTCCACCTCGCCAAGGATGTGCAGCGCAAGCGGCTCAAAAGCCTGGAAAAGGATCCCAAGACGCGCTGGCGCGTCACCGAGCTGGATTGGGAGCGCTTCAAGCTGTATGACAAATTCCGCAAGGTCTCCGAACATGCATTGCGCGCGACCAGCACCGCGGAAGCGCCGTGGATCGTGGTCGAGGGCGCCGACCCGCGCTATCGCAGCCTGACTACCGGAAAGACATTGCTGCAAGCGCTGCGCAAGCGACTGGATCATCCCGCCCAGCCGGTCCCTTCCAATGCTCCGCCGCTGCAGGCCGCGATCGATCGCCTGGACGTGTTCGACAAACTGGACATGACGCAGAAGATCACCAGGAAGAAATTCGATGCGGATCTGGAGAAATATCAGGGCAAGCTCAACCTGCTCACACGCGACGAGCGTTTCCGCAGCATGTCGGTCATCGCGCTGTTCGAGGGTTCGGATGCAGCCGGAAAGGGCGGCGCGATACGCCGCATCACCGGCGCACTGGATGCCCGTCACTACCGCATCATCCCTGTCGCCGCGCCCACCGAAGAGGAACGCGCGCAGCCTTATCTGTGGCGATTCTGGCGGCACATCCCGCGCACCGGCCGCGTGACGATCTTCGACCGTTCATGGTACGGGCGGGTATTGGTGGAACGCGTCGAGAAATTCTGTTCCGAAGCTGACTGGATGCGTGCTTACGGCGAGCTCAACGACTTCGAGGAGCAACTGGTCAGGAACAACACGGTGCTGGTGAAATTCTGGCTGACCATCACCAAAGACGAGCAGTTGCGGCGTTTCAAGGAACGCGAAAAGACCGGCTTCAAACGCTTCAAGATCACCGATGAAGACTGGCGCAACCGGAAAAGATGGAACGAGTATGAACACGCGGTGTGCGACATGGTAGACCGCACCAGCACCGAGCTCGCGCCATGGACACTGGTGGAAGCCAACGACAAGAACTTCGCGCGCATCAAGATCCTGAAAACACTATGCCAGCAGATCGAAGCGGCGATGAAACGGAAATAACCAGTTATCCTTAAAACCGTAGTTGAACCACGAAGGGCACGAAGAACGCGAAGAAAAACAATGCACCGGCAGAATACGAGCATCACCATGCCGGTGAGCTTCCAATAACACGCAACGCCATGAAAAATCTTCGTGATCTCCGTGTTCTTCGTGGTGAACTGAGTTTTTCAGGTTATTGAGGATTACATATTTGAAGACAGAGTCTCCGCATCTCGTAGGTCGGGCTACGCCCTACGGTAAATCACTTAACAGTCATGAATTATGTAAAGCTCAATAATACACCACACCTTGGATACCAACAGTTGTGGGAGCGGATTGCATCCGCGATTCTCATCATCGTTCCCACACATAGCGTGGGAACGATGATATCAACCGTCAATCTTCCAGGTTACTTTTTCTCCGGCACGCAGCGGCACCAGCCGATGTTCGCCGAACGCCAGGCTGTCCGGCACCTGCCAGCTTTCCTTGCGCAGCGTGATCTTGCCGGAGTTACGCGGCAAACGGTAATAATCCGCCCCATAGCAACTGGCGAAGCCTTCCAGCTTGTCCAACGCACCGAGTTGCTCAAACGCTTCGGCATACAATTCGATGGCAGCATGTGCGGTGTAAATGCCGGCGCAGCCGCAGGCGTTCTCCTTGGTATGTTGCGCGTGCGGCGCACTGTCGGTGCCGAGAAAGAATTTCGGATTTCCGCTGATGGCGGCCTTGCCCAACTCCTCGCGATGCACTTCGCGTTTCAACACCGGCAGACAGTAGTAATGCGGACGCATTCCGCCGCTGAACATCGCATTGCGGTTGTACAGCAGATGATGCACGGTGATGGTCGCGGCGATATGCTCCGGCGCGCTCTGCACGAACTGCAGCGCATCGCGGGTGGTGATGTGTTCGAACACGACGCGCAGTTGCGGCAGGTCTTGCAGCAGCGGAATCATGGTCCGGGCTATGAATACCGCCTCGCGGTCGAACACATCCACGCTGCTATCGGTCGTTTCACCATGCACCAGCAGCGGCATCCCGCAGCGCTGCATCTCTTCCAGCGCCGGATAGGCCCTGCGTATGTCGGTCACTCCCGCATCGGAGTTGGTGGTCGCGCCTGCGGGATAAAGTTTGACCGCATGTATCATGCCGCTTTGTCTGGCGCGCCGGATCTCCTCAGCCGCGGTGTTGTCGGTGAGATACAAGGTCATCAGCGGCTCGAATCTCGACCCTGCCGGCAGCGCAGCCAGAATGCGCTCACGGTAGGCTTGCGCCTGTGCGGTGGTGGTGACCGGCGGCCTGAGATTGGGCATCACGATCGCACGGGCGAATTGCCGCGCGGTGTCTTGCACGACTGACTGCATCAGCGCGCCGTCGCGCAGATGCAGATGCCAATCGTCAGGGCGGATAAGGGTAAGTTGTTGCATGATGGATTCCGGCTGGATGAATGGGCGGGATTGTAATTCAAAGACAAGCGCATTGCCTTTTCTCACATGCCATCGCGAAGCGTGGGCCACAACAGATCGATGAACTGGGCAGCCAGCAAGAGCGTGCCCAGGGAGACCCTCCCGGCAACAGCCTTGGCGCCAAAACCCACTCCGAAATGACCTATGAACATCTTCGCTTCACGACTGTAAAAAAGCTTGGCGTTCAGGCAGCAAGAGATCAGATGGATCGTACAAGATCCATTATTTCAGCCTGGCAAAATCTCCCGGCTCGGGCGCCCCTGGATTTTATCGCCATGCAGGTTCGCCCTGCACCAGGCATAGAATCACACAGGGCCACGTTGACCGCAAGCAGAAATGCTGGAACACTGCGCGGTATACCGGCATTGGAAAGTTGTGGCACTCTGAACGTCCATTCAAATCCCGACTCTTCGTGTCTTTTCAGAGAAACCTTCAATGCTTTATGCTATCCAGATACCAGACAACCGATTGATCCAACAGCGATGCAGATGAAGCCAGGAAGAAACGACCCGTGCAGTTGCGGCAGCGGAAAGAAATTCAAGCATTGTTGCGAGGGGAAAGCCGCGTCCCGTGCTCCGGCACCTACCCCTGCCGAATTCAACGCGCTCGTCACCCTGTTCAACACCGGGCGTTATGCGGAACTGGAAAGCCGGGCGAGCGCACTGGCCGGGCAGTATCCAGATTCCGGCTTTGCCTGGAAACTGCTGGGTGCTTCCCTGCAGATGCAGGGCAAGAATGCCCTTCCGGCTTTTCAGAAGACCGCGGAACTCATGCCCAATGATGCCGAAGCGCATTTCAATCTGGGTGTGGTCCAGAAAAGCCTCGGGCAACTCGACGATGCAGTGGCCAGCTACCGCCGCGCATTGAAACTCAACCCCGGCTACGCCGAAGCACACAGCAATCTGGGCAATGCCCTGAAGGACCTCGGGCGACTCGACGACGCAGTGGCCAGCTACCGCCGTGCATTGCAGCTCAAACCCGGCTCCGCGGACGCACACAACAACCTCGGCTCTGCCTTGAAAGACCTCGGGCAACTTGACGGCGCGGTGGACAGCTACCGCCGTGCGTTGCAGATCAATCCAAATCACGCTGATGCGCATTTCAACCTGGGCAATGCCCTGAAGGAGCTCGGCCAACTGGACAATGCGGTAGCAAGCTACCGCAAGGCGGTAGAGATCAGGCCGGATTTCGCTGAAGCTCACAAAAATCTGGGTGCTGTCCTCATTGAGCTAGGGCAACTCGAAGATACAGTTACAAGTTACCGCCGTGTATTGGAACTAAAGCCAGATTCCGCAGTAGCACATTACAACTTGAGTGCTGTCCTGAAATCCCTCGGGCGGCTAGATGAAGCAGTGGAGGGCTACCGCCATGCTCTGGAGATCAAACCTGATTTTGCCGAGGCGCATAGCAACCTGGGCAGCATTTTGAATGAGCTCGGGCAATTCGACGGAGCCGTGGACCACTGCCGCCAAGCAGTGAAACTCAAGCCTGATTTCGCCGAGACCCATTACAACTTGGGCGTTGCTCTCAAAGACCTTGGACAACTGGATGGCGCATTGACATGCTATCGAAGGGCACTGGAAATCCAGCCGGATTACATCGAGGCGCAAACCAACCTGCTGTTCGTACTGAACTATACCGACCACTCTCCTGAATACTGCCTGCAAGAAGCTCGAAAATATGGCCGGATGGTGGCAAAGAAAGTGACTGCGCCATTTTCTGATTGGCGGTGTGCAGCCCGGCCCGAACGTCTGCGTGTCGGGCTGGTGTCAGGAGATTTTCGGAGTCACTCAGTAGGTTTTTTTCTGGAAGGACTGTTGGCCCATATCGATCCTGCCCGCATCGAGTTGATCGCTTATCCGACGTACAACAAGGAAGACGATCTCACGGCGCGCATCAAGCCGTACTTTTCTGCATGGAAGCCCCTGCCAGGAAAGAGTGATGAAGCCGCTGCCCGCCTGGTACATGCCGATGGCGTGCATATTCTGCTTGATCTTTCCGGCCATACCGCGCACAACCGCCTGCCGGTGTTCGCCTGGAAGCCAGCACCGGTACAAGTCAGTTGGTTGGGGTATTTCGCTACCACAGGTGTGACTGAAATGGATTACCTGTTGGCTGACCCGTATGTTGCGCCGCGTGTTGAAGAAGTTTGCTTTACAGAAACAATTTGGCGGCTGCCCGAAAGTTATTTGTGTTTTACTGAACCTACACACTCTGTGGATGTGTCTCCACTACCCGCACTCACAGCAGGCTACATTACGTTCGGGTGTTTCAATAATTTAGCCAAGATGAACGATGCCGTGGTTGATTTATGGGTTCGTGTGCTCCATGCCGTACCCGGCTCACGGCTGCTCCTTAAAACAAAACAACTGAATGACCCTGTGGTGTGCAATAACACCCGTCAGCGCTTTACCGAACGTGGGATTTCGCCTGATCGGATTCTGTTGGAAGGTAGAGCACCCCGAGCCGAACTGCTGGCGACTTATCGCACGGTGGATATCGCTCTCGACCCCTTTCCCTATCCTGGCGGCACCACCAGTGTGGAAGGATTATGGATGGGGGTGCCTATCATCACTCGCCGTGGTGATCGTTTCCTCTCACATATTGGAGAAACCATCGCACTCAACGCCGGGTTGCCCGACTGGATTGCCGCAGATGAAGATGACTATGTGGCCAAAGCCGTGGCATTCGTGTCCAATCTTGAGCGCTTGGCCGCCCTGCGCGCCGGCTTGCGCCAACAGGTATTAGCCTCGCCTGTGTTCGATGTATCACGCTTTGCGCAAAATTTTGAAACCGCACTATCGGGGATGTGGCAAACTCGGTACGATAATCAACCAAAAAGGAAAGCATGAAATCTACAACATTGATTGCAGGAGGCGCAGGCTTTATAGGATCGCATTTAAGCGAGCGATTGGTAAACGAAGGCCATGAAGTGCTATGTGTAGATAACTTCCGTACCGGCAACAAAGACAACATCCGGCATTTACTTGAAAAGAAAAACTTTGAACTCATCCGGCACGATGTGTGGTTGCCTTTGTATGTTGAAGTTGATCGTATCTTTAACTTGGCTTGCCCTGCCAGCCCGGTGCATTATCAGAACGACCCGGTGTCAACAACCAAAACTTCGGTGCTGGGTGCCATCAACATGCTGGGTTTGGCGAAACGCCGTCGCGGGCGAATTTTACAGGCTTCTACTTCTGAAGTTTATGGCGACCCGCTTGAACATCCGCAGACTGAGGACTATTGGGGGCATGTCAACCCTATCGGACCGCGCGCATGTTATGACGAAGGAAAACGTTGTGCCGAAACTTTGTTTTTTGATTATCACCGGCAATTCAAGCTGGACATTCGTGTGGTGCGTATTTTCAATACGTACGGCCCGCGCATGCATCCGAGAGATGGGCGTGTAGTGTCCAATTTCATAGTTCAGGCGCTCAGTGGTGAACCTATCTCACTTTACGGAGATGGCGAACAAACGCGTTCATTTTGTTACGTTGATGATTTAGTTGAGGGCATGTTACGCATGATGAACCAAGAGCAGGAAATTGGTCCTATCAATCTGGGTAATCCGGTAGAATTCAGCATCCGCGAGCTGGCAGAACTGGTATTGCGTCTAACTGGTTCCAGCAGCAGGATTGAATTTCGCCCTCTGCCGCAGGATGATCCAATACAACGTCAACCTGACATCAGGCTTGCACGCAAAGTGCTGGATTGGCAACCTGCCGTCTCATTGGAAGACGGGTTAAAAGAGACAATTGCGTATTTCAAGAAGTTATTGAGCAGATGACAGCATTGCTGAATCCGTGTCTTCAAGTCTGTCGACAGGGTGTTTTGGCAATGTACATTTTTCATGAATCAATTTCCCGACGCATATGAATTTGGAAACTATGAATAAGCGCTTGATACAATAATCAACCAGGTAAGTATGCTGATGCATGGAAAGCGCTATCTTGATATCGATATCATTCATCGTCACCGATGCCCCATGAGAACTTTAAATTACCTGCTTCCCACACATTGCCCGATCTGTGCCCACAATATCGCCGTACCTTTTTTCAATGGCGGCCGGCAAACTCTTGCAACTCTGGGTTGGCCCAAGTCGGCTGCCGAGGCCCAAGGGATGTCTCGCTATCCCCACGATTTCGTTCAGTGCCCGGCTTGTTCACATGTGTGGAACCGCTCATTCCACTACGATGCCATTCCCTACCAGAGCAACCCTAACCGGATGTTCAATACGGGAGGTTTCTGGAAAGGGCATCTGGCGGAAACCAGAGATCGCCTGCTGAAGCATCTTCCGATGAATCCCACCGTGGTGGAAATCGGTTGTGGAGAAGGCCACTTCGTGCGCGGGTTAGCCGAAGCACGGGGCGGAATGGGGAGATTTATTGGCTTTGATCCCAACTCTAGTCCGGAAACAGGTTTGGGTGTGGAGTTTCAGGCACGAATATTCGATCCCTTGGTGGATATGGTCATTCATGCACCGGATGCTGTGGTAATCCGACATGTGCTGGAACACCTTACCGAGCCTGCAACACTGTTGGAGCAACTGGCTTGGGGTGCAACCCCGCTAAACAAGCCCTGCTGGTTGTTCGCCGAAGTCCCGTGTATTGACCGGGTATTCGAAACCAACCGTCTGGCTGATTTTTTCTACGAACATGTCGCTCATTTCACTACGGAATCATTTCGCACCCTTATGTCGCGAGCGGGGGAAGTCGTGGAATTGGCTCATGGCTATGATGGCGAGGTGGTTTACGCGCTGGTAAGGTTGGGTATGCCAGAGGTGCTACAGGAACGTGCAGCAGCAACTGCTGCTTTCTCACAGCGAGCTGACATCAGCCGTGCAACAATCCGTGCCCAACTTGACGAACTCGCCACCAGCGGCACCAAGGTTGCAATCTGGGGTGGCACGGGCAAAGCAGCGGCCTTTATTCACCAGTTTGGCGCAGATGCTGAGCGGTTCCCGCTGGTGGTCGATTCTGATCCAGACAAAGCAGGGACTTTCGTACCGGGTACTGGTCAGGAAATTCAATTCAGGGATGTGCTAAAGAATATTGTTGCCGATGTAATCATCATTCCTACACAATGGCGAGCACGGGATATTGTTGCCGAGATGGAGCGCGAAGGTATTCGCGTTCGACTGGTGATGATCGAGCATGGCGGGCGGTTAGTCGACTTTCATGTTGCGCAACACCCCTACCACTGAGTGGCCGTTATTTACAGATAGCTGAGTGGTTTGCTGCACATCGCATCGCTTTGGATTTTTCCCGTACACGGACGGCGGCACCACCTGCGAAGCACTGTGGATAGGCGTGCCTACCCTGACTTTGGCGGGAGATACACTTCTGGCCAGATAGGGCGCAAGCCTGTTATCAGCAGCCGGGTTAAGCGATTTAACAACCACGAGCAGAGAGAACCACGTCGCTGAAGACGCGCTGCAGGGTATGTGGCATGCAAGCAATGACTCAGGCCGAATACCATAGCACCGCAAAATAATGGCATGCTGTACCCGCCATTACGAACAGATGCCAGATGAAATGACCATATCTCAGGCGCGCATCGGTCACGAAGAATGCCACCCCCGCAGTATAAGCCACACCTCCCGCGGCCAGCCATAACAGGCCGGATAATGGTACGCGAACCAACATCGGATCGGCTGCGATCACGATCAGCCACCCCATCAGCAGATAAAGGCCGGTGGAGATGATGGGGTGTGACATTCTGTCGAATATCTTCAGGATCACTCCTGCCAGTGCAAGACCCCAAACCAGCCCAAGCAGCGTCCAGCCCCATCCGCCGCGAAGAACACCCAGTGTGAAAGGCGTGTAGGTGCCTGCGATGAGCAGGAAGATCGCGGAGTGCTCGATGATGCGAAACACACGCTTGGCTTTGCCTGCCGGTAGCGAGTGATAGAGCGTGGAGGAAAGGTAAAGCAGTACCATGGTCGCGGCGAAGATACTCGCGCCGGCAATGAATCCCGTATCTCCGTGCCGCACTGCATACATGACGAGAAACGGGGTCCCCGCGAGCGCCGCGATCAGCCCGATCCCGTGGCTGATACTGTTCGCGATTTCTTCACCTCGTGATTGCTCACGCCGGGGCGCTGCAAGCGATGTGCGCATGACATTCCTTCCCGCTACCGACATTTGAATGCAACCACCCCGGAAGCATAGTCTGAACCGGATTAAACCCGGATAATCCATTGGGAAATTCGACCCGCTTCCCACTTTGTAAAAGGGGGAGAGCTTGCGAGGGGGCGGAGGGAGATTTTCGTATCCGCGCGCGGTTCAAATCCCCCCTCGCCCCCTTTTACAAAGGGGGAATGCTTCGTTATATCCAAACTCAGTTCTATTGAGGATTACATATTTGAAGACAGAGTCTCCGCATCTCGTAGGTCTGGCTACGCCCGACGCGGCGGGCAAAGCCCGCCCTACGGTAA
>DATBWQ010000215.1:0-4690 GCA_036514695.1 Gallionella sp. | reverse complement strand
CCGCGTCGGGCGTAGCCCGACCTACGAGATGCGGAGACTCTGTCTTCAAATATGTAATCCTCAATAGGTTGATTTTAAAGAGCCGTAGACGCGGCTCTTTTTATTGGTGCGGCACTCACGCGCGATATGTCTTGATGACCAGGAATGCTCCCAGCAGACTTTCTATCAGATAGATCACGCTGGACACGCCGTGCAGCATTTTGAAACGGCCGGCAAACTCGCTGTGCATCACATCAAGCGGCAAGGCCTGATCCTTGAGATCGGCCATGACAGGCTGGATGCAGAACTGTAATACCAGCGTAAGCAACAGCATCACCGCCACCACCCAGAACAGCCTCTGGCGCAAGGCCGCGCGGCCAAGCATGCAGACATGCTGGATCAGCAGATACATCCCGCACACCATGCCGAGATAGCCCAGTTTGATGAACATCTCGCCGGCCAGCTCGCCAGCCAATTGCCTGTCGGGCTGCGTGTAGAACAGCACCGGCACGGCGAGATAGCCGATCACCCACAGACCGCCGACCCAGGCCGTGATCGCCAGCGCAGCGAGATGACGCGACAGATTTTTCATGGCGCGCAGGGTAGCACATATGGATTCGATGGCAAGCAGTCCAATGGCACTGGACAATGGCGCATACTGTCTGGACAATGACATGTCGCTGATCTGATGGAAAGCATCATCAATACAACAAGGATATGCAGATATGTATTACATCGTAGAAAGTGGCAAGTCATTCGAGCAGGCTGTGACCGACCTGGAAGCCGCAGTGAAACGCAACGAATTCGGCGTGCTGCATATCCATGATCTGGGCAACACGCTGCGCAGCAAAGGCATCGCCTTTGCCGAGAATTGCAAGGTCTTTGAGGTGTGCAATCCGGCGCAGGCCGGCAAGGTGCTTTCCACCGACATCCGCCTGAACATGGCGCTGCCCTGCCGCATCTCGGTATACACCGAACAGGGTAAAACCAGAATCGGAATGATCAAGCCGGTGCCGATGCTCGCCGCGTTGTCGCAGGACCCAACGCTGGTCAAAGTGGCGCAGGAAGTCGAAGCCAGGACCAGGAAAATGATCGATGAAGCCAGATAGACTAATCTCCAGATAATCCTTTAGCCCGTCATTCCTGCCCTCGAATGTTGTTATCGGGGGCGGGAATGACGCAGTTTTGTGCTAATGGGCAATATGGGAGCTGTGTTTAACAAAGTCATGCAACCCACTACCCGACAAGCCGGGTGTGGAATTGACACAGCCGCGATACGATTTCAACTCTAAAAAACCATCATGACGCTATTCCCCGTTTGGGCCGAGCAGGTCAAATATCTGATCGGTATTTTTGCGATCCTGAATCCGCTCGGAACCATACCCATCTACCTCAGCCTGATGGCCGATCGCAGCCCGGACGAGATGCACCGCACTGCGCTCAAAGCCGCTGTCGCCGTCGCGGTGATCCTGACGCTCGCGGTCTGGGTGGGTGATGCGTTGTTGTCGTTCTTCGGTATCGGAATCCCTGCGTTCCGCATCGCCGGCGGACTGCTGGTGCTGATCATCGCCATCGCGATGTTCGGCGCGAAAACCAGCCCGGCGCGACACACTGACGCAGAGCAAGCCGAAGCGGAAGCGAAGAACGACATCGCCGTGGTACCGCTGGCGATCCCGCTGCTGGCCGGGCCGGGCGCGATCAGCCTGACCATCGTCGATGCGCATCAGGTAGCCAGCCTGGCTGACAAGTTCGTGTTCAGCATGGGGATCGTCTGGGTGGCGGGGATCGTCTGGGTGGTACTGCGGCTGGCCGAGCCTATCGGCGCGCGTCTGGGCACAGGCGGCCTCAACATCGCCACCCGCGTCATGGGCTTGATACTCGCCGCGATGGCGGTGCAATTCATGGCGGACGGGATGCTGGAGTTATTTCCCGGTTTGTCTCACTGAAGAAATCTCCAGATGCACAGCATTCGCGTCAGCAGTCAACATTTAACGATGACCAACAGACATGATGCCCGCCATATGCCGGACAAGGCATGGGTCTATGTGTCCAACCGGTTGATTGCCGTTGGCATGGCATTGATTCCCGCAATATCTGCCGCTGAATCCCAGGGTTATTTTGCATACGTCGAATCCAGGCCGATCTGCGAGCTTTGGCTGAATCCCGGCTTTTATTCCTACCACGTGCAGAGATACAAGGGGCTTAACGACAACAATATCGGATTGGGGGCTGAATACCGCTATTCGACTGCAAACTCAGTCACGCTTGGCGTGTTTGAAAACAGCGATAGACAAACTTCACACTACGCCGGCTGGTACTGGCAGCCGCTTGGATTGGGCCCGGTTCGTATCGGGGCGGTAGTCGGAGCGATTGATGGATATCCGATGTGGAATGGCGGCTGGTTTGTTGCAGTCATACCTGCAGCCAGCATCGAGTACAGCAGCATTGGAGCAAATCTGTTGCTGATACCCAGTTACAAAAACAAGCTGTATGGATCGATTACTTTTCAGTTGAAACTCAGGGTATTTTGAAACGGGGTCTCGCCAACCGGTCTCCTCCTTACTATACATGACGACATAAGTGGAAAGCAGCTTGCGGTTCGATACATTTGGCCGTACCTCGAAACTTCGCTATGCTCGTTTTCCGTTCGCCCTGAGTGCCGCGCGTAGCGCGGTGTATCGAAGGGGCAAACGGAAAACACTCACCACGAACGGTTAGGATTTATGTCGCTATGTATAACTATGGAATGCCCGGCAACCTGTTGAATTCACGGTTTCGTCTTGCCGGCATCTTTCGGAAGCCTGGAAAAATTGCTCGGAGTTTGCGCTGCAGCTTGCGGGCCTTCGATTTTGCCTTGCGCCCAATCCACCAAAGCACCGGCACCCCATGACACCAGGGCGGCGAGTGTGAACACCAGCACGCCGCGCGTCATGCCCTTGGCGATTTCCTGCTGATCCAGATACCGGTTGAGATGCCATGCAGCAACGAAGAACACGATGGCGGAGACGAGAAGGCCCGGCATCTATTTGATTTCGGCTTGTTCGTGCGGCACCGTCACGGTAGCGGAGGCCAGGGTCTGGTTGCCGGATGCGTCGGTTGCCGAATAGATCACGGTGTAGATCCGGTCGGATGCGCCATTGTGATGGGCGCGGAGTTTTATGTACCGGTCATCGATACCAAAACTCGCATCGCGGATATCGCCGGGTTCCAACGGCTCGTTGGCGGTGATGGACTCGAGTTTGACTTCGGGCAGATGGTCGAAGTCGTCGTCCTTTATTGTGAAGATGGCATTCACCGGCATCAGCTTGCTGTCAGGCGAGCGTAGCGTGCCCGGGTTCAGGTTCACCGAGAGAGTGGGCGGGGTGGTGTCCAGTTGTTCAAGTGGGACAGTGATGGTGGCCGGAAAACGGTTGGTAAAATGCACCATGGCATGACCGGTCAGATAGCCGGTGTCGTGCTGATCCAGGGCGACGCTCATTTTGGTCAGGGTCTGGCCGCCGGTCAGGGCGGGCGACTTGTCATTGATGACTTCCCAAAGGATGGCGTGCGTTTCGCCTTTTTCAGGGACACTCACGGAAACGCGCCAGCCTGTCGGCGAGTTGGAGCTTGCGGCGGGGATGCCCAATTTGGTATGCCAGCCCGACGGCAACTCGAACAATTCCCAGGCATCGTTATCGGGAACCTCATCGCGCTTGCTGTCGCGCCCGATCGTAACGGCATCTATGGTTTGCGGGAGGTCGTTGATCACGCGATAGTGGTACACGATCCTGCCGCCCAGATGTCTGGCATACACGCCCACTTTGACTGTGGGGGGAGGTGGCTCTTCCTCCGCGATGCTGACAGCAGCATAGGTCAGTATGGTCATACTGGTTAACTTGAGCATAGTAATCGCCCAGCTTTGTTTCATGGCGCTGCCTTTCCGTATTGGTAGTTCGGTTATTGCCGGAATTTCTTGTGGCACTGCACGCAATAGCTCGTCGTGTTGCGCAATGCCTGCAATGATTTTTTCAGGTCTGTTGTTTGCAGCGTATTTGCCAATTCTTCCGCGCTGGCGTGTGCATCCAACCCCAGCTTTCTGAAATCCTCGTTTTCGGACGCGTCAAATATCTGCTTCAGGTCTTCGCTCATTCCCAGCTTGGTCCGGGCTGTTCTGGCTGCCCTGTCGAATCTCCCGTCGGCAAGCTGGCCGATGATAGCCTGGGTCGCCGCCATCTGCGCCCGCATATTTGAAAGCAGGCGGTGCTGCATCCTTGGGGTAAGGCCGAGAGACGTTCTGTTGTCGAATATGTTATGTGCCGTAAGGTTGGTGATGCCCTTTTCTTCGGCCATGCCGGCAACAGGTATAAATAGAAGTGCCAGCATCACGATTTTTTTCATGGGGTATCTCCTGTGTGCATATTCGGCTTGAGCGTCGAAAGTCGTGATCATGTTGTGATGGTGCGCAGTGTTCCAGTATTCATCTGTCCGGTCAACCGGGATTAGCCGCGGTTTGCGTGCTTGACCATAGTGCCATGTAACACTAAAATCTTCGCAGACCAACCCCTCCAAACCTCCCCTTGTCAGGGGAGGCTTAACAGTCTGTTGAATTTATCAACTCGCGTCGAAAAATGAACATTTTTGGGGGTGCTTCTACCCTTCACCAGTTACTAAAAATCGCTTGTAGCGCGTTCTGAGAGGTCGATATTTTTGGTAACTCTGTAAGGCCGATAAA
>DATBWQ010000214.1:0-9547 GCA_036514695.1 Gallionella sp. | reverse complement strand
CAGGATGCCGCCTGCGAAATTTGCAGCACTGCACCGTCAGAACAAAGATGGTGAAATACAACCGAGCAGTGAAATGGTTTAAGCTCGTAACCCAAGGGCTTTGCTACTTATCGATGGCAGGGCTATAGGGGGCAGGTCATGGGTTCCCCAAAATTCTTCTTAGAGCTATTCACTCAACTCAATGGTTCCGAAAAACCTTGGAAGGATGAGCACGTACAAGGATACTTTTACAATAGGATTATAGGCAGCTCAACCATCTTCGATGGTTGCATGCCACTTGCGCAATCCATTGGTGCAGTAACCGTTGACACTGAGGGCCATATTTCACTCAACCCCTCTTTAATTCCGGCCTTAGTCAACGAGAATTTTCTTTCCAACAAGCTGTTGGGCATGCTTGTTCTTTCTTTAAAAAATGATGATGTGTTTCATGAAATATTTTGTTCTAAGAATATGTCCTTTGACATCATCTACAAAAGCATACAGATTGATGTCTCATCATTTCGCTTCAGACACGCAAATTTTCGTCGCCTTCTCTTGGATTTTAATCTTCTACATCCACACCCAGATAAACATATAAAAAAATATGTTATAAACGCAAAATATAAGAAGTTCTTCGATAAGGAAATACTGCCAGAAATTAATAGGCGCAAGCTGGGTATCGAAGAATTAAAGCTGCTATTAGAGCGGAACAGTCTATACGGAGAAGAAGCTGAGAAATTTGTGCTTTCCTATGAAAGAAAACGACTTGTTGCTCATCCTCATTTGAGTAATGTTGGAATTATATCCACGTATGATGTTGCGGCAGGTTACGATATTGCTTCTTATGAGAGCATTACCTCTACTGAAATTGATCGCTTCATAGAAGTAAAATCATTTTCATCGTCTCCAAGTTTCCATTGGTCTCGCAATGAGATAGACGTTGCCCGCCTTAGGCGTGATAAGTATTTTCTTTATTTGGTTGATCGAAATGGGATGCAAGATTTGAATTACGAGCCAATGATGATTAGAGATCCATACGTAAACGTCATGAATAACGACGCGTGGCAAAAAGTAGCCGATAGTTTTTCAATTTCGATGTAATGAAATCGATGAGTGAGACTCAATATCTCAGAGATCATCGCTCGCCGATACCAAAGAATGAGGCCGTATCTCGGGTAATGAGCGCCAATAAAGAAAAAGATACAGCCCCAGAACTCACGCTGAGGAAGGCTCTTTGGGCGATGGGCATAAGGGGATATCGAAAGAATTGGAAGTTTGTGCCTGGTAGGCCGGACATGGCTTTTCCCTCAAAAAAGTTAGCCGTTTTTGTACATGGTTGTTACTGGCACCGCTGTCCAGCGTGCAAGCTACCAATTCCTAAGAATAATAGTGATTTTTGGAGAGTGAAATTCAGAGCGAATAAGTTACGCGATAAAAGAAAAATTAAGGAGTTACAGAAGATTGGTTGGAGAACCATGGTCATATGGGAATGCGAAATAAAGCGTGACCTCAAGAAAGAAACAAGGTTAATAAAGAAGGCACTTAGTTGAATTATCTACGCCTGTACCAGGAAGGCGCGGGGTCAAGTCTTGCATTAACACATTCACCCTGAAACCCGATTCAGAATAAATTTGGTACATCACGTAGGCGCGAGGTCTTGCATTAACACATTCCATCGAAAGCATAAACGCAATCCCCTGCCAGGCTGCGGCTGCTGATTTGTGACTT
This sequence comes from Gallionella sp., assembly GCA_036514695.1. Classification (GTDB taxonomy): domain Bacteria; phylum Pseudomonadota; class Gammaproteobacteria; order Burkholderiales; family Gallionellaceae; genus Gallionella. Next base: position 7,840 of record DATBWQ010000214.1, on the reverse strand, counting down.
TCAATTGGCCGGGAGGTAAAGTTTCAATTAGCCGCTATTCTTTGTTACAATCAGCCGCATGGCTACTCAATCTCTGCTTACCCGTTTCGTGCGTCCCCGGCTGATCGAGGCGCTCGGCGATACGCCGGTTGTCCTGGTGCATGGCCCGCGCCAGTGTGGCAAGACCACGCTCGCCCAAACTTTGCGCGGGTATGCGTACATCACCTTTGATGACGAGGTGCAGCTTGCGGCGGCGAAGGCGGACCCTGTTGGTTTCGTGGCCGATCTTCCAAACAAGGTGGTGCTGGATGAAGTGCAGCGCGTGCCCGAGTTGTTCGCGTCGTTGAAGGCCGCAGTGGATCGCGACCGGCGGCCGGGGCGTTTTGTCCTGACCGGTTCGGCCAATGTGCTGCTGGCGCCGAAGCTGTCGGACTCGTTGGCTGGCCGGATGGAGTTGCTGCGTCTGTATCCGCTGGCGCAGTGTGAAATCATGGGAGTGTCTCCCCGTTTTCTCGATGTGTTGTTTTCGGGCGGTTTCAAGTCGCGGCAGTTTGGCCGCCTGGGTGCGGAGCTGGCGGAACGTATTGTCGCCGGCGGATATCCCGCCGCTTTGGCACGCAGTTCCGGCCGGCGTCGGCGCGATTGGTATCACGCTTACATTGAAACGCTGGTGCAGCGCGATGTGCGAGAGCTGGCGCGCATCAGTGCGCTGGATGCCTTGCCACGGCTGCTCCAGTTGGCAGCGGGTCAGACGGCGAGGTTGTTGAATATCAGCGAACTGGCCGCCCCGTTCCAGTTGAGCCGCCCGACCATTCGCGACTATGTGACGCTTCTGGAGCGTATCTTCTTGATAGAGATGCTGCCATCGTGGCACAGCAACCGGTTGAGCCGTTTGGTGAAGACGCCCAAGCTGCATCTCGGAGATACGGGGTTGGTGTCGAGCCTGCTTGGCTTGGATGCGGCGGCACTGGTGAAAGACCGCTCCTTGCTTGGTCAGTTGCTGGAAACTTTCGTATTTCAAGAGCTGCGGCGGCAGGCAAGTTGGCACGAAGACGCCATCAGTTTCCATCATTTCCGTGACAAAGATGGCTACGAGGTGGATATCGTGCTGGAAATCGCCGGGCGGGACATTGCGGGTGTCGAGGTTAAGGCGGCGGCGACGGTCACCGACGCAGATTTTCGCGGGCTCCGAAAACTCAAGGATGCCAGTGGCGCGCGATTCACCGCTGGTGTTGTGCTTTATGACGGCGAGAACTCGGTCCGTTTTGGAGAGAGTCTTTTCGCGGTGCCGATCAAGGCGCTTTGGAGTCTGAAATGAATACAGCAAGTATTGTTCAGAAGGTTTGTGAGACACAGGGTCACCTTGCATTAAGGGCACCTCTAAAAATCCAAACTCCGTCGCGATGCTGCGTTGCTCAATAAATTTTAACGCTTACATATCAAACATATGCGGCGCGCTAAAATTTATTTCGCGCCTTGCCTGGCTTAGGATTTTGAATTTTTAGAGGCGCCCTTAACACATTCACCCTGAAACCAATCCAGAATAAATTTGGTACATCAAGAATGACGCGAAGGCATGCAGCGCATTCTGTGAGGATACGGCTCGCCCCGGATTTCATTGCATTCCATCCGGGCTACCAACTGTTCCAGCCTGGTTACTTACTAAAACATCTCCAGCTGCCTCGATAGCTCATCGGGGTCCACACCCGAGCGCAGCATCCCACATGATGAATGTCTTCGGGTGCGAGGTCATGGTGCCCATGATGAAATGCAGGTTGCGTGTCGGGATGTTCTCCTGATAGGCCTGTCTCATTTTCGCCAAGGTTTCTTCCTCGGTCTTGTACTTGCGCTTGCAGTAGAAGTAGGTCGCTTGTACTTCCCAGTCCCGACATAGCGGCTGGCACCGTTCCATTCTCTCGGTACTTGTGCACAATTACCGAAACTATGGAGCGGGCCATGCCCTCGATCCTTTTGTTCGCGGGTACGAAAAACTTTTGTCCGGGCACCCGCATGGCCCGCTCCTACAAAAATAATATTCAAATGTGCCAGTCTCGAACGGTTTTCTCTGATTCAGTTGACAACAGAACGAGCGTTCTCTATCATGCGGTTATCGTTCTGCACGTTGATTTCCATGACTTAGGCCGGGAATAAAACAGGGGCAGGGAGGAAAACACCATGTCCGACAAGCGCATTGCCGAACAGCATCACGCCACCTTCGAGAGTATCCGCCAGCAAGATGCTGCGGGTAACGAATACTGGTCCGCACGAAAGCTCGCCAAGGTGTTGGAGTATTCGGAGTATCGACACTTTCAGCCCGTCATTGAGCGGGCTCGGGAAGCTTGCCAAGGCAGTGGGTATGCGGCAGCAGACCATTTCGAGGATATCCTCGAAATGGTCGATATTGGCTCTGGGGCGAAGCGTGAGCTGCCTGACGTTAGGCTGTCGCGTTATGCCTGCTATCTGATTGTGCAGAACGGCGATCCATCCAAGCCGGTGATTGCCAATGGGCAAACTTACTTTGCGATGCAGACGCGACGGCAGGAGTTGCGTGATAACGAAAAGTTTGCGCGGTTATCGGAAGATGAAAAGCGTTTGGCAATTCGCAACGAGTTGGCAGAGCACAATAAATATCTGGCTGCGGCGGCGAAAGATGTAGGGGTAGAAACCAGCCTGGATTACGCCATTTTTCAGGATCACGGCTACAAGGGTTTGTATGGCGGCTTGGGAGCGAAGGACATCCATACTCGCAAGGGTTTGAAGAAGAGCCAGAAGATTCTCGACCACATGGGGAGCACCGAACTGGCGGCCAATCTGTTCCGCGCCACGCAGGCGGAAGAAAAATTGAAACGGGAGAACGTGCGAGGAAAACAGCGCGCTAACAAGACTCATTTTGAAGTGGGGCAGAAAGTACGCAAGACCATCAAGGATCTGGGCGGCACCATGCCCGAGTCGTTGCCGACACCGGAACAGAGCGTTAAGCAGGTCGAAAGCGCGAAGAAAAAACTAGAAAAGAAAAAATGAACCTAAATATTCCATCGCTCTCTACGATGTGGTTATCGTTTAGCCAACCTGTGACACAAGTCACGGATTGGAATAGTCCCCTGGCATACATGAACAAGGAGTCCTGCCAATGAAACCCCTGCAACCCATCTTTGGAGAGCATGAAATCCGCCGCGTGTATGACGAGGCGACGGGGATCAACGTATGAGCGATCAGGACAAGTTCCTGCTTTACACCGCGCCGGATGGGGCGGTGAAGGTGGATGTTTTCTTCAAAGAGGAGACAGTGTGGTTGACGCAAAAGGCGCTGGCGGAACTTTTCGCGGTCAAGGTTCCGGCGATCAACAAGCACCTGAAAAACATTTTTGAATCGGGAGAGCTGAGCCGAGAGACAACTATTTCCAAAATGGAAATAGTTCGATCTGAAGGTGGCCGGGAGGTCACACGCGAGGTGGAGTTTTACAACCTCGACGCGATCATTGCCGTCGGCTATCGGGTCAACAGCTACCAGGCGACACAGTTCCGCATCTGGGCGACCAAGACGCTGAAGGAATTCATCATCAAAGGCTTTGTCATGGACGACGAACGCCTTAAGCAGGGCAAGCGGGTCTTCGGCAAAGATTACTTTGATGAGTTGCTGGAGCGCATCCGGGAAATCCGCGCCAGCGAGCGGCGGTTTTACCAGAAGATCACCGACATTTATGCGCTCTCGGTGGATTACAGCGGCGACGCGCCGATGACGAAGGAGTTCTTTGCCACGGTGCAGAACAAGCTTCACTGGGCGATCACCGGACAGACGGCGGCGGAAAAAATCTACGCTTCCGCAGATGCGACAAAAATTTACATGGGGCTGACCACGTGGAAGCACGCACCGACCGGGAAGATTCTGAAATCCGATGTATCGGTGGCAAAGAACTACCTGAATGAGAACCATGTGAAGGAATTAAACCGGATTGTTTCGGCCTATCTGGATTTGGCGGAGAGTCGGGCTGAGCGCGGCATCTTGATGAAAATGGCGGACTGGATCAAATTTCTCCATGATTTTTTAGAGTTGTCCAACCACCCGATTCTTCAAGACAAGGGCAAGGTGAGCACCTTGGAGGCTAAGCTCAAAGCCGAGGAGGAATACGAGATTTACCGTCAGCGACAAGACACGGAATACCTCTCGGATTTTGATCGGGAAATTAAACGAGTCGAGGGCAAGCCATGAACCTCACCGCACCAGCAGTCCGCAGGAATGCAGGGAGCTACTGGGTTTGGGCGAATCACAATCCGCCAAGGTTGAGGTATCGAGATATTTGAGAACGTGGTCATCTGGAGCAGAAGCTTTCCTCGTTGCCGATGGACATGGTGCGAATCGGCGATATTCTTTGATCGTGCCGGATGCCGAGAACCCCATTTAGCAAATGCTATAAAAAGTCTGTTAATTTGGTGGGGTGCTTCTAATATGATGAAATATATGGGAAAAAAGACGGTTTCCATTTAACAACCTATTAGCATTCGCCCTGGTCATCCGGGCGCGGGGTCTTGCATTAACACATACACCCTGAAACCCACGGAATAAATTTCGTACATGAAGAATGACGCGAAGGGATGCAGCGCATTCTGTGGGGATACGGCTCCACCCCCAAATGGATCGGTGTCTTGCCCAATAGCTCGGCCAAAGCATTGGCGACCGAGCGGCGATGGCACTCTTCGTGATCTTTTTCGTAACACATTAATGCGACGTTGCCCTTAAGTTCTTCGGCGAGCGTTTCCAGCAAAGCTGACTGTTCAATTAAGTGCCGATCGAACTTGCGGAAGAAGCGCGGATAGTTGCCGTCCTCGCGCAGCTGGTGCCGGATTATTTTGGGCGAACCCAATTGCTTCTCGTGGCGGTAGCGTATACCGGCCTCGGCCAAGGCGCTGCCAAGGGCGGTCTTGGAAAATCCCCTGCGTCGCGAGATCGGTAGTTCGCGGACATCCAGCAGTACGTCTATCTTGGCTGTTTTGAGGGTACGCATGAAATCATCCAACGCAGCCCCCTCGTAGCCGATGGTAAAAAGCTTTTTCATCTCGTCCCCTGAACTTGCTTGGATTGTTTAAAAAACGTTTTTGAATACTAGGGAAACGCTGAACAAGTCCTCCGTTCGTGGTGAGCTTGTCGAACCATAAACGGAGGACTATTAACAATCAATGTGTTAGCTTGACAGCCCTTCGACAAGCTCAGGGCGAACGGACTTGTTCAGCGCTTCCCTAGCAGATTCCAATGCACGGAGTTGCACATAGCAACGTGATCGCTCAACGATGAACGCCCGCTTTGTAGAAGATCAACCGTCTCCTTGAAGTCGAAACCGGCCATGCGCCCAAGGCCATTCCACGTGTTTCAACACCGCACATAAGTTTCAACCGTAAACCACCTTCACGTTTTCCTCTTTCAACAAACCACGCAGGTCGCGCAGCAAGTCGTCGTGCAGTGTCACCTGCCATGCCTCGCCAAGGCGCAGTTGGCAGCTTGCGCTGGCGTTGCGGTAGTGGATCTGCACCGGGCATTTGCCATCGCGATACGGGGTGAACAGTTCCTTGAGCTGAGCGACGCTGGCATTGCCGTTGCAGCGCAAGGCAAGTTGTTGCGCAAAGTTGGAACGCGCCGAGGCGAAGTCGAACAACTCCTCTCCGCTCACGCGCACATTGCCGGAATACTCATCCAGGCCGGCTTTGCCGCGCACCACCAGTAACTCATCCTCGCGTATCCACGGTCGGCTGGTCTCGAACACCTCGTTGAATACGGTAAGTTCCACCTGCGCGCTGCCGTCATCCAGCGTGATGATCGCCATCCGTCCGCGCCGTGTCTGCTGGATGCGCAACCCGGCCACGATGCCTGCCAGCACGACCGGCACACCGCGCCGGGAAGGTTGTCCGGAGCCGCTGCCCTGACCATTTGATTGCCCAACGAATTGCGGCGTAAGGTCGCTCAATTTCACCTTGATGAAGTGGGCCAATTCATCCGCATATTCCTGGTAAGGATGCCCGCCAAGATAAAATCCCAAGCTGGCTTTTTCGTGCGCAAGTTGTTCGCGCAGGCTCCAGCGCGGCACGTCGGCATGCTTCACGATCAGCGCGACATCCGCTTCTTCGTGGCCGAACAAGCTGTTCTGATTTGCCGCGCGCGCCTGCTGGTCGGCACTTGCCAAAGCCGCGTCCACGCTGGACATCAGGCTGGCGCGATGATCGTTGAGACTGTCGAACGCCCCCGCGCGTATCAATGCTTCCACGGTGCGGCGATTGACGATGCGTTTGTCCACGCGTCGGCAAAAATCGAACAGGTCTTTGAACGGGCCCTTCTCACGCGCCTTGACGATGTTATTGATCGCCGCCTCACCGGTACCCTTGATCGCCCCCAGTCCGTAAGCGATGGTTGCTTCATCGACTGGGGAGAACACATAGCCGGAACTGTTCACATCCGGGGGCAGCACGGTGATCCTGGTCCGTTCACCGGAACCCGCATTCGGCGCGCTCTGCAGCAGCGTGTCAACGTAGAAGATGTGCACCTTGTCGGTGTTGTCCATGTCACCGGACAGCGTTGCCGCCATGAATGCCGCCGGATGATGTGCCTTGAGATAAGCCGTCTGGTAGGCGATCAGTGCGTAGGCTGCGGCATGTGATTTGTTGAAACCGTATCCGGCGAACTTCTCCATCAGGTCGAACAGGTTGCCGGCCTGATCCCTCGGCGTGCCGCCCTTGACCGCGCCAGCGATGAAGATCTCGCGATGCTGCGCCATCTCTTCCGGTTTTTTCTTGCCCATGGCGCGGCGCAACAGGTCGGCCTCTGCCAGGCTGTAGCCGCCCACTATCTGGGCCATCTGCATCACCTGCTCCTGGTAGACCATGATGCCGTAGGTTTCCCGCAGCACCGGCTCGACAGCGGGATGAGGATATTCGAATCTCTCGCCGTGCTTGCGCCGCACGAAGTCCGGGATCAGGTCCATCGGGCCGGGGCGATAGAGCGCCACCAGTGCGATGATGTCTTCAAAGCAGTCGGGTTTCGCCCGTCCAAGCATGTCTTTCATGCCGCGCGATTCGAGCTGGAACACCGCGGTGGTGTTGGCATCCTTCAGCAGATCGTAAGTCGCGGCATCGTCCAGTGGCAGGGTTTCTAAAGTGAAGGGAGAAGGGAGAAGGGAGATGGGTAACGGCGGCGCGGAGGTTTCCCCCTTCCCCCTTCCCTCTTTACCCTTCTCCAGTCTGTTAACGTGCCGCATCGCCCAATCGAGGATGGTCAGCGTGCGAAGGCCGAGGAAGTCGAACTTGACCAGGCCGATGTCTTCCACATCGTCCTTGTCGAACTGGCTGACCACGCTGGCACTGCTGTCGGCGCAATACAAGGGACAGAAATCGGTGAGCTGTCCCGGCGCGATCAGCACCCCGCCGGCGTGCATGCCGACGTTGCGCGTCAGGTCTTCGAGGCGTTCGGCCAGCTCCAGCAGTTCCGGCACGCCTTCTTCGCTCTCGGCGATGGCGGAGATCTCCGGTTCCATCTCGCGCGCCTTCTTCAGCGACACCGGCTTCACGCCTTCCAGCGGGATCGCTTTGGACAGGCGGTCGCACAAACCATAGGGAAAATCCATCACCCGCCCGACATCGCGGATCACCGCCTTGGAAGCCATCGTGCCGAAGGTGGCGATCTGCGACACGCTGGCCGCGCCATATTTCTGCTTCACATAGTCGATCACACGCTCGCGCCCATCCTGGCAAAAATCCACGTCGAAGTCAGGCATCGAGATCCGCTCGGGGTTGAGAAAGCGCTCGAACAGCAACGCATAGCGCAGCGGGTCAAGGTCGGTAATGCCCATGCTGTAGGCCACCAATGACCCTGCTCCAGA
>DATBWQ010000213.1:0-20422 GCA_036514695.1 Gallionella sp. | reverse complement strand
GGCCTCCCCTTGTCAGGGGAGGAGCATGGTCACCTCCCCTGACAAGGGGAGGCCGGGAGGGGTTGGGGTTGTCTCGAATGGGCATCAATAGTAATCAGGAATTGCAATGGCTAAGAACGTAGTAGTGATCGGCACACAATGGGGTGACGAGGGCAAGGGCAAGATCGTCGATTGGCTGACCGATCATGCGCAGGGCGTAGTGCGCTTCCAGGGCGGTCACAATGCCGGGCATACGCTGGTGATAGCCGGCAAGAAGACCGTGTTGCATCTGATCCCTTCGGGCATTCTGCGCGATCATGTGATGTGCTACATCGGCAACGGCGTCGTGCTGTCGCCATCGGCATTGCTCAAGGAAATGGACGAGCTGAAACTGGCCGGTATCGATGTCTATAGCCGCCTGAAAATCTCCGAAGCCTGTCCGTTGATCCTGCCCTACCACGAAGCGATCGATAAAGCCCGCGAACTGGCCAAGGGTGCTGCCAAGATCGGCACCACCGGACGCGGCATCGGCCCGGCCTATGAAGACAAGGTGGCGCGCCGCGCGATACGCCTGCAGGATATCTTCTTCCGCGAACGTTTTGCCGCCAAGCTGGGCGAGGTTTTGGACTATCACAACTTCGTGCTGAAGAATTACTTCCAGGCCGCGACGGTGGATTTCCAGAAGACTCTGGACGATACGCTGGCGCTGGCAGAACGCATCAAGCCGCTGGTGATGGACGTGCCGCGCGCCTTGTATGAGGCCAACCAGGCTGGCCAGAGTCTGTTGTTCGAAGGCGCGCAGGGTGCGTTGCTGGATATCGACCACGGCACTTATCCGTATGTCACGTCCAGCAACTGTATCGCCGGTGCGGCCTGTGCCGGGGCCGGGGTGGGACCGCAGATGCTGCATTATGTGCTGGGCATCACCAAGGCTTACACCACGCGCGTGGGCTCCGGCCCGTTCCCCACCGAGCTGTACGATGCGGTGGGCAAGCGCGATCCTATCGGCGAGGGTTTGGCCAAGCGCGGCCACGAATTCGGCTCCACCACCGGGCGGGCGCGCCGCTGCGGCTGGTTCGATGCCGCCGCGCTCAAGCGTTCGATCCAGATCAACGGCGTGTCTGGTCTGTGTGTCACGAAGCTGGACGTGATGGATGGCATGGAAACCGTGCGTCTTGGCGTGGGTTATCGCACCGATGGCGTGGAAAGCGATATTTTACCGGTCGGCGCGGATGCACTGGCGGATTGCCAGGCAGTGTATGAAGAGATGCCGGGATGGAGTGAAAGCACGCTGGGTGTGCAACGCTATGAACAGTTGCCGCAAGCCGCGCGCAATTATCTGGAGCGGATCGCCAAGGTATGCGGAGTGCCGGTGGATATGGTTTCGACCGGACCGGATCGCGATGAGACCATCGTGCTGCGCCATCCGTTCGAATAGTTTGGTGAACGTGATGGATGATGCAAGGAACGCAGTGCTTGGTTCGCACTGCGTTGTTGTTTCTGAGTAATATAACCAAGATTGTCCGTCAGTCGATATGCAAAAAACCTCCTCTATCTCCCCCTTGTCAGGGGGAGAACCGAACCCGCTCCTCCCCTGACAAGGGGAGGTTGGGAGGGGTTAGTGGTTGATGGACAATCTGCGCTTGATCTGGTGCCCAGCGCAGGTACTTCGCTGTTCCGGGCACGAAAAAGGAAAAGGCCCGCTTGCGCGAGCCTTGTGATGTTATGGTGCCCAGAAGAGGACTCGGTCACACAGGCGCGACCCCGGCATCCGCTGCATCGGATGCCCTTCGAGTCCTGGCGCGAAGCATGCTTCGCTGTTCTGGGCACGAAAAGGAAATGGCCCGCTTGCGCGAGCCATATTATGTAATGGTGCCCAGAAGAGGACTCGAACCTCCACACCTTGCGGCACACGGACCTGAACCGTGCGCGTCTACCAATTCCGCCATCTGGGCCTGAAAATTTGCGCTGAAGCTTTGCTGAAGGCGCGCAATTTAATTGTTAAAGGATATATTGTCAATGAAAAAGAAAAATAACATACGTCAGCAAGACCCGTTTCTGGAGCGCGAACGCGAACAATACGAACAACCGCTGCCTAGCCGAGAATTCATCTTGCAGACGCTCACCGAACAAGGCGCTCCAGTCGGCGATGAGGAGTTGCTGCAACTGCTGCACATCGAGAAGGATGAGGAAGATTTATTCTCTCGCCGCTTGCGCGCGATGGAGCGCGACGGCCAGATCATGCGCAATCGCAAGCGCGACATCTGCGTGGTGGACAAGCTCGATCTGGTCAAGGGCAAGGTGCAGGGCCACCCGGATGGCTTCGGCTTCTTGATCCCGGAGGACGGCAGTCCCGACATGTTCCTCAGCGAGAAGGAGATGCACCAGGTATTGCACGGCGACGTGGTGATGGTGCGCCAATCCGGCGTGGATAGACGCGGTCGTCCCGAGGCCAAGATCGTCGAGGTGCTGGAGCGCGCCAATAACCGCGTGGTCGGCCGCCTGTTCGAAGAGCACGGCATCCAGTTCGTCGTGGCGGAGAACCGCCGCATCACCCAGGACATCCTTGTCGCTCCCGGCCAGTCCGGCGGGGCCAAGGCCGGGCAAGTGGTGGTGCTGGAAATCCTGAAGCATCCCGACAAACATGCGCAGCCGATCGGGCGCATTTCCGAAGTGCTGGGCAACTATGCCGATCCCGGCATGGAGATTGAGATCGCGCTGCGCAAGCACGACCTGCCATACGAGTTTCCCAAGGATGTCGAAAAGCAGGCCAAGGCGATCTCGCCTGTCGTCGCGCCGGCGGATTGGGCGGGGCGAGAAGACATACGCAACCTGCCGCTGGTCACGATAGACGGCGAGACCGCGCGCGATTTCGATGACGCGGTGTATTGCGCGCCGGAAAAAGGCGGTTACCGTCTGGTGGTGGCGATCGCCGATGTCAGCCATTACGTGCAGACCGGTGACGCTTTGGATCGCGAGGCGATCCTGCGCGGCAACTCGGTGTACTTTCCGCGTCGCGTGATCCCGATGTTGCCGGAAGAATTGTCAAACGGCCTGTGTTCGTTGAATCCCAAGGTGGACCGGCTGTGCATGGTGTGCGACATGCACATCAGCAGCAGCGGTGATATCGAAAGATATCGCTTCTATCCATCGGTGATGCATTCGCAGGCGCGCCTGACTTACACGCAGGTCGCGGCCATGCTGGCCGAGCCGGATGGCGAGCTGGCGAAGAGCAACGCGGCCATCGTGCCTCATCTGCAACATCTCTATGAATTGTTCCAGAAGCTGTTAAAAGCGCGTGAGAAGCGCGGCGCGATCGACTTCGAGACGGTCGAGACACAGATGATCTTCACCGAAGATGGCAAGATCGAGCGCATCGTTCCGGTGGTGCGCAACGACGCGCATAAACTGATCGAAGAATGCATGCTGGCAGCCAATGTCTGTGCGGCAGGTTATTTGCACGAAAATGGACACACCGTGCTGTACCGCATCCACCAGGGACCGACACCGGAGAAGCTGGAGATGCTGCGCGAGTTCATGAAGGAATTCGGATTGCAACTGACCGGTGAAGACGATCCGCAGGCAGCCGATTATTCCAAACTGCTCAAGCGCATCAAAGGCCGTCCCGATGCCGGGCTGCTGCAAATGGTGATGCTGCGTTCCTTGCGCCAGGCCAAGTATGAGCCGGAGAACATCGGCCACTTCGGTTTGGGATATGACGCTTACACGCATTTCACTTCGCCGATACGCCGCTACCCGGACCTGCTGGTGCACCGCGCGATCAACGCCGTGCTGCAGGGCAAGCAATACAAGCCTGCGCAGAAATGGACCGAGCTGGGTGCGCATTGCTCGATGACCGAGCGCCGCGCCGACGATGCCACCCGCGATGTAGAAGCATGGCTGAAATGTTTCTACATGCGCGATCATCTCGGCAGCGTGTTCCCCGGAAGCGTTTCTTCGGTCACCGGTTTCGGCATGTTCGTCTCGCTGGACGATCTGTATGTCGAGGGGCTGGTGCATATCTCGGAACTCGGCAAGGATTATTTCCACTTCGATGCGACCAAACATCAGTTGCTCGGTGAGCGCACCGGGCAACGCTACCGCCTCGGCGACCGCGTAGAAGTGCGCGTGGTCAAGGTGGACATGGAAAGCACCAAGGTCGATTTCGTGCTGCACGAGGAAGTAGGGGCACGGCGCGCCGTGCCCCTGCAAGGGGAACCGAAACCGGCAAAGAAATCCGCCGCAAGTAAACCCACTCGGAGCAAAAAACGCCATGGCTGATCTGCGCCTGATCTACGGCTTTCATGCCGTGACCTCGCGCATCCGCCAGAATCCCGATGGCGTGCTGGAAATCTATTTGCAGGCACAGCGCCAGGACCCGCGCATGCGCGACCTGATCAAGCTTGCCGAGACCAATGGCGTGCGCGTGATACCGGTGGATGCAAAACGTCTCGACGGCATGGCCGGTAGTGCGCGGCATCAGGGTGTCGCGGCACGCGTCGATGCGGCACAGCGCGTGCAGCATCTGGAGGATGTGCTGGATACGCTCAGCGAACCGCCGTTGCTGCTGGTGCTGGATGGCGTGCAGGACCCGCATAATCTCGGCGCGTGTCTGCGCAGTGCCGATGCGTTCGGCGTGCACGCGGTGATCGCGCCCAAGGATCGCGCGGTCGGCATCACTGCCACGGTCGAGAAGGTCGCCTGCGGCGCGGCCGAGACCGTGCCTTACATCACCGTCACCAACCTCGCGCGCACGCTGCGCGAATTGAAAGAGCGCGACATCTGGGTGGCCGGCGCGGCAGGCGATGCCGAAAAGGATTTGAACGGCTTCAGGCACGCCGGCCCGCTGGCCTGGGTGCTGGGTGCGGAAGGCGAAGGCTTGCGCCGCCTGACGCGCGAGACCTGCGACGAGCTGGCGCGTATCCCGATGCTGGGCAGCGTCGAAAGCCTGAATGTCTCGGTCAGTGCCGGCATATGTTTGTTCGAGGCGCGGCGGCAGCGCGCCGCATAGTTTTAATCAACCTCGCTATAATGCGGCAGTCCAGTCAGGGAATCGCCGCATGACTCCGCAACAGTTCATCGCCAAGTGGCAAGGCTGCCAACTCGCCGAGCGCGCTTTTTATCAGCAACACTTCAACGACCTGTGCGCGCTGGTTGGACATTCCACGCCTGCCGCGCAGGACACTATCGGCGACACATTCTGTTTCGAAAAAGGCGCGTCCAAGACCGGCGGCGGCAACGGCTGGGCGGATGTGTGGAAGCGCGGGTTTTTCGCAGTGGAATACAAAGGCCCGACCGGCGATCTGCGCAAAGCATTGGATCAGGTGCAGCGTTACGCGCTGGCATTGGAAAACCCACCGCTGCTGGTTGTTGCGCGCGCCGACCTGATCGAGATACACACCAACTTCACCAACACCGTTTCCGACACGCACACCATCGCGCTGGAAGAGATCGGCACGCCGGATAACCTCGCCAAGCTGCGCGCGCTGTTCTTCGAGCCGGAAAAATTGCGTCCTGCGCGCACCACGCGCGCCCTCACCGAACAAGCCGCGAAGCTGTTCGCCTCACTTGCCAATACCCTGCGCGACCGTGGTCATGCGCCGCAACAAGTGGCGCATTTCCTCGACAAGCTGTTGTTCTGCTTCTTCGCCGAAGATGCCGGATTGTTGCCCAAAGAGATGGTCACGCGCATACTGGAAAACGGCGCGAAAGACCCGGCGCGCATCGACCGCCAGCTCAAGCAACTATTCGCCTCGATGAGCAAAGGCGGTGACTTTGGCGCGGAGATCATCGACTGGTTCAACGGCGGCCTGTTCGACAGCGATGCCACACTGCCGCTGCAAAGCGACGACATCGCCGCGCTGATTACCGTCTCACGCTTGGACTGGACAGGCGTTGAGCCTTCCATCTTCGGTACACTGTTCGAGCGCGGTCTCGATCCGTCCAAGCGCAGCCAACTCGGCGCACACTACACCGATCCGCAATCCATCATGCGCATCGTCAAGCCTGTGGTCATCGAGCCGCTCAACGCCGAATGGGAAAACGTCAAAGTCCAGATCGCACAAAGCATGGCGGGCTACGCGGCAGGAGGCAAGGGTTCCAAAAAAGGCAAAAAAGGCATTGAATCAGCACAAGCCGCGTATCAAGGCTTCATGCAACGCCTGAGTGATTTCCGCGTACTCGACCCCGCATGCGGCTCCGGCAACTTTTTGTATCTCGCCCTGCACGCGCTGAAAGACATCGAACATCGCGCCTCGCTGGAAGCCGAAACGCTTGGCTTGCCGCTGGGTTTCGCCGGATTCCACACCGGCCCGCACAACGTGCTCGGCATCGAACTCAACTCATACGCGGCGGAACTGGCGCGCGTCACCGTGTGGATCGGTGAACTGCAATGGATGTTGCGCCACGGCATGAGTCCGTCGAAAAATCCTATTCTTAAACCGCTCGATCACATCGCTTGCCGCGATGCGGTGCTGCAAACCCCCTCCAACTCCCCCTTATCAGGGGGAGAGCAGGGCGGCGGCTCCTCCCCTGACAAGGGGAGGCTGGGAGGGGTTGAAGTTTCTGAAGCGCAGTGGCCTGCTTGTGATGTCATCATCGGCAACCCGCCTTTCTTGGGTGGCAGCAAAATGCTACGCGAACTTGGCGAAGATTATGTTCAAACCCTGCGTGCTGAATATGATGGTCGTGTACCGGGCGGCGCAGACTTGGTTACCTACTGGTTCGAGAAAGCGCGTGCGCAGATCGAGGCGGGCAAGTGCCAGCGTGCCGGGTTGGTTGCCACCAACTCGATACGCGGCGGCGCGAACCAGAAAGTACTGGTGCGTATTTGCGACACTACCAAAATCTTCAATACGTGGAGCGATGAGGAATGGATTAACGAAGGCGCAGCAGTGCGCGTATCGCTGGTGTGCTTCGGTACCCCCTCCCAACGGGGGAGGGCGGTGGGAGGGGGTGTCATGCTCGATGGCAAATCCGTTGAAGCTATTCACGCCGACCTGACCGCAGGCGAAGGGCTGAATCTCACACAGGCCAAGCCGCTGAAAGAGAATGCGGCGGTGAGTTTCCAAGGCTCGCAAAAAATCGGCGCATTCGATATTGAAGGAGGATTAGCGCGGCAATGGCTCAAGCTGCCGAATCCGAATGGCCGACCGAACAGCGACGTAATCAAGCCATCATGGAATGGGCTGGATGTGGCACGCCGTCCACGCGATGGATGGATTATTGATTTCGGCACGAAAATGAGCGAAGCCGATGCTTCTTTGTATGAAACGTCGTTCGAGTATGTGGTGAAACACGTCAAGCCTGAGCGAGAATCAAATAGCGACAAAATTGTTCGAGTAAATTGGTGGAGACACGGGCGTCCGCGTCCGGAAATGCGTGCCGCATTAACCGGTTTGCCGCGCTACATTGTCACGCCGCACGTTTCCAAGCACAGGGTGTTTATTTGGTTAGATGCCAGTGTGCTGCCAGATAAGATGCTGATTGTTATCGCACGTTCCGACGACACCACCTTTGGTATTCTCCATTCGCGTTTTCACGAGCTATGGGCGTTGCGCCTTGGTACCAGTCTGGAAGACCGGCCCCGCTACACACCGACTACTACCTTTGAGACCTTCCCCTTCCCGGTAGGATTAACACCTAACCTCGCGCCAGCGGATTACACCAGCCCCACAGCCGCCGAGATTGCCGCTGCCGCGCAGCAGTTGAACAAACTGCGCGACAACTGGCTTAACCCGCCGGTGTGGGTGAGCTGGGTGCGCACACTGGAAGAAGAAAAAGCGGGCTATCCTGCACGCCCGCTAGCCATGCCGGGTTTTGAAGCAGACCTGAAAAAGCGCACCCTCACCAATCTCTACAACGCCTGTCCCGCTTGGCTTGCCAACGCGCACGCTGAATTGGATGCCGCCGTCGCTAATGCTTACGGCTGGAATGACTACACGCCGGAGATACCGGACGAGGAAATTCTGCGGCGTTTGTTGGCGTTGAATCTGGCGCGCTCATGCTAATTGGTGAGAGCAGAGCTCAATAAGACGCATGAATCCTATTACGCTTACCATCCGCGACAAGGACAGCAACCTGATCGAAACGATCAGTGGAACGTTTGAATCCGCCGACCTTGATTTACTGAATCAGTTTGTCGTAGCGATGGCTCGCGTTCGAGGAACGGCGCTTCTTAAGCGAGGCATGCCTGCAATGACAAATATGAAGTGGACACCAGAGGGTGGCATGCAATTTACTTGTGCGCCGTATGAGGATAGCGAGTTGTTTGAGCTACTGCACGTATTGCGTCCGTTCATACTGTCACGTGAAGTCATGTCATTTGAAAAGGTAGCGGCACTTCTCGGAAAAAATTTCGCGAGCAAGCAGTTCAGTGGTCACCTTCGAGCATTGCGAAGCATGTTCGAGGATGGAGAGCTAAAGTCATATATGCAAATCGTGGTTGGCGATCAACCACTGTTTGACAATTCTCTTCTTCGGCTCTGGCTCAACGGAACCCAGTACCACACTGATGCTGAGAAGGCATCAGCATGGAAAGAGATCGAGGCTGCGCTGGGGGTAGATAATGCGAAAGCAATTGTTATGAATCAACTTCACAGCAAGGTGAAGGCACTTTTCTTTTTGGAGCATCTTGTTGGCTTGGTGCGTACGAAATATGCATGCGCCTAACTCTGCGATTAGCTCTCGTAGGGTAATCGTCAATGCACCAAAGGTAGGCAATTCTCTAAGCTCTTCGAGCTTGAGAAGTTGACACCGCCGAATGTTTGAATCATCCGGTAGAAGAGTGGCGTAAGATGCGCAGAAAGTTGAGGGGTAACTTTAAATTCCATCTGCGAATTTTGGGTTACCCTTGAAACAAGCGGCATTCCATAACCAGATATGCGAGAAAGCAAAATGATTAAGGAGATTTGTTTTAGGCAACATAACTTGGCGTACCCCATGTCGCCTAAACGTTAGACATGAAACCCATCTGTCGCCACTGTCATTTTTTGTCCAAGGAACACCGAGAGGAAAATACCGGTCGCGCCCTTGTGTTTTCATTAAACAAACAGGAACGCGAAAAAGCTGCGCTAGCTCCGCATGAAGTGGTCGCCACGTACTATTCCCTAAATTGCCACATGGGGGTTTGGGATGAAGGTGTTTCGGGTTCGATACAAGAACGAAACACGATGATTAATCTTACGCCGAGAGCATCGAGTTGTTTTTTCTTTCCCTATCATCCAGCCATGCTTTTCGATGCAGCGCGAGAGTTACAAAAGCGCGCTGATGAAAACAGACAGATGAAGAGATCGAATCTTTACACTCGCATCGGTCTTTGGGTCGCTGCGGGTGCTCTTGCTGTCAGCGCATTGGTGGAGGCTTTGAAAAATGTCTAAACCTGCGCTCAAGCAGGACGGCGCAAAAGCGTGCCGACCCTTAGCCCCACCTTAGGCCTCGCCATGCTCTCGCATTGCTGCATCTGGTGTCTCGAACATGCTGATGGAGGGCATGAGGAACACATCATTCCAGAAGCCATTGGCTGCCCGCCGGGCTTCGTTCTTCCAGGCACGGTCGTTTGTCGAAAGTGTAATAACGGGCTCTCTGACCTCGATCGAGCGGTGATTGATGAATTTGACTTCCCAGCGTTCATGGCCGGTGTCCCAAGGAAGAAAGGAAGGCCGCCAGCCATCCGCAGCAGAGGTAATGTGCTTGCTACAGTTGAGCCAAGCGGCCCCACATATACTTTTAATATGGATCCCATACCTATCAAGGCACATGACGGATCTCGGCTGGCCGCCTACCGTGGATCAAAGCGCGATATTCGTGCCAAGTTCACAAAGCAAGGAGACGCTGCAACAATCAACTTCGAGATTACTTTTGGTCAGAACCGAAAGTTCCTGCGAGGAGTTACGAAGATTGCGTTTTCCTCCCTAGCGTTCTTTCTGGGTGCACCACTTGCTCGAAGTCCCGCATTCACGCCAATTCGCCGCTTCGTACGGCACGGAGTTGGTGACCGCCACCTTCTGCTAACGTTCGACAGCGATAGCACCTTTTCAAATCGCGTATGGCCTCCATATGTCTCGTCCTCAGGCGAGTATGCGGTTACGCTCAGGATTGCATCCGTTGAATTTCTCGTTGATCTAAGCGAAGAAGAGTCATTGCTGAGTATGTTCCAATCGAAAGCACCGGAGATTTTTGGAGAGAAAAATTGGTGTACTTTGCCCGTTAAGCCCGCGTAGGGTGCTTTCCCCCTACGAGGCAGCGTCGAAAGCCTGAACGTCTCGGTCAGTGCCGGCATCTGTCTGTTTGAGGCAAGACGGCAGCGCAAGCAATTGTAGGCCGGGTTAGGCGATAGCCGTAACCCGACAGGTTGCCGGATAACAGGCCAATACAAATAACTATATGGCTGCAGGAAATTCCATAAGGGGGTGCAATGGCAATTAAAATAAAATTCAACTCGCTTGTATCGCGCCTCATTATTGTGCCGTTTTTGATTTTTTTGCCGACTATAACAATTGGCTGGCTACTGACTAGTAACGCGATATTCGACAACATCAGGGCAGAACGAATAAAAGATGTAGGTTATGTTGCCAGTGCCAAGCATGCTCAGTTAGTGATGGTGCTGAATCGGGCAAATACCAGAGCGGGACAATTTCTAAATAATTTAAGCATCCAATGCAACGGCAACGCAGTCAAGCAAAACCAGACATGCGCCACCGGTTTAATCAGGTCATACATGGCCTCGGAAGGCGCTACAGGAGCGACCCTGCGCAGGAAAGGCAGCGATAGTCTGAGCATCGGAACCTCCGCGACCCGGAATGAGGAATCCGTTACGTTTCAAACCGGGCAACTGGCAAGATTTTCCGGAACCGGACCCGATAACAACCGCTCCTATTTCGTTTTAGTAGCGGATGAATCGGCTGGATTGCAATTGGAAATTACCTACCCGTCATCGATGCTTGAACCTGTTTTTGTCCCCTATCCCGCAGAATTGGGGATATCAGGGGAGACCTTTCTGGCGGATGGCGAGGGTTATTTCGTCACCAAACCCAAATACACACCTTCGCAAGGGCATGGACGCCCTGTTACCACAGACCCAATGCAGTCTTGCCTGAGCGGGCAATCGCGCGAAGCTCTTGATCTGGATTATCGGGGCGTAGCGATCATTCATGCATTCCGCTTTATTCCGGAATTGGGCTCGGCTTGTATCAAGGCTAACATTGACCAGGATGAAGCCTTTGCTCCATTAAAATTGCTGAAGCAGCGATTATTAATGGTCATATTTCTATTTGGCGCAACCCTGGCCATAACGGTCGTCTATCTTGGCAAAAGCATCGTGAAGCCGATAACCAGGCTCACGAAAGTTACCAGAACCATTGCAGCAGGAGATATCAAGGCTAAAGCAGATGTGACAGGGAGCGATGAAATTTCGGAGCTGGCCGCTTCATTCAACTTAATGACTGATCATCTGCGCGCTGCGCAGCAGCATGAGGCTGAAGCGCTCAGTGAATTTCGGATGATGCTGGATACCTCGGGCGAAGGATTCTGGAAGGTGGACCAGTCCGGCCGCATCGTCGAAGCCAATGATGCCTATTGCCAAATCAGTGGTTATGCCATGGAAGAGATTATCGGCGCGCATATCTCGAAATTCGAGGCCGCAGAACAAACACCGGAGGATGTTGCAGCGCATATACAGCGCATTGTCGAGCGAGGATATGAGCGCTATGAAACCCAACACCGCCATCGTGACGGTCATTTGGTCGATATCGAGGTGATCACCTCTTTCATTCCAGAGACGGATTGTCTCATCGCGATCCTGCGCGACGTAACCGGGCGCAAGCGGAATGAGCAAGCAATGCGTGTTGCTGCCACCGCGTTCGAAACACAAGATGCCATCATGATTACCGATACTGACGCAAATATCCTGCGCGTCAATCGGGCTTTCGAAGAGCTTTCCGGCTACAGCGCGGAAGAGTTGATCGGGAGAAACCCGCGCATCTTCAAGTCCGGACAGCACGATGAGGAATTTTACCAGGCCATGTGGTCGGATTTGCTCGGCACCGGCAAATGGATAGGGGAGGTTTGGAATAAACGCAAGAGTGGCGAGATATATCCGGTACGCATGACCATCACTGCGGTTTATGATGACCATCATCAGGTGACACACTACGTCTCAGTGTCCAGAGACATCAGTCAACGCAAGCTGGCAGAGCAACAGATTCAGCAACTCGCTTTCTATGATCCGCTGACCAATCTGCCGAACCGGCGCTTATTGCAGGATCGCCTGCGGCAGGCATTCGCCATCAGTAATCGCAGCGGGCAACATGGCGCGCTGATGTTTCTCGATCTCGATCATTTCAAAATACTCAACGACACCCAGGGCCATGACATCGGCGATTTGCTGCTGTTGGAGGTCGCCAGGCGGCTGGAATCCAGTGTACGCAGCAGTGATACCGTAGCGCGATTGGGCGGCGATGAATTCGTAGTGGTGATGGGGTCGTTGAGTTCTATTACCGGAGAGGCTGCCGCGCAGGCAGAGCTGGTTGCCGAGAAGGTGCGCACCGCATTGAACCGGCCATACCTGCTCGGCGATTATACCCATCGCACCACGCCAAGCATCGGCATCGTGCTGTTTCGCGGGCATCAGGATAGCCTGGAAAACCTGCTCAAATACGCAGACACCGCCATGTATCAGGCCAAGTCGGCGGGGCGCAACTCTATCCGTTTTTACGATCCGGACATGCAGGCCGCTATCGAAGCGCGCTCCAGGATGGAAGGTGAATTGCATCTGGCTCTCGAAAAACAACAATTCCGCCTGCACTACCAGATTCAGGTGGATAGCCTGCGCCGTCCGCTGGGTGCAGAAGCGCTGCTGCGCTGGGAGCATCCGGAACGCGGCCTGGTATCGCCTATGCAATTCATCCCGCTGACCGAGGAAACCGGACTGATCGTGCCGATCGGGTTATGGGTGATGCAAACCGCCTGTGCACAACTCAAGGCCTGGCAGCACAATGCGTCGACCCGCGATCTGGTTATTGCGGTAAATGTCAGCGCCAGACAATTCCACCAGGCCGACTTTGTCGCCCAAGTGCAGCGAGTGTTGCTGGAAAGCGGCGCGGAGCCTTCACACCTCAAGCTGGAACTGACCGAGAGCACCGTGCTGAAAAATGTCGAGGATACCATCGCCAAGATGCAGGAAATAAAAAAGCTGGGCGTGAACTTCTCGATGGACGACTTCGGCACCGGATATTCTTCGCTACAGTATCTGAAACGCCTGCCACTGGATCAGATCAAGATCGACCGATCCTTCGTGAGCGACATTGACAGCAACCCAAACGATGCCGCCATCGTGCAGACCATCATCGCGATGACCCATGCACTGGGTTTGAACGTGATTGCCGAAGGGGTGGAAACAGAAGCTCAGCGCGACTTTCTGGATAAGCATGGCTGCCATGCTTTCCAGGGTTATCTGTTCGGCAAACCGGTGCCTATAGAGCAGTTTGAGGCATTGTTGGGACGGCAATTGCAGGCCGAGGTAACAGGTAGGGGCGATTCATGAATCGCCCGAACATTTGAGTCGTTGTTGGGACGACAATTCCGTGCGCGGCTTGCCGTGTGAAGTATTTTCCAATCCAGACATGAGCCTGAGCGAAAGGGCTTGTGAGTTATAGCTCAGGCGGCGCGTTGTTGGGTTTTGTTATTCTCCCTCAGCATGCAGGTACAATTGCACTGGCTGGATAATTCCAATTCGCAATAGAAACAAAATTAATGTAGGGTGCGTTTACGCACCATCGCCAACTGGTGCGTAAACGCACCCTACAAAATTGTTATTGTTTGCGAATTGGAATAACAAACGGTCAGGTTAATGGAGTCGTCAGTCCACTTGGAACAGATTACCCAGTCCATGCAACCCGTGAGCGAGGCTATCGGCACCATCGAGGAGGTGCATGGGCCTGTGGTGGATATTGCCTGTGTCCGCCTGCCGCCGCTGCACCAGGCCTTGTTCTGTGCATCCGGTCACGAACGCTATATCTTCGAAGTTTACCGCCATCTCGATGAGCGGCGCGTGCGCGCGATCGCCCTGCATCCCACCGCCGGCATCAAGCGCGGCCTGCCGGTATACGACAGCGGCGGGCCGTTGCGCATCCCGGTTACGCCGGATTGTCTGAGCCGGATACTCGACGTATTCGGCGCACCGCTCGACGGCGGACCGCCGATTTCTCCCAGGGAGATGCGCAACATCATCGCGCGACCGGCACCACTGTCCGAAACGATGCCCGCCGCAGGCATACTCGAATCCGGCATCAAGGTGATCGACTTGCTGTGTCCGTTCGTCAAAGGCGGCAAGACCGGATTGTTCGGTGGCGCGGGGGTGGGCAAAACGGTGCTGATCATGGAATTCATGCACGCCATCGTCAGCCTGCACCAGGGCGTGTCGGTATTCGCCGGCGTCGGCGAGCGCATCCGCGAAGGTCACGAGGTATGGCACGAAATGCAGGATGCCGGCGTGATGCCGCATACGCTGATGGTGTTCGGCCAAATGGACGAATCGCCTGGCGTGCGCTTCCGCGTCGGCTTGTCGGCCGTGACTTATGCGGAATATCTGCGCGATACGCTGGGGAAGGAAGTGCTGTTGTTGATGGATAACGTGTTCCGTTTCGTCCAGGCGGGCAGCGAAATTTCCGGCCTGCTCGGCCGCATGCCGGCCACGGTCGGTTACCAGCCGACCTTGATGAGTGAAGTGGCGGAATTGCAGGAGCGCATCATTTCCACCCGCAGCGGCGACATCACTGCAGTGCAGGCGGTATACGTGCCGGCGGACGACATGACCGACCCGGCGGTGAGCACCATTCTGTCGCACCTCGATACCATGGTGATCCTGTCGCGCAGCCAGGCGGGAAAGGGGATTTATCCGGCAGTCGATCCCTTGCAGTCGTCGAGCAAAATGATGGATCGCAGTTTTCTCGGCGACCGGCATTATGACATCGCCAAAGGGGTGCGCGAGCATCTCGCGCGCTACAAGGAGCTGGAAGACATCATCGCCATGCTGGGACTGGAAGCGCTGTCGGAAAATGACCGGCGCATCGTGTTGCGCGCGCGCAAGCTGCAGCGCTATCTGACCCAGCCGTTCCACGTAATGACATCGCATACCGGCATCAAGGGTGTATCGGTGACGCTGGATCAAACGCTCACCGATTGCGAGGCTTTTCTGCGCGGCGATTACGACGCCGCTCCCGAGGAACAATGCTACATGCGCGGTGCCATGACCGACTCCGGGCAGGAGAGTGCCGCATGAAAACTTTCGCGCTGCATGTGCAGTCTGCCACGCAATACGAGCTCATCGAGGACGTGACCAGTTTCGTCGGCGAAGACGAATCCGGCAGTTTCGGCATCCGCGCCCGCCATGCGCGCATGATGACCGCGCTGGGTTACGGATTGGCGCGCTATCAGTTGAAAGACAGCAGTTGGCATTACCTTGCCTTCCCGCGGGCTATCCTTTACTTTGTGGATAACGCGCTTTACATCAGCACGCGGCGATTTCTGCACGACGCGGATTATCATCGCATCAGCAAGGGATTGCTGGAGCAACTGCTCAAGGAAGAGGAAGAACTGCGGGGGATCAAGGAAAGCCTGTATCGCCTGGAGCAGGAGATGTTCCGGCGTTTGTGGCAAATGGGACGCGGTCAGAGGTGATCGGCATGAACGAAGATGAATTGCGCAAGAGCGTCGAAAAGCAGGTGAAGCGCATGCAGCGTGCGGACAAGGAACGCCCCACGTTACTGGCGCAGTCGGTGTTCATGGGCACGCTGACGCTATTGTTCGTGCTGCCGGTGATCGCCGGCGCCTACCTCGGCAACTGGCTGGACGATATGGCGCAGGGCTATTCGATGCGCTGGACGATGGGGCTGATCTTTATTGGATTGGTCATTGGCGTGGTGAATGTCTATATGTACATTCGGGAGCACGATTGATGGAAGAAACGGCAATCTTTTTTCACATCGGGCCGTTTGCGATCACCTCGGTCGTGGTGACCAGCTGGGGCATCATGCTGGCACTGAGCGTGTTCTGCTGGCTCGCCACGCGCCGCCTTGCGCTTGATCCGGGACCGTTGCAGACGATGCTGGAAGGGGTGGTGTCCGCGATGGAGGAAAGTATAAGCGCGGTGTTGCCGGATTGCGTGCAACAGGTGTTGCCGTTCATCGGCACGCTGTGGATCTACATCGTGATTTCGAATTTGATCGGGCTGATCCCCGAGCTGCATTCACCCACGGGTAACCTGTCGGTGACCGCCGGCCTCGCGCTGCTGGTATTTTTGTCGGTACATTGGTTCGGCGTGCGCAATGAAGGGCTGCGGCGCTATCTGAAAAACTATCTCAGCCCCAGCCCGATCATGTTGCCGTTCCATTTGATCAGCGAAGTGACGCGCACCGTCGCGCTGGCGGTGCGGCTGTTCGGCAACATCATGAGTCTGGAGATGGCTGCACTGCTGGTACTGTTGGTGGCCGGCCTGCTGGTGCCGGTGCCGCTGTTGATGCTGCATATCGTCGAGGGTTTGGTGCAGGCTTATATATTCGGTATGCTGGCACTGATCTACGTGGCGGGTGCCATGCAATCGCGGCAAAATCTTGAACGAGACGAGGAAGGAAACGACACATGAATGACATGACCTGGTTCACCATCTTTTCTACAACAGGCGCGGCACTGGCCATTGCGATTGGCGTGATGTTCCCGGCGCTGGCGATGGGGCGCGCGATCAGCCAGGCACTGGACGCGCTGGCGCGCCAGCCAGAGGCGGAAAAATCCATCATGCGCACCTTGTTTATCGGCCTGGCCATGATCGAGTCGCTGGCGATTTACGTGCTGGTGATCGTGCTGATCATCCTGTTCCGCAACCCCCTGCTGCAATACCTGATCAAATAAACGCCGGAAGAACTTCGTGGAATTCGACTGGACAACCTTCATCCTCGAAATAATCAACTTCCTGATCCTGGTCTGGATCCTGAAGCGGTTTTTGTATCGCCCGATACTCGGTGTGATTGCCATGCGTCGCGCCGGCATCGAAAAAACGCTGGCCGATGCCCGGCGTATCGAAACCGAAGCGATCGAGATCAGGCGGCAGAACGAGCGGCATTTGGCCGAGTGGGGGGAGGAAAAGGACGCGGCCCAGGCGGGTTTGCTGGAAGAATTGGCGGCAGAACGAGCGCGCAGGATGGCGGCGCTGGAAACTGAGATCGCACAAGAGCGCGAGCGGCGGCGCGTGCTGGACGAGCGGCGCCAGCGTGATTTTGAACGCACAGCCGAGGAAAAGGCCATCGCGCAGGGCGCAGCGTTTTCCGCCAGGTTGCTTGCCCGCGTCGCCGGACCGGAACTGGAGGCGCAGTTGTATGCGATGTTGCTGGAAGATTTGCGCGACATGCGCGCCGAAGACAGGCGCGCCGTGGCGGAGGCCGCTGCGGTACCCGGTATGCAGATCAAGGTGCAAAGCGCTTTTTCGCTGGATGAGGGCAAACGCGCCGGATTGACGCGCGCGCTGGCGGAAGTGGCGGGCAAGATGCTGCCGGTCGAATACCGCGAGAATGCGGAATTGCTTGCGGGGTTTCAGGTGAATGTCGGGCCGTGGGTTTTGCATGCCAATTTGCGCGATGAATTGAATTTTTTCAGCGGTGCATTGCGCTATGCCGAATAAACCTGAAAAAGCACTTCACCACGAAGAGCACGAAGGACACGAAGGTCGTGAATTTGAACCTGGGTTAATGGATTCATGAAGCTTGCAAATATCAAAACGGGGTTGCTTATCAATTTCAACCCAGATTGTCCATTAGGCAGAAATTCCACCCCAACCCCTCCCAACCTCCCCTTGTCAGGGGAGAGGCAGACCGGGCACTCCCCCTGACAAGGGGGAGTTGGAGGGGGTTTCGAGGCTAATGGATTATTTGGGTTCAATACAGGGCTGTTGAAAAATGGCATTAAACGCTTCGTGCTGTAACGCTCGATTCTTCGTGTTCTTCGTGACCTTCGTGGTGAATGGTTATGATATCCGCTGAATCGCCGCTCGCCGCACAGGCGCAATGGCTGTCGCGTTACCGTTACGGCTTGCGTCTGTCGGAGCAGGGCACAGTGGTCTCGGTCGGCGACGGCATTGCGTGGATCAGCGGATTGCCTTCGGTCAGCATGGATGAAATCGTGCGGCTGGAAGATGGCAGCAGTGCGCTGGTATTCCACCTGGCGCGCAACCGGGTGGGTGCGATATTGCTGCACCAGACCGAACGGCTGACCGCAGGCACCCCGGCACATCTGACCGGCAGACGCCTGAGCATAGGTGTCGGTGACGGTTTGCTGGGAAGGGTGATCGATCCGCTCGGTGTTCCGCTCGACGATGGCGGGCCAATCTCGTCCAGTGCGCGCCGCCTGCTGGACGTGCGCTCGCCACCCATCATCGCGCGCGATTTCGTGGAGCAGCCGCTGTATACCGGCAACAAGATCGCCGATACCCTGATCCCCATAGGCAAAGGCCAGCGCCAGTTGCTCATCGGAGACAACGGCAGCGGCAAGAGCGCATTCGCCGTCGATACCGTGATCAACCAGCGCGGCAAGAACGTTTATTGCGTTTACGTGCTGATCGGGCAGAAACGTTCCGCCGTGGTGAATACCATCGAAACCCTGCGTCGCGCCGGCGCACTGGCCTACACCACGGTGGTGGTCGCGGAGGCGGCCGCCATGCCAGGCCTGAAATATCTCGCGCCGTTCGCCGGCTGCACCGTGGCCGAAGCGTGGACATGGCAAGGGCGCGACACGCTGGTGATTTACGACGACCTCACCACCCACGCGCGCAGTTACCGCGAGCTTTCATTGCTACTGCGCAGGCCGCCGGGACGCGAAGCTTATCCGGGAGACATTTTCTATTTGCACGCGCGCCTGCTGGAACGTTCCACACGCTTGTCGGCGAAGCATGGCGGCGGCAGCATGACCGCGCTGCCCATCATCGAAACCGAGCAAGGCGAGATCGCGGCATACATCCCCACCAACCTGATCTCGATCACCGACGGCCAGGTCTATTTCGACCGGCAACTGTATGCGCGCGGTTTTTTGCCGGCCATCGATGTCACCCTCTCGGTGTCGCGCATCGGCGGCAATGCCCAGCATCCCAATATCAAAAAAGAAGCGGGGCGGATGAGGCTGGATTATTTGCAGTTTCTCGAACTGGAGGTGTTCACCCGATTCGGCTCGCGGCTGGAAGCGAGCATGGAAGCGCGTATCCGGCGCGGCCAGGTGCTGCGCGAAATGCTCAAGCAGGATTTGCATGTGCCGTTGACCATCGAATTCCAACTGGCGTGGCTGGTGGCATACAACGAAGGGCTGTTCGACAACATCGAGTTGGGCCAGGTAAAGCAGCGTATGGCACTGTTGCAACGGCAGGTGGAGCGCGCCGGATTGAGCATAGAGGAAGGCCGCGACCAGTGGAAAAGCCTGGTGCATGCCTGGTTGAGCGAGGCGGTAACTTCGGAGGTTACTTAGGTGAGCAAGCGGCGTGAGGTTAAGCAGCGCCTGACCGCGCTGGATGAGATCGACGGCATCATGGTCGCGATGAAGAATCTGGCGTTGCTGGAAACACGCAAACTCAACACTTTTCTGGCTACCCAGCGCCGCGCAGTGGCGAGCATCGAAGCGGCTGCCGGGGATTTTCTGAGTTTTTATCCGCAGGCAACTGCGCATACCGGCAGCATGCAGCAAATGCTGCTGGTGGTGATCGGATCGGAGCGCGGCTTATGCGGCGATTTCAACGACACGCTGCTGGAGCCGCTGACTGCCGCTGCACAGCAAGGGGATACGCTGCTGGTGGCGGTGGGGCGCAGACTGGAAAACAAACTGCAAGGCGATGCGCGCATCACCGCCTTCGTCGAAGGACCCAGCGTGGCCGAGGAAGTGCAGGCGGCGCTGGTGCGGCTGGTCAAGGTATTGAGCGAATTGCAGCAGCAGCGGCCGGAAGAAGTGTGGCGCATCAGCGCGCTGTACCATGACGGCGAAAGCGGCGAAGCGAGGCTGCGCCAGCTTCTGCCGCTTGCGGCGCCAGCCGGGAGACCGGCCTTTTCCCACGCGTCTTTGCTCAATCTGGAGCCGGCGCAGTTTCTGTCTCAACTTACCGACCAGTATCTTTACGCTGCGCTGCATGAAGTGTTTTACGCTTCGCTGATGGAGGAAAACCGCATGAGGCTGGAGCACATGGACAATGCCATCCGCCGCATGGAAAAGGAGGAGGCCAGGTTGCGGCTGCGCTACAATGCTCTGCGCCAGGAAGAGATCATCGAGGAAATCGAGATCATCATGCTGAGTACGGAAGCGTTGTCAGAAACAGGCAGGCCGGAAGGAACAGTTCGAGACGTTGTTGAGACGGTATCTGCGGGTATAACCTGAGGAGGGCACCATGATATTCAGTAGGGTGGGCTCCGCCCACCATGGCGGG
>DATBWQ010000212.1:0-5051 GCA_036514695.1 Gallionella sp. | reverse complement strand
CGGCGGATACGCGCTGCATGTCGTGCTCGTCAATGAATCCGGACTGGTGTGCCTCACCTTGCCTCTTCCTGCCGAGCAACCTGCTTACGAAGACATCAGCGGCATTTTCCCGGCAGCCAACCGGATGCAGCGTGCCATGTATGATCTGCTGGGCATTTACGCACGCGAAGGCAATGACCACCGCAAATGGTTGCGCCACGGTGCGTGGCACAGCGGCAGTTTCCCGTTGCGCAAGGATTTTGATGCGGCAGCCAGTCGAACTGACGAACTGGATAATTATCCATTCGTGAAGGTCGCAGGCCAGGGCGTGCATGAGATACCGGTGGGGCCGGTGCATGCGGGCATCATCGAGCCGGGGCACTTCCGTTTTTCTGTCATCGGCGAAAGGCCGCTGCGGCTGGAAGAACGCTTGGGCTACACCCACAAAGGCATCGAGAAACGTTTTGAAAGTTTGACGTTGCAACAGGGTGCCAGGCTCGCCGGGCGAGTGAGCGGCGACAGCACGGTGTCATATGCCTGGGCCTATGCGATGGCGGCGGAGAGCATCGCCGATGTTACCCCGCCTGATCGTGCCTTGTGGTTGCGCGCGCTGCTGCTGGAACGCGAGCGTGTGGCCAATCATCTCGGCGACTTGGGTTATCTCGGCAACGATGTCGCTTTGTCGTTCGGCTTTGCGCAGTTCTGGATATTGAAAGAACAGCTGCTGCGCAACAATGCCGCGATGTTCGGTCATCGTTATCTGATGGATAGCATCATTCCTGGCGGTGTCGCGGTGGATCTGACGGTCGAGGGCAAGCGCGTGATCGAGCAGGAATGTGCGATGCTGGAGCAGCAAGTGCGTATCTTGCGCGGCATCTATGAAGAACATGCAGGTGTGCAGGATCGCTTCATCGGCGCCGGACGTGTCGAACCGAAACTCGCTGCCCAGCTTGGTTTAAGCGGGCTGGCCGGACGTGCCAGCGCGCAGGCGTGGGATGCCCGCGTGCAATTCCCGTGTGCGCCCTACGACAAGCTAGATGTGCAGATGGCCACCTATCGCAACGGCGATGTCGCGGCGCGCGTCATCGTGCGTTTCGACGAACTGTTTGAGTCGCTGCGCCTGCAGCGCGAGATACTGGTGAATCTGGTCGGTGGTGATGAACTGGCGCGTCCCCTGGATCAACTTCCGGCGAATGGTTTCGGCATCGGCATGGTGGAAGGCTGGCGCGGCGAAGTGCTGGTGGCGATGCACACCGGTGCCGCAGGCAAGATCACCCGCGTGCATCCGCATGACCCTTCCTGGCAGAATTGGCCGGTGCTTGAACATGCGATCATCGACAACATCGTGCCGGACTTCCCGCTCATCAATAAATCGTTCAACCTAAGTTATTCAGGGCAGGATCTCTGATGTACCAGATACTCAAACAGATCGTTAAGAGCGGCATCAAGACCGAAACGTATCCCCAGGCTGATGAAGCGATGCGCCTGACAACGCAACGCTTGCAGCAGGAGATTCTGGATGTGTTCGGCGGCGCGCTGGCGATCCGGCAGGTGGATGCCGGCTCATGCAACGGTTGCGAGCTGGAGATACACGCGGTCAACAATGCCTATTACAACATCGAGGGACTGGGCATCAAATTCGTCGCCAGCCCGCGCCATGCCGATCTGTTGCTGGTCACCGGCCCGGTATCGCGCCACATGGAAGTCGCCCTCAAGCGCACCTACGATGCCACGCCGGAACCCAAGCTGGTGGTGGCGATCGGCGATTGCGCCTGCGATGGCGGCATCTTTTGTCCTGATGGCGGGGGCGAAAGCTACGCCAGTTGCGGGCGCGTCGCCAATGTTATTCCGGTGGACGTGGTGGTGAAAGGTTGCCCGCCCACGCCCACCGCGATACTGCAAGGCATACTCACCGCGATCAGCGCGCAGAAATAACCATTTGTTTTGATTCTAAATCGTAGGGGCGTATGGCATACGCCTTTTCCCTTGTTCACAAAGGGCGTATGCCATACGCCCCTACGAACACAAATTATTTAATCCGCATTCCGGGCTGCGCGCCATCATCCGGACTGAGGATGAACAGTCCCGGTGCCTCACCGGAAGCCGCCAGCACCATGCCTTCCGACAGGCCGAACTTCATTTTGCGCGGTGCGAGATTGGCGACCATCACCGTCATGCGTCCCTTGAGTTTTTCCGGATCGTAAGCCGACTTGATGCCGGCGAACACGGTGCGCGGCTGTGCTTCGCCGATATCCAGCGTCAGCTTCAGCAGCTTCTCCGCGCCTTCCACATGCTCGGCGTTGACGATCTTTGCCACGCGCAGATCGATCTTGCTGAAATCGTCGATGCCGATGAACGGCTCGAAATCCTTCTCCGCCAGTTCAGCCTCCTTCTTGGCGGTTTGCTGTTGATGCGCGGCATGGCGCTGCTCGGAATGGGCTTGCGGAACGGGCTGCAGGCTTTCCTGGTTGGCGGCGATCATGGCTTCGATCAATTTGGGATCGAGGCGGGTCGCCAGGTGTTGATAGGTGTCGATGGTGTGGCCGGCGGGCAATGCCTGCCATGCGCCGTTCCACAGAAGCGGGGTGATGTTCAGGAAACTTTCGACTCGCGCGGCCAGTTCGGGCAACACGGGTTTCAGGTACAGGGTCAGATCGCGGAACAGGGTCAGCGCGGTTGAACATACCTCGAGCAGCTCGGCGTCCTTGCCTTCCTGTTTGGCAAGTTCCCATGGTTTCTTTTCCGCGATGTACTGATTCGCTGAATCGGCCAGGCGCATGATCTCACGCAAGGCCCGGGCAAAGTCGCGCTGCTCGTAACAGTGCGCGATCTCGCCGTTCTTGAAGGCAGACTGGAATTCGGCGGTGGCAGCGGGATCACTGGCGCCAAGCTTGCCGTCGAAGCGCTTGCTGATGAACCCCGCACAGCGGCTGGCGATATTGATATATTTGCCGATCAAATCGCTGTTCACCTTGGCGACGAAATCTTCCAGATTCAGGTCGATGTCTTCCATCGTGCCGTTCAGTTTCGCGGCGTAGTAGTAGCGCAGGTATTCGGGGTTGAGCCCTTGCTTAAGGTAGCTGCCGGCTGTAATGAACGTGCCGCGCGACTTGCTCATCTTCTCGCCGTTCACGGTGAGGAAGCCGTGAGCGAACAGTTTGGTCGGCGTGCGGAAGCCGGCGTGTTGCAGCATCGCCGGCCAGAACAGCGCATGGAAATACAGGATGTCTTTGCCGATGAAGTGGTACAGCTCGGTTTTGGAATCTGGCTTCCAGTATTCGTCGAACAACCCCAACCCACCCTGGCCCTCCCTTGTCAGGGAGGGAGTCGTTGGCTCCTCCCCTGATAAGGGGAGGTTGGGAGGGGTTAGTTTCTTGCACAGTTGCTTGAAACTGCCCATGTAACCAACCGGCGCGTCCAGCCACACATAGAAATATTTGCCCGGTGCATCGGGGATCTCGAAGCCGAAGTAGGGCGCGTCGCGCGAGATGTCCCAGTCGGTGAGCTTGTTTTCACCCTCGGCTCCTAGCCATTCCTGCATCTTGTTGGCCGCCTCCGGTTGCAGCGCGCCGCTGCGCGTCCACTCGCGCAGGAACTGCTGGCAGGTTTTGGCGGAGAGCTTGAAAAAATAGTGGTCGGAACTGCGCAATTCCGGTTTGGCGCCTGACACGGCGGAGTAGGGATTCTTTAGGTCGGTGGGGGCGTAGGCCGCGCCGCAGGCTTCGCAGTTGTCGCCGTATTGGTCTTTCGCGCCGCACTTGGGACATTCGCCCTTGATGAAACGGTCTGGCAGGAACATTTCCTTGACCGGATCATAATATTGTTCAATGGCACGCTTTTCTATCAGTGAGGGCTTTTGGTCTCTGAGCTTGAGATAAATCTCCCGAGCGTAGCTCCCGGTCTCGGCGCTGTCGGTGCTGCCATAGTGGTCGAACTCGACATGGAAGCCGTCGAAATCCGCCTTGTGTTCATGCCACACGCGGTCAATTAACTGTTTCGGCGTGATGCCTTCCTTCTCGGCGCGCAACATGATCGGCGTGCCGTGGGTGTCGTCGGCGCACACATAATGCACCTCGTGCCCCTGCATCTTCTGGAAGCGCACCCAGATGTCGGTCTGGATGTATTCGACCAGATGACCGAGGTGGATGCTGCCGTTGGCGT
This sequence comes from Gallionella sp., assembly GCA_036514695.1. Taxonomy (GTDB): domain Bacteria; phylum Pseudomonadota; class Gammaproteobacteria; order Burkholderiales; family Gallionellaceae; genus Gallionella. The sequence goes on along the minus strand of DATBWQ010000212.1, from coordinate 911 downwards.
AGGGCAGGGCTGATGTGACGAGGATCTTGCGGGTCATGTAGCGGGTTCCTTGAATAAGGCGCGATTGTAGCAAAACCCACGCAGGACGGCGGAATTGGGTAAAATCGCGCCCTTAAATTATGAGGAGGAGCGGGAAGGGGCAGGACGGGAAGAGAGAAGGGGCATGACGAGAAGGGAGAAGGGAGAAGGGAGAAGGGTAACTGCGGCTCGGCGGTTTTACCCTTCCCCCTTCCCTCTTCCCCCTTCCCGGATTTCCCTTCCCCCTTCCCAAGATTCTCTTTCCTCTTCCCCGGTTTTTATGAGCATCAAGTCAGACAAGTGGATACGCCGCATGGCGGAGCAGCACAAAATGATCGAACCGTTCGAGCCGAATCAGGTGAAGGAGAAAGACGGCAAGCGCATCGTGTCTTACGGCACCTCCAGCTACGGTTACGACATACGCTGTTCCAACGAATTCAAGCTGTTCACCAACATCAACAGCACTATCGTGGACCCGAAGAATTTCGATCCGAACTCCTTCGTCGAGGTGACCGCCGATTTCTGCATCATCCCGCCCAACTCGTTTGCGCTGGCGCGTACCGTGGAATATTTCCGCATTCCGCGCAGCGTGCTGACCGTGTGCCTGGGCAAGTCCACCTATGCGCGCTGCGGCATCATCGTCAACGTCACGCCATTCGAGCCGGAATGGGAAGGTTACGTCACGCTGGAATTCTCCAACACCACGCCGCTGCCCGCGAAGATATACGCTAACGAGGGCGTGGCGCAGGTGCTGTTCTTTGAAAGCGACGAAGTCTGCGAGACGTCTTACAAAGATCGCGGCGGCAAGTATCAGGGGCAAACCGGTGTCACGCCGCCCAAGATGTAATTTTGGATGTGTAGTAAGTAGGTCGGGCTTCGCCCGACATGGCGGG
>DATBWQ010000211.1:0-42918 GCA_036514695.1 Gallionella sp. | reverse complement strand
CCCGCAAGGGTCTTCCGCCACAATTCAAAAATCATTCGGCGGAACCGCGTTGCGTTCCGCCCTACGGTCGCTGATTATTGCGCCAGCCCGGGCTGAATGAAAAGCTAGAATTTTTTGGGTTCCGGTATGCCAAGGTCGCGGCAGATTTTAACTGCCAAGTGATTGTTGATTTCATTGTGCCTTGGAACAGCGCTTCGCCTGTTTGTGACTGAATGGCGCCACCAAGAGTGGTTGCCACCTTCGCGGAGCAGTGCGCAACCATGTGTCGTGAGATGTATCAGTAAATCCCGCCTCTTCATACGGCGATCGGTAGTTCTTCAAACTCCTTGCCGACGGCTTCCAGCGCATCTGCACGATTTAATTCGATTGCCTCAGTTAGCGTTTCCCGGAGTGACTTTAATAACTTCTCGCGCGAAGACTCCTGGCAATTTACGCCAGGCACTTCTTCAATCCAGCCAATCCACCAATTGGCATCTTGCTTGATGACTGCAGTGTAGGTTGAATTCATAGCTTGTTCTCCTTAAGGTTAGTCAACATCATAGCAAAGGAGCGCGAGAAGTTCTAATGCAAGCTATGCCGCGACCCAAGCCTGCGCTTCTGCGTAATCCGTAAACACGCGTATATCGGCATCCACGAAGATCCGCGACAGCCATGCCTGCCAGGTGATCCATTGGTCGTCGGTGACCACTGCGATCTTGCTGAAATCATGGTTGTGTTCGCGGCTGAAGAATTTGAGTTCTTCCCAAGCCACGTCCAGCGTGTAGTTGATCATCGCGCGCAGGTCGAACAGCAGGTTCACCGTGCCGGGCGTTTTCAGTTTGTACAGGGATTGTTCTTCGAACGTCTTGAAGTCGGAGAGGGTGAATTCACCGAGCACGGCGACGTTGACGAGGTTTTTGGTTTGTTCGATGGTGATCATTTTGTTTACCTTGTTGTTCTAAAAACCTTATTTGTCCGCGAAGTGGATATCTGTTTTTAGAGGTGTAGGGTGGATAAGCGCAGCGCATCCACCAACCGGCAATTTTTCATGAATTCCGGTGGATGCGCTGCGCTTATCCACCCTACAACTACCCAGTACCCAAGGCTAATGTTTTGGACTCAGACGCAAGCTTAGCACACCGCTGGCGATGATGAACGCCATGCCCAGCCAACTGCTCAGCGGCAGTACTTCGTTCCACAGCAAGATGCCGAACAGGCTGGCGAACACGATGGTGCTGTATGCCAGGCTGCTGACCACCAGCGTGTTACCGACGCGGTGGGCGTAGGTCATCGCGAGTTGCGCGAGCGTGGCAGTGCTGCCCAAGCCCAACAGGATTGCGAAGCCTTGCGGAGTGATGGTGTGCACGGTATCGAACAACATCCACGCGCCGCTGCCGATGGAGGCGGTCAGGCTGAAATAGAACACCACGCGTGCGGCCGGTTCACCGAGGATACCGAGTTGCTTGACGTTGAGATAGGCGACGCCGGCGAGGAAGCCGGAGATCAGTCCGAGCAGGCCAGGCAGCAGTTGGTCACGTTCCAGCGTCGGGTGCAACAGCAGCACCACGCCGCAAAAGCCCACTGCGATCGCGATAGTCAGCGGCAGATGGAACTTGTCCTTGTACACCAGCATCGTGAAGACGGTGAGGAACATCGGCGCGGTGTAGTTGAGCGTGACGGCGGTAGCGAGCGGCAGCACGGTGATGCAGTAGAAGAACAGCGCGAGGGCTATTGACCCGGACAGGCCGCGCCACAGGTGGGCGCGCCAGTGTCGCGTGGCCAGGCTGACGCGCTGATGTCGCATGATGCCGTACACCAGTAGCAGGCCGAAGAACGAGCGGTAGAACACCAGTTCGATATGCGTGAAGTGGGGTGCGCCGAGCTTGACGAACACGCCCATGCAGCCGAACAGAAGTCCGGCGGCGAGCATCCAGAGGGAGCCGGTGTTTTTTGTTGTCATTCCGGTTGAGGTTTCCGTTTTATTCCCTGATTACCCATTAACCACAAACCCCTCCCAGCCTCCCCTTGTCAGGGGAGGAGCGGGTTCGGTTCTCCCCCTGACAAAGGGGAGCTATAACCAGCGACTTTGCTGTCGTTTTGTGACAGCCTAGTCGAATGGCTAGTTGTTCCATCAGAGGGGGTTTAGGGCACATCCGCCTAATAGAAAACAAGCGGCGGGAATGCAATTAGAGATGTGACGCAAGATTGCGGCGCAGATATTCGTGAAAGTGCAGCATGCCGTCTTCGGTGGGCGACTGGTACGGGCCGTGCTCCTCGATGCCGCGCTGGTACAGCGACTTGCGTCCCTGCTGCATGCGCAGGCAGATGATGTCATCTTCGACAGCAGTTTCCTGATACGCCTTTCGTTCCGCTTCGACGTAATCGCGTTCGAACATCACGATGTCATCGAGGTAATAGAACTCGACGATATTGGTACAGGCTTCCGCGCCGCGCGGGATGATGGTGCTGATGACCAGCGTGCCGGGATACCACTCGACCATGATGTTGGGGTAATAGGTGAGCCAGATCGCGCCGTATTTCGGCAGCTTGCCGTTGTGATAGCGCAGCACCTGTTCCTGCCATTTGCCATACACATCGCTGCCGACTTTGTGCAGTCCGTTTTTGATGCCGACGGTCTGCACGCTGTACTGTTCGCCGAACTCCCACTTGAGGTCGTCGCAATCCACGAAATTGCCCAGGCCGGGGTGGAACGGGCCGACGTGGTAATCCTCAAGATACACCTCGATGAAGGTCTTCCAGTTGAACGCATATTCGTCCAATTCGACGCGATCCAGCATATAGCCGGAAAAATCGAGGTCTTGCATCACGCCGGTTTTGCCCAGATCCTTCGCGATGTCGCGCTTGCCGGAAAACAGCAGGCCGTTCCAGTTCTGCAACGGGGTCTTGTTCAGATGCAGACAGGGATTCTGCGGGAAGTGCGGTGCGCCGAGCAGTTCGCCATCGGTCTTGTAAGTCCAGCGATGGATCGGGCAGACGATGTGCTGTGCGTTGCCGCGCCCTTGCAGCATCGTGGCCTGGCGATGGCGGCAGATGTTGCTGAGCAGTTCCACGCCATGCTGGTTGCGCACCAGCATCTGTGCCTCGTCACGCAGCACCTGGTAGTCGCCCAGGCTGGGCACCATCAATTCATGGCCTGCGTAATTCGGCCCCTGCTCGAACAACAGGCGCTGTTCGATTTCCAGCACCTTGGGATCGAAATACCAACTGAGTGGTGGCTGGACAGGGACTTGGGTGAGTTGATTTATGGTGGCGATGTCGGACATGCCCGCATTGTCCTTAAAAATAGCGAATACGTTGAACAGATACGGATTGTCACCGAAATAAATTTGGGGGGCAACAATAATTAGCCGAGTCAGAGTGGGTTGGGTAAAATGCCGGTCTTTACTCACGCAGAGACTGCCATGGCTAGCCAATTAAAAAAGACAGGGGCGCAAAAAGCAGCGGGTTTCGAATCGGCGATGGCCGAGCTCGAGCAGATCGTCGCCGACATGGAGGCGGGCAAGCTGTCGCTGGAAGATTCGCTGGCTGCCTACAAACGCGGCGCGGAGTTGCTGTCGTTCTGCCGCACCCGCCTCGAAGACGCGCAGCAGCAAGTACGCGTGCTGGAGGAGGGTGTGTTGAAAAATTTTTCTGCTAGCGGAGAGCCCGATAAAAATTGATGCGTGCTGATTTTCAGAGCTGGGTCGCCTCCCAGCAATCGCGCTTCGAGGACGTATTGCACGAGCTGTTGCCGCGTGCCGAAGTCGCCCCGCAGCGGTTGCACGAAGCGATGCGCTACGCCGTGCTGGATGGCGGCAAGCGCGTGCGTCCTCTGCTGGTGTTCGCCGCCGGTGAGTTGACCGGCGCGGATGCGGCGCGTTTGAATATTGCAGCGGCGGCGGTCGAGCTGATTCACGCCTATTCTCTTGTGCATGACGATATGCCATGCATGGACGATGACGTATTGCGTCGCGGCAAACCGGCTTGCCATGTGCAATATGACGAGGCGACTGCGTTGCTGGTTGGTGACAGCCTGCAATCGCTGGCGTTCCATCTGCTCGCTGAACATCGTTTGAATGATGATGCTACGCGTCAACTGGAAATGATCAAGCTGCTGGCGGTGGCCTCCGGTTCGCACGGCATGGCGGGCGGCCAGGCGATAGACCTCGCCAGCGTGGGCAAAGCGCTCACACTCCCCGAGCTGGAATTCATGCACATCCACAAGACCGGCGCGCTGATCCGTGCGGCGATCCTGCTGGGTGCTCATTGCGGATCAGTCGCCCCGGCGCAACCCGTCTCTGCGGAAAAACTGGCAAAGCTGGATCGTTTCGGCAAGCAGATCGGCCTGGCCTTTCAGGTGGTGGACGATGTGCTGGACTGCGAGGCGGATACCGCCACGCTGGGCAAGACGGCGGGCAAGGATGCGGATAATGACAAGCCGACTTACGTCAGCTTGCTGGGCATACAGGGTGCGCGCACGATGGCGCAGCAGCTGCATCGCGAGGCATTGGAATCCTTGGCCGGGTTCGGTGATGCGGCGCAGCGCTTGCGTGAACTCGCCGATTTCATCGTGTTGAGAAAATTTTGATGAACACTCTCGTAACCCCGCGTTTTTGTAGGGTGGGCTCTGCCCACCATGTCGGGCATAGCCCGACCTACAGATCCCGCCTTGCTTTAATTGTGCTGAGAAAGTTCTGATGTATTCGTTGCTCGACACCATCAATACCCCCGGCGATCTGCGTCAGCTCGACCGCGAGCAATTGCCGCAGTTGGCCAGGGAGCTGCGCGAGTTTCTGGTCGAGTCGGTCAGCAAGACCGGCGGACATCTGTCTTCCAATCTCGGCACGATAGAGCTGACCATCGCTTTGCATTACATCTACGACACACCGGATGACCGTCTGGTGTGGGATGTGGGGCACCAGACCTATGCGCACAAGATCCTTACCGGGCGGCGCGAGGCGATGAGCAAACTGCGCATGAAGGGCGGCATCGCCGGATTTCCCAAGCGCGAGGAAAGTCCCTACGATACTTTCGGCACTGGGCATTCCAGCACCTCGATCAGCGCCGCGCTGGGTATGGCGGTGGCCGCACAGATGCAAGGCTCCGAACGGCGCGTGGTGGCGATCATCGGCGATGGGGCGATGACCGGCGGCTTGGCCTTCGAGGCGCTGAATAACGCCGGTGCGATGGAGGCGAACTTGCTGGTCATCCTGAACGACAACGACATGTCCATCTCGCGCCCGGTCGGCGCGCTGAACAATTATCTGGCCAAGCTGATATCCGGGGGCTTTTATTCCGCGATGCGGCGCGGCAGCGAGAAGATGCTCAAGGGCATGCCGCCGGTGCTTGAGTTTGCCAAACGTGCCGAAGAGCATGTCAAGGGCATGGTGATACCGGGCACGTTGTTCGAGGAATTCGGCTTCAACTACATCGGGCCGATCGATGGGCACGACACGGATGTCTTGCTGGATACCTTGAGCAACATCCGTAAACTGACCGGCCCGCAGTTCCTGCATATCGTCACGCAGAAAGGCAAGGGCTACGAGCTGGCTGAACAGGATTGCCTGCTGTATCACGGCGTGGGCAAATTCGACCGGACCAGCGGCATCATCCCCATGCCAACACCGGTCAACGCCGAGGGGCAGGCACCCAGAACTACATACACCCAGGTGTTCGGTCAGTGGTTATGCGATATGGCCGGACAGGACGAACGGCTGGTGGGCATCACGCCGGCGATGTGCGAGGGCTCCGGCCTGACTGAGTTTTCACAATCCTATCCTGAGCGCTACTTCGATGTCGGTATTGCCGAACAGCATGCGCTGACGTTTGCCGCGGGACTGGCTTGCGACGGCTACAAGCCGGTGGTCGCGATCTACTCGACCTTCCTGCAGCGCGCCTATGACCAGTTGATCCACGACATCGCGATACAGAATCTGCCGGTGATGCTGGCTATCGACCGCGGCGGGCTGGTCGGTGCGGACGGGGCAACGCACGCGGGCAGCTTCGATCTTTCCTATTTGCGCTGCATTCCCAACATGACGGTGATGGCTCCGGCCGATGAGAACGAATGCCGCCAGATGTTGTACACCGCGTACAGGTTGAATACGCCGAGCGCGGTGCGCTATCCTCGCGGTACCGGGCCGGGCGTGGCGATCAGTAATGAGATGAGTGCCCTGCCTATCGGTAAAGGTGAGATGCGCCGGGAGGGCAGGCGAGTGGCGATTTTGGCGTTCGGTGCTATGCTGACTCCAGCACTGGAGGCTGGCGGGCAACTGGATGCGACCGTGGCGAACATGCGCTTCGTCAAGCCGCTGGATGCCGAATTGGTGCTGCGCCTGGCGCGCGAGCATGATCTGCTGGTGACGGTGGAGGAGAACACCGTGCAGGGCGGTGCGGGCAGTGCGGTGGCGGAATGTTTGCAGCAGCACGGTATCGCCATCCCGCTGCTGCAACTCGGTTTGCCGGACAGCTTCATCGAGCAGGGTGAACATGGGCAGATGCTGGCGGATTGCGGTCTGGATGCCAAGGGTATCGCTGCTTCCATACGGGGCAAGATTCCAGAGTAAATAAGTCTGGTATTGGCTATAATCACCCAACCCTCTCCCGCGCTATCGCGCACCCCTCTCCCGCAAGCGGGAGAGGGGCTGGGAGGTGAGGGCAGTTTTGAAGAGAGGGTAACCATGAATTCTCCCGAACCGAAACCCATCGCCGATGTGCAAAGCTCCGCCGATAAACGCCACCTGGCGATCGATCGTGTCGGCATCAAAGGCATTCGCCATCCGGTGAAGGTAAAGGACAAGAGTATCGGTGTGCAGCACACTGTCGCCACTTTCAATATGTATGTGCATCTGCCGCACAACTTCAAGGGCACGCACATGTCTCGTTTCGTCGAGATACTCAACGAGCACGAGCGGGAGATTTCGGTGGAATCGTTCGGCAGCATCCTGCGCGAAATGGTGGCGCGGCTGGAAGCGCAATCGGGCTTCATCGAAATGAATTTCCCTTATTTCGTCAACAAGACCGCGCCGGTGTCCGGCGTGAAAAGCCTGCTGGATTACGACGTGACCTTCATCGGCGAATGCAACGGCGGCGATCCGCAGTTCACGATGAAGGTGGTCGTGCCCGTCACCAGCCTGTGCCCATGCTCGAAGAAGATTTCCGATCGTGGCGCGCACAACCAGCGTTCACACGTCACGCTCACGCTACGCACCAACCGTTTTGTCTGGGTCGAAGATGTGATACGTATTGCCGAAGAACAGGCTTCCTGCGAGCTGTACGGTTTGCTGAAGCGCCCCGATGAAAAATTCGTCACCGAACGGGCTTACGACAATCCGAAGTTTGTCGAGGATATAGTGCGCGACGTGGCGGCAGTGCTGAATAAAGACGAACGCATCGATGCGTATGTCGTCGAGTCGGAGAATTTTGAATCCATCCATAATCACTCGGCATACGCCTTGATCGAACGCGACAAGAAAAGGAGTGAAGGGGGAAGAGGGAAGGGACAAGGGTAAAACCGCACTTCCCCTTGAGCACCGGAGGTGCGTTCCCTTCCCCCTTAACCCTTCCCAAATTTTATGAACCCCATCGCCATCTTCCGCCACACATCAACCGAAGGCCCCGGCTATCTGGCCGAATTTCTCGACGAGCGGCAAATCCCCTGGCGATTGATCGCCATCGATTCTGGCGATGCCGTGCCGCACAACGCAGCTGCATATTCAGGACTGGTATTCATGGGCGGCCCGATGAGCGTCAATGATGACCTGCCGTGGATACCGCTGGTGCTGGCGTTGATTCGCGATGCCGCAGAACGGGACATCCCGCTGCTGGGGCATTGCCTCGGCGGGCAACTGATCTCCAAGGCATTGGGCGGCGTGGTATCGCGCAATCCGGTCAAGGAGATCGGCTGGGGCGAAGTGACGGTGGCGGATAATGACATCGCGCGCAACTGGTTCGGCGATATTAAAAACTTTCAGGCATTTCACTGGCATGGCGAGACCTTCACGCTGCCGCAAGGCGCGACGCATCTGCTGTCCAGCGCGTACTGTGTCAATCAGGCCTGGGCCATCGGCAAACACCTCGCGATGCAATGCCACGTCGAGATGACCGCCGGGATGGTCGCGGACTGGTGTACGGTAGGTTCGGATGAGATACTCGCCTGCAAGGATAGTCCCGCAGTGCAATCGGCGAGCGAGATGCAACAGCAGATGAATGCCTGCCTGCCGAGGTTGAACAGTGTGGCGGCTCGGTTATACAGTCACTGGATCAGTGGATTATTGAGCTTTACATAATTCATGACTGTTAGGTGATTTACCGTATTTGCCCGCCGCGTCGGGCGTAGCCCGACCTACGAGATGCGGAGACACTGTCTTCAAATATGTAATCCTCAATAAGCGTTTGACTGATCGTTCAGAAGTGTTGGCCAAACGCCAAACCACTGAATGATCCGGCTGAGCAAATCATGATTTCCTGTTCCAGGAGTTTGGCGAGATGTGCTGCACTGAGAATGCGCCGCAAGGCGTGTTTTTTCTTCGCCGCCGGAAAACCCATGCGGTGTATAATTCGCGCCCACTATGCGGCTGTGCCGCACCCCATTCCCCAAAGATCGCATGATCAAAAGAATCCTCAAGCGCGTATTCGGCAAGACTGCCAAAGTCAAAACGGCAGGAAATGCTCAGGTAATCCCGTTCAAATTGCATGGCGTGGCGCGCGAGCAGATCAGTTACGGAGCGCAGAAAGTCACCGATGGCCTGCAAGCGGCGGGATACCAGGCCTACGTGGTCGGCGGTGCGGTGCGCGATCTGTTGCTGGACAAAATCCCCAAGGATTTCGATGTGGCGACCGATGCCACACCGGAGGAAGTGCGCCGCGTATTTCGCCGTTCGCGCATCATCGGGCGGCGCTTCCAGCTGGTGCATGTGATGTTCGGCGAGGAAGTGGTCGAGGTTTCCACATTCCGGAGCCTGATCGAAGCCGAGGATGCGCAGACTGACGAGCATGGCCGCCTGTTGCGCGACAACCAGTTCGGCGATCAGGAACAGGATGCGGCGCGCCGCGATTTCACCGCTAACGCGCTGTTCTACGATCCGGCCACGCAGGAGATCTACGACTATCACGGCGGTTATGTGGATACCCGCAAGCATTTGCTGCGCATGATCGGCGACCCGTTGGTGCGTTACCGCGAAGATCCGGTGCGCATGCTGCGTGCGGTGCGATTGTCCGCAAAGCTGGGCATCAAATTGGATGCGGCGACCGCCGCGCCGATCGCCAGTATGAAAGGGTTGCTCGACAACGTGCCGCAGGCGCGTTTGCTCGATGAAGTGCTGAAGATGCTGTTGTCCGGCCACTCGGTGGAGTGTATCCAGCAGTTGCGCAAGATGAACTTGCATCACGGTCTGTTGCCGCTGCTGGATGTGATCCTGGAGCAGCCGATGGGCGAGAAATTCGTGATGCTGGCGTTGCGCAGCACCGACGAGCGTCTCGGTCAGGACAAGCCGGTCTCACCGGCGTTCCTGTTTGCCGCATTGCTGTGGCATGAGGTGCTGGCGGCGTGGAAGCTGCGGGTGCAGCAAGGTGAGCGCCCGGTGGGTGCGATGCATGAAGCGATGGACGAGGTGCTGGCCAGGCAAAAGGCGCAACTCGCCATTCCGCATCGTCAGGATGCGGTGATGAAGGAGATATGGCTGATGCAGCAGCGCTTCGAACAGCGCGCCGGCCAGCGTCCGTTCCGCCTGCTGGAACAGCCGCGCTTTCGCGCCGCCTTCGACTTCCTGCTGCTGCGCTGCGCCAGCGGTGAAGTGGATGACGAGCTCGGCTTGTGGTGGGACGAGTTCCAGGATGCCGGTGCCGAGCGGCAGGCGGAGATGCTGCAGCCGGAAGTGGCGGGTGACAAAAAGCGCCGCCGCCGCAAACCGCGCAGGAAACCGGAAGCCACGGCGGTGGATCAGATGTCAGCGAGTGAGTCACCCGAGTGACGCAGCACATCGCCTTCATCGGGCTGGGTAGCAATCTGGAGGACCCGCGCAGCCAATTGCAGCGCGCCTTTGCCGCCCTCGGTGAGTTGCCCGGCACGCGCCTGGCAGCGCAGTCTTCGCTGTATCGCAGCGCGCCGCTGGGCTATCCGGATCAACCCGATTTCGTCAATGCGGTAGCAAAGATCGCGACGGATTTAACACCGCAGTCGTTATTGCAAGCGCTGTTGCAGATCGAGCATAGACACGGACGCGAGCGCAACTTTCGCAACGCGCCGCGCACCCTGGATCTGGATATATTGCTGTACGACGATGTGCAACTACATGAGCATGGTTTGACCATTCCGCATCCGCAGATGCACCTGCGCGCGTTCGTGTTGCAGCCGTTGCTGGAAATCGCGCCGGACGTCAGCATCCCCGCTGTGGGCCAGGCCAGACACGCCATTCAAGGTTGCCAAGACCAGACATTGGAGCGGCTTGCAGATGGGAGTCCATATGTCGCTTGATCGTTATCGTTATATCGTCATAGAGGGGCCGATCGGGGTCGGCAAGACCAGTCTCACGCGTCGCTTGGCGCAACATATTGCCGCCACTGCGCTGCTGGAAAGACCGGAGGAGAATCCGTTTCTCGCCAGGTTCTACCAGGATCCGCCGCGCTATGCGCTGGCGACGCAACTGTTCTTCCTGTTCCAGCGCGGCAGCGAAGTTCGCGAACTGGCGCAAATGGACATGTTCCAAACGAGCACGGTGGCGGATTATCTGTTCGACAAGGACACTCTGTTTGCGCGTCTCAACCTGAGCGACCAGGAGTTCGTGCTGTATCAGCAGATATATCGCGCCTTGCATTTGCAGGCGCCGGTGCCGGATCTGGTGATCTATTTGCAGGCCGCGCCGGAAACCCTGGTGGAACGCGTGCGCCGCCGTGCCCAGCCGTATGAACTCGGCATCAGCGAAAGTTATTTGTTGCGTCTGGCACAAAGCTACAGCGATTTCTTCTATCATTACGACGCGGCTCCGGTGTTGATGGTGAACAACGAGCATCTCAACTTTGTGGATGGGGATGAGGATTTCACCCTGTTGTTGCACCGCATCGAGGAAATGCGCGGGCCGCGCGAGTTCTTCAGCAGAGGATAATTCGATTTCGCAATCGAGACAGAAATAATGTAGGGTGCGCTTGCGCACCATCGCCAAATGGTGCGCAAGCACACCCTACCGAATTATTGTCGTTTGTAGCGCAAATTGGAATAAGGCATCCTGATGAGATCGACATTGACCAAGTTACAAACCATGCGTAGCAAGGGCGAGAAGATCGCCGTGCTGACCTGCTATGACGCTAGCTTCGCCGCGCTGCTGGAGGCGCAGGGCGTGGATGTGCTGCTGGTCGGCGATTCGCTCGGCATGGTGTTGCAGGGACACGAGACCACTTTGCCGGTTACGCTGGGCGAAATGGTGTATCACACCGAATGCGTGGCGCGCGGCGCGAAACAGGCTTTCATCATCAGCGATATGCCGTTCGGCACCTTTCAGGTCAGCCCGCAGGAAGCCTTTGCCCATGTCGCGCCGTTGATGGTGGCGGGTGCGCAGATGGTCAAACTGGAAGGCGGCGCGTCCATGGTCGAAACAGTGCGTTTCCTCACCGAACGCGGCATCCCGGTGTGCGGGCACATCGGACTGACCCCGCAATCGGTGCACCAGTTGGGCGGTTATCGCGTGCAGGGCAAAGATTCCGCTTCCGCGCAAAAATTGCTGGAGGACGCGGTGGCACTCGAGCAGGCCGGCGCGGGCATGCTGGTGCTGGAAACCATACCTGCTCTGCTGGCGGCGGAGATCACCGCGCAACTGACCATCCCCACCATCGGCATCGGCGCGGGCGCTTCGTGTTCCGGCCAGGTGCTGGTGCTGCACGACATGCTGGATATTTATCCGGGCAAGAAGGCGCGCTTCGTGAAGAACTATATGCAGGGAGCGAATAACATCGCAGATGCGGTGGCGCGCTACGTGCACGAGGTGAAAGATGGTTCCTTTCCCACAGCGGAGCATGGTTTCTAATTCCCATCTCCCGTGCGCGGGAGAGGGGTAGGGGAGAGGGTATCGATGCAAATCGTTTCGACCATCGCCGAACTGCGCGCGCGCCTGAGTAATGAACGCGCCATCGCTTTTGTGCCGACCATGGGCAATCTGCACGAGGGGCATCTCAACCTGATGCGCCTGGCGCGCGAGCATGGTGACTGCGTAGTGGCGAGCATCTTCGTGAATCCGCTGCAATTCGGGCCGAACGAGGATTTCGACAAGTATCCGCGCACGCTGGAGGCGGATTGCGCCAGGCTGCAAGGTTTGGTGGATGTGGTGTTCGCTCCATCAATCAACGAAATGTACCCCGCTCAGCAAACCGTGTTCGTCGAGCCCCCGCCGATCGCCAACGAACTGTGCGGGGCAACCCGCCCCGGGCATTTTCGCGGCATGGTGACGGTGGTGCTGAAGCTGCTCAATATTGTGCAGCCGCAGGTCGCGCTGTTCGGCAAGAAGGATTATCAGCAATTGCACATCATTCGCCAGATGGCCGCGCAGTTGAACCTGCCGGTACGCATCATCGGCGGGGAAACGGTGCGCGCGGCGGACGGTTTGGCGCTCAGTTCGCGCAACCAGTATCTGAGCGAGGCAGAGCGAGGCGAGGCGATTTTCCTGTACCAGACGCTGCAAGGGATAAGACGGGCTATCCTGCAAGGCGGGCGCGATTTTGAACAATTGCAGCAACGAGCGGTCGAAGCCCTTGCCGCAAGAGGCTGGCGGGTTGATTATGTGGCGGTGCGCAACCAGTCCGATCTGCAGCCAGCCAGCCCCGTGCAAGGTAATCTGGCCCAGCGCGAACTGGTGATACTGGCGGCAGCCAGCTTGGGCGATACCCGTTTGCTGGACAATATCGAGGTTAGTCTGGTTGATTGACTCTGAGCCGGATGAGCCTTAACCAAATGTAGGTCGGGCTATGCCCGACATGGTGGGCACAGCCCACCCTACGGTGCTGCGGTCAGCTTGGGCGATACCCGATTGCTGGATAATATCGAGGTTTGTCTTGTGGCTTGAGTGCTATATAATCCGCGCCCTGTCCGAAAGGGAAGTGTCACATGCAAAGAATTATGCTTAAAGCCAAGTTGCACCGGGTGCATGTCACGCACTCCGAACTGCATTACGAAGGCTCATGCGCGATCGACGACGATCTGCTGGATGCCGCCGACATCAGGGAATATCAGCAGATCGATATCTACAACGTCACCAACGGCGAGCGTTTCACCACGTATGCCATCCGCGCGCAACGCGGTTCCGGGGTGATTTCCGTGAACGGCGCGGCGGCACACAAGGCCAATCCGGGCGATATCATCATCATCGCCAGCTATGCGATGTATTCCGAACTGGAACTGCAAAGATACCATCCGCAACTCGTCTATGTGGACGAGCACAATCGCATCATCGCCCAGCGCGACCGGATTGCCGTCCAGGCCGCTTGATTGGCGCCTGCCCGCTGGCTTTTCCGGGTATGTTTCATTCCCGGTATGTTTCATTGACCGTAGCCCGGTTCACGGGTAGGATTGCGCGCCTTGACGTTCAGCGGGATGATTACGATGCGGCGCAAACTGGTGGCCGGGAACTGGAAGATGCATGGTGCGCTGGCTCAGAACGCCGAGTTGCTGGATGCGTTGCGCGGCGGGATGGCTTCCATCAGGAATGTCGATTGTGCGGTCTGTGTGCCCTTCCCTTATCTGTTTCAGGCGCAGCAAAAGCTGTCGGGCAGCCCGGTGAAGTGGGGAGCCCAGGATGTGCATCAACTGGATAAGGGCGCATACACCGGCGAGGTGTCCGCCGGGATGTTGCGCGACTTCGGCTGCAGTTATGCGATCGTCGGGCACTCCGAGCGCCGTGCTTACTATCATGAGAGCAGCCATCTGGTGGCCGAGAAATTCCTGGCTGCGCAACAGGCCGGGATTACCCCTATCCTGTGTGTCGGCGAGACATTGGAGCAGCGTGAAGGCGGGGTCACCGAGGAAGTAGTGGCCGAGCAATTGGATGCGCTGACCCGTTTGGGTGGCGTGCAGGCATTGCGCAATGCGGTGGTGGCTTATGAGCCGGTATGGGCGATCGGTACCGGCAAGACCGCCAGTTCAGCGCAGGCACAGGCGGTACATGCCTTTATCCGCCAGCGTGTCGCATCTCATGATGGTCAAATCGCATCCGGGTTGTGTATACTCTATGGAGGCAGCGTCAAGGCGAACAATGCGGCAGAGTTGTTCGCGATGCCCGATATAGATGGCGGGTTGATCGGCGGTGCTTCCCTGGTAGCAGAAGAATTTCTGGCGATATGTCGCGCGGGTGCCCGGACATAAAGTTTTTCGTCCCGGGCAGGCTTAAATTTTGTCTTTGGAGTAGTGTGTGGAAACATTGGTATGGGTGGTACACGTCATCGCGGCAGTAGTGTTGATCGGTCTGGTGCTGATGCAGCACGGCAAGGGTGCCGACATGGGCGCGGCATTCGGCACGGGTTCGGCAGGAAGTCTGTTCGGCTCCAGCGGCTCCGCGAATTTTCTCAGTCGTAGCACAGCGGTGGTTGCGACGCTGTTTTTTATTACCAGCCTGTCATTGACTTACCTTTATTCTCATCCCGCGCAGCAACAGGGGGTGATGGATAAAGTTGATCCGGCTGCCACGCAACCGGCTCCAGCCGCGCCCGTGGCTGACCCTGCGGACGTATCGAAGTCCACGGAGATCCCGAAATAGTTTTACGGCGGTATTGCGGTTGTGGTGGAATTGGTAGACACGCAAGCTTGAGGTGCTTGTGCTCGCAAGAGCGTGGGAGTTCGAGTCTCCCCATCCGCACCAAAAAATAAGCTGATACGTTGTGTCGGCTGGATAATGCAGTTTTAAAGTGATTTTGGGCTGGCTCACGAATCACAGGCAGGCAAGGGGGAGAGGCTCAATGTTGGAAAATTATTTTCCGGTGCTGTTGTTTATCTGTGTCGGCATCGCGATGGGCATAGCCCCGGTGGTGCTGGGCAAACTGGTATCTCCCAGCCGCCCCGACAGTAAAAAAAACTCTCCCTACGAGTGCGGCTTTGAAGCCTTTGAGGATGCGCGCATGAAATTCGATGTGCGTTATTACCTCGTTGCCATCCTCTTTATCCTGTTCGATCTTGAGATCGCTTTTCTCTTCCCCTGGGCGATCGTGCTCAAGGAAATCGGCACCTTCGGTTTTGTTTCCATGATGATCTTTTTGGCCGTCCTGGTGGTTGGCTTTGTCTACGAGTGGATGAAGGGAGCCCTGGAATGGGAATAGAAGGCATTCTGGAAAAAGGTGTCGTCACCACGTCGCTCGATACCATCATCAATTACACGCGTACCGGCTCGCTGTGGCCGATGACTTTCGGGCTGGCTTGTTGTGCGGTGGAAATGATGCACGCCGGCGCGGCGCGCTATGACCTTGATCGATTCGGCATCGTGTTCAGGCCCAGTCCGCGGCAATCGGATGTGATGATCGTGGCGGGAACGCTGTGCAACAAGATGGCACCGGCTTTGCGCAAGGTGTATGACCAGATGGCCGAGCCGCGCTGGGTGATCTCGATGGGCTCTTGCGCGAACGGCGGCGGCTATTATCACTATTCCTATTCGGTGGTGCGCGGCTGTGACCGCATCGTGCCGGTGGATGTGTATGTGCCGGGTTGCCCGCCGACCGCTGAAGCCTTGCTGTACGGAATCATTCAGTTGCAAAACAAGATCAAACGGACCAATACCATTGCGCGTTAACAAAAAACTCGCGTAGCGAGACAGCGTCCCTCTCGCCCGCTGGCGGGATAACCAGTGACTTGGCTGCGGTCTTTTGCAGCCTAGTCAAATGGCTAGTTGTTTCACTCAGAGAGCTAGGAGAGAGGGAAACGGGCATGGCGAATTTTATGATTAAGGGCGGGGCATATTGTGCCATGCTCGTTTAGGGTGAATTATGGCTGCTGATTTGAGTACCCTGCGTACCAATCTGACAAGTGTGTTTGGCGACAAACTGGTCAGCGCGGAAGAGAAGCTGGGGGAGTTGACCGTCGTGGTCAGGACGGCCGCCATGCTGGAAGTGCTGACGCGTCTGCGCGATGCGGCGGAATTCCGCTTCGAGCTGATGATGGATCTGTGCGGCATGGATTACTCCGCATATGGCAGTGATGTTTCCGAGGGGGGCGCCTATTTCAGATCCGAGGACACGCCAGTTGCCGCCCATCCCTCCCGTTTTTCGGTGGTCTATCATCTGCTTTCAGTGGCGCATAACACCCGCCTGCGTGTTCGTGTCTACGCCGAAGAAGATGATTTCCCGGTGTTGCCATCGGCTGTCGAAATCTGGCCTGTCGCCAACTGGTTTGAGCGCGAAGCTTTCGACCTGTATGGCATCGTGTTCACCGGACATCCGGATCTGCGCCGCATCCTGACCGACTATGGTTTCGTCGGCAATCCGTTTCGCAAGGACTTCCCGCTAACCGGCCATGTTGAGATGCGCTATGACCCCGCGCAGCAGCGTGTGATCTACCAGCCGGTCTCGATCGAGCCGCGCGAAGTTACGCCGCGCATCGTGCGTGAAGAACATTACGCCAGCAACCCGGAGCATAAGTAATGGCGGAAATTAAAAACTACACCATGAATTTTAGTTGCGACCGCCCTGCGGGCTTAACTTGCTTGCGTAAGTTAGTCTCCACTGAAATGCATTGTGAATGCGCGTCCAACCCTATGTGTTGCACTTATAGTCATGGCTGAAATTAAAAATTACACAATGAATTTTGGGCCGCAGCATCCGTCTGCGCACGGGGTGTTGCGCCTGGTGCTGGAGCTGGATGGCGAAGTGATCGAACGTGCCGATCCTCATATCGGCTTGCTGCATCGCGCCACCGAGAAACTGGCCGAGCACAAGACTTTCCTGCAGTCCATTCCTTACATGGATCGGCTCGATTACGTCTCGATGTTGTCCAATGAGCACGCTTATGTGATGGCGATCGAAAAGCTGGCGGGCATAGACGTGCCGCTGCGCGCCCAGTACATACGAGTGATGTTCGACGAGATCACCCGTATCCTGAATCACCTGTTGTGGCTGGGCGCGCATGGGCTGGACATCGGCGCGATGACCGTGTTCCTGTACTGCTTCCGCGAGCGTGAAGACCTGTTCGATGTCTATGAAGCGGTATCCGGCGCGCGCATGCACGCAGCGTATTACCGTCCGGGCGGCGTGTATCGGGATCTTCCGGATACCATGCCGCAATATCAGGCATCCAGGATACACAAGGCAGCAGCGGTGAAGAAGCTCAACGAGAATCGCCAGGGCTCGCTGCTCGATTTTCTCGAAGACTTTACCAGCCGTTTCCCCGGTTACGTGGATGAGTACGAAACCCTGCTGACCGATAACCGCATCTGGAAACAGCGTACCGTGGGCATCGGTGTGGTAACGCCGGAACGCGCACTGGCACTTGGTTTTAGCGGTCCGATGCTGCGCGGCTCGGGCGTCGAGTGGGATCTGCGCAAGAAGCAGCCCTATGAAGTATACGACCGCATGGATTTCGATATTCCGGTGGGCAAGGAGGGCGATTCATATGATCGTTACCTCGTGCGCGTGGAAGAAATGCGCCAATCCAATCGCATCATCCGGCAATGCATAGCCTGGCTGCGCGACAATCCCGGCCCGGTGATGTCGCAGAACCATAAGTTCGCACCCCCGGCGCGGGTATCCATGAAGGAAAACATGGAGGAACTGATCCATCACTTCAAGTTGTTCACCGAAGGGATGCACGTGCCTGCCGGCGAGGTTTACTCTGCCGTCGAACATCCCAAGGGGGAGTTCGGCATTTACCTGGTTTCCGATGGCGCCAACAAACCGTATCGCATGAAGATTCGCGCGCCGGGCTTCGCCCATATGGCTGCGCTTGACGAAATGGTGCGCGGCCATATGATCGCCGACGTGGTGACCATTATCGGCACACAGGACATTGTTTTTGGAGAGGTTGACCGTTAATGGAAATCTCTATAAATCTGCTTGTCGTATGGAGTGCGGCGACGCGTCGCCGCTTTCAAGGCGCAGACGAGTCTGCGCACTCCAAACAAATTTCCAGGGGCGTCATAAATGTTGTCTGAACAAATACAAACCAGGATAAACCGCGAGCTGAAAAAATACCCTGCTGATCAGAAGCAATCTGCGGTGATGGCCGCATTGCGATTCGTGCAGGATGAAAAGGGTTGGATCGCCGCCGTGGATATGGCGGACATCGCGTCCTATCTGGGCATGGCGCAGATGGCGGTGTACGAGGTAGCGAGTTTCTATCACATGTACAACCTCAAGCCTATGGGCAAACACACCATCACGGTATGCACCAATCTGTCCTGCGCGTTGTGCGGAGCCGGGGATACGGTGGCGTATCTTGGGTCCAGGCTGGGCATCGGTTTTGGCGAGGTGACTCCGGATGGCAAATTCGGTTTGCGCGAAGGCGAGTGCATGGGGGCGTGTATAGATGCGCCGCTGTTTTCCATCGACAACAAGAGACTGTGCGGCCGTTTGACCCCGGAAAAGATCGATCAAATACTGACGGATCTGGACAAATCATGAGCGGCCCGGTCATTTTCACCACTTCGGAGTTCGACCAGCCGTGGACGCTGGAAAATTATCTCAAGGTAGGAGGCTATCAGGCCTTGCGCAAAGTGCTGACCGGAAAGATGTCGGCCGATGAGATCATCTCAGAGGTCAAGGCTTCCGCGTTGCGCGGACGCGGCGGCGCGGGATTTCCGACCGGGTTGAAGTGGAGTTTCATGCCGCGCCAATTCGATGGCGACAAATACATCGTCTGCAATTCTGACGAGGGTGAGCCGGGCACGTGCAAGGATCGTGACATTTTGCGCTATAACCCGCATCTGCTGATCGAGGGCATGGCCATCGCGGCTTACACGATGAATGTCAGGACAGGTTATAACTACGTGCACGGTGAAATATTCGAGGCCTACGAGCGCATGGAAGAGGCCTGCGAACTGGCGCGTGCCGCCGGTTATCTGGGCGACCGCATCCTGGGCACGGATTTCTGCTTCGACCTGCACAACCACTTGGGATATGGCGCGTACATCTGCGGCGAAGAGACCGCATTGCTGGAGTCCATCGAAGGCAAGAAAGGCCAGCCGCGGTTCAAGCCTCCGTTCCCGGCCAGCTTCGGCCTGTATGGCAAACCGACCACCATCAACAATACCGAAACCTTCGCCAGCATTCCCTACATCATCAATAATGGCGGGCAGAAATTCCTGGGGCTGGGCAAACCCAACAACGGCGGCACCAAGCTGTTTTCGGTGTCCGGTCATGTGAATAATCCGGGCAATTTCGAAGTGCCGATGGGAACGCCATTCAAGAAGCTGCTGGAAATGGCTGGGGGAATGCGCGCGGGGCGCAAGCTGAAAGCCTGTATCCCCGGCGGTTCGTCGATGCCGGTGTTGCCCGGCGAGATCATGATGGATCTGACCATGGACTACGATTCCATCTCCAAGGCCGGCTCGATGCTGGGAACCGGCGCGGTGATCATCATGGATGACACCACCTGCATGGTGCGCGCGCTGGAACGCTTGTCCTATTTCTATTACGAGGAGTCCTGCGGCCAGTGCACGCCGTGCCGCGAAGGCACCGGGTGGCTGTACCGCATTGTGCATCGTATCGAGCACGGCGAAGGGCGCAAGGAAGATCTGGATCTGTTGCTGAGTGTCGGCGAGAACATCGCCGGGCGAACCATCTGCGCATTGGGCGAGGCTGCGGTCTGGCCGGTGCAGGGCATGCTCAGGCATTTCCGTGACGAATTCGAATATCACATCGAACACAAGCAATGTTTGGTGTGACATGGGTCGGTGAGAAATAATGTAGGGTGCGTTTACGCACCATTGCCAATTGGTGCGTAAACGCACCCTACGGTTTTATTGTTGTTTGTAATGCAAATGGAATAAGGCGGATCAGGTGAGCAATGATTAATTTAGAAATTGACGGCAAATCAGTCGAGACCGAGCGCGGTTCCACCGTGATGGACGCGGCACACAAGGCTGGCATTCATATCCCGCATTTCTGCTACCACAAGAAACTGTCCATCGCCGCTAACTGCCGGATGTGCCTGGTTGAGGTCGAAAAGGCACCCAAGCCGCTGCCTGCCTGCGCCACGCCGGCTGCTGAGGGCATGAAGGTGCATACGCATTCCGAGATGGCGGTCAAGGCGCAAAAAGGCGTGATGGAATTCCTGCTGATCAACCATCCGCTGGATTGCCCGATTTGCGACCAGGGCGGCGAGTGCCGGTTGCAGGATCTGGCGGTGGGTTATGGCGGAGGCGAGTCGCGCTATCAGGAGCCCAAGCGCAGCGTGATGCGCAAGGACATCGGGCCGCTGGTGTCCACCGAAGAGATGAACCGCTGCATCCACTGCACGCGCTGCGTGCGGTTCGGACAGGAGATCGCCGGGGTGATGGAATTGGGCATGGCGTTCCGCGGCGAGCATGCCGAGATCATGAGTTTTGTGGACAGCACGGTGGACTCCGAATTGTCAGGCAACATGATTGACCTGTGCCCGGTGGGCGCGCTGACCAGCAAGCCGTTCCGCTATTCCGCGCGCAACTGGGAATTGTCGCGGCGCAAGTCGGTCAGCCCGCACGACGGCCTGGGCTCGAATCTGGCCGTGCAGGCGAGGGACAACAAGGTGCTGCGTGTGTTGCCTGTAGATAACGAAGCAATCAACGAATGCTGGATATCCGACAAGGACAGGTTCAGCTATGAAGGGCTGAACGCCCCGGAACGCCTGACCAGACCGATGCTCAAGCAGGATGGCAAGTGGATCGAAGTCGAATGGCAGGTTGCGCTGGAGTATGTGGCAAACGGTTTGCGCCAAATCAAGACTTCTGCCGGAGCAGAGCAAATCGCCGCGCTGGCGACACCGCACAGCACGCTGGAAGAGCTCTACCTGCTGCAAAAACTGATGCGCGGGGTTGGCAGCAACAACGTGGATTTTCGTTTGCGCCAGTCGGATTTCAGTGCCGATAACTTCCAACACCTTAACCCCCCTCAGTCCCCCCTTGTCAGGGGGGAGGCGGCGGCTCCCTCCCCTGGTTCTCCCCCTGATAAGGGGGCTGGGGGGTTGGGGAGGGCTGGGGAGGGGTTTGGGGTTCCGTGGCTGGGCATGACAGTCGCCGATATCAATACGCGAGATCGTTTTCTGATCGTCGGCAGCTTTTTGCGCAAAGACCACCCTCTGCTGGCTCAGCGTGTGCGCCAGGCTGTCAAGAAGGGCGCTCAGGCGAACATCGTCCATGCTGCCGATGATGAGTTGCTGATGCCGGTGGCAAACAAGTCCATCGTTGCGCCGAGCGATCTGGTGAATACGCTGGCACAGATCCTGAAGGCGCTCGCCGCTGAAAAACCGGCCGCACTTTCCGCAGAGGCGCAGAAGGCCGTCGAGGCTGTGCAACCTTCCGCGCAAGCCCGTGCCATCGCGCACAGCCTGGCAAGCGGCGAACGTGCCGCAGTGTTGCTGGGCAACTTCGCGCAACAGCATCCTCAAGCCACACAGATTTCTTTGCTGGCCGGGCAGATCGCCGCGCTGTGCGGCGCGAAATTCGGCTATCTGGGTGAGGCGGCGAACAGCGTCGGTGGTTATCTGGCCGGAGCCGTGCCTGGTGCGAAGGGCATGAATGCCGTTCAGATGCTGGCATCGCCGCGCAAGGCGTACATTCTGCTGAATGTCGAGCCGGAACTGGATATGCATGACCCGCAGCAGGCGATGGCCGCGATGCGCGCCGCCGATATGGTTGTGGCAATGTCTGCCTATAAACACCACGCGACTGATTACGCCGATGTGTTGTTGCCTGTCGCGCCCTTCACTGAGACTTCCGGTACGTTCGTGAACACCGAAGGCCGTGCGCAAAGTTTCAGGGGGGCGGTCAAGCCGCTGGGCGAAGCCCGCCCGGCCTGGAAGGTGCTGCGCGTGCTGGGTAATTTACTCGGCGTATCCGGTTTTGATTACGACTCCAGTGAAGCGGTGCGCGATGAAGTGCTGGGCAGTGTGGATGTGGCGAGTAAATTGAATAACTCCATGAACGAAAATGTAGGTCGGGCTTCGCCCGACATGGTGGGCGGAGCCCACCCTACTTCCCATGTAGCACTACAGCGCGTTGCCGATGTGCCAATCTACTCCGCCGATGCGCTGGTGCGCCGTGCTGCTGCGCTGCAAAAGACGCACGATGCTGCTACTCCCTGTGTGGTGATGCATGGCAGTGAGCTGCAGAAACTGGGTGTGAAATCCGGCGATACCGTGAAAGTGAATCAGGGCAGGGCAACCGTGCGGCTGGTGGTGCAAACGAACGACACCATGCCTGCCGGTACTGCGCGTGTAGCGGCGGGGCATCCGGCCACGGCGGAACTGGGCGCGATGTTTGGAATGATCACCGTGGAACCGATAACTGGAGATCGGGCATGATGGAATTGTTGCAGACTTTACAGCACGCCGGGCAAGACCTGCTCGGTCCCGCATGGCTGCCGGTCTGGACGCTGGTGAAGATACTGGCGATCGTATTGCCGATCATGGGTACGGTCGCCTATCTGACACTGGCCGAGCGCAAGGTCATCGGTTACATGCAGATCCGTATCGGCCCGAACCGCGTCGGTTATTACGGCCTGCTGCAACCGATCGCCGATGGCGTGAAATTGCTGTTCAAGGAAATCATCATTCCGGCCGGCTCAAGCAAGTTCCTGTTCGTTCTGGCGCCCATCATGGCGTTGGCTCCGTCGCTGGCGGCATGGGCGGTAATACCGTTCAGTGACGGGATGGCGCTGGCCGATCTCAACGCAGGGCTGTTGTACATCCTGGCGATGACCTCATTAGGGGTGTATGGCATCATCATCGCCGGCTGGGCTTCCAACTCCAAGTATGCATTTCTCGGTGCGGTGCGTTCTGCGGCGCAGATCGTGTCCTATGAGATCGCGATGGGCTTCGCGCTGGTGTGCGTGCTGATGGTCTCGCAAAGCATGAATCTGGGCGACATCGTGCGCGGCCAGCAGGGCAGTCTGGGCGTTCTGAACTGGTACTTTATCCCGTTGTTCCCGATGTTGCTGGTGTACCTGATCTCAGGCGTGGCGGAAACCAATCGCGCGCCGTTCGACATGGCCGAAGGCGAATCCGAGATCGTCGCGGGTTTCCATGTGGAATATTCCGGCATGGCGTTCGCGCTGTTCTTCCTGGCCGAATACGCCAACATGATTCTGATCGCCTTCCTCACCGCCATCATGTTCCTGGGCGGCTGGTTGTCGCCGTTGCCGTTCCTGCCGGACAGCTTCATCTGGCTGCTGGGCAAGGTTTCCTTCATATTGTTCCTGTTCCTGTGGTTTCGCGCGACCTTCCCGCGTTATCGCTACGACCAGTTGATGCGCCTGGGCTGGAAAGTGTTCATCCCGCTCACCATCATCTGGGTGGTGGTGATTGCGGTATGGATGCAGACTCCGCTGTGGGTCTGGTAGGGGCGGAGGAAAAAATGCAAATGATCAAAAATTTCTTCAAGACCTTCCTGCTATACGAGCTGGTCAAGGGCATGGCGCTGACCGGGCGTTATTTTTTCGCGCGCAAGATCACCGTCCAGTTTCCGGAAGAGAAGACCCCGCAGAGTTTCCGCTTCCGCGGCCTGCATGCTCAGCGCCGCTATCCCAATGGCGAAGAGCGCTGCATCGGCTGCAAGCTGTGCGAAGCGGTATGTCCGGCACTGGCGATCAAGATCGAAGTGGCTGAGCGCGAGGACGGCACGCGCCGCACCACGCGATATGACATCGACATGACCAAGTGCATCTTCTGCGGTTTCTGCGAGGAATCCTGTCCGGTGGACGCGATCGTCGAGACCCGGGTGTTCGAATATCACGGCGAAAAGCGAGGCGATCTGTACTACACCAAACCGATGCTGCTGGCGATGGGCGACAAGCATGAAGAGCAGATTGCAAAAGATCGGGCAGCGGATGCGAAGTACAGATAAGGGATAAGTGCGGTAGGGTGGGCACAGTTTTATCGTGCCCACGCGCGGGTCTGTCCGCGTGGGCACAAACAACGTGCCCACCCTACGCCTTTTAGAGGATATGTTAATGAATTTTGAAACCATCGTGTTTTACATGTTCGCGGCGTTGCTCGTGTTCGCGGCGCTGCGCGTGATCACCGCGCGCAATCCGGTGCATGCGGTGCTGTTCCTGGTGTTGGCTTTCATCAGCAGCGCGGGTATCTGGCTGTTGCTCGAGGCTGAATTCCTCGCTATCACGCTGGTGCTGGTGTATGTCGGCGCGGTGATGGTGCTGTTCCTGTTCGTCGTGATGATGCTGGACATCAATCTGGTGCGCCTGCGCGAGGGTTTCTGGCGCTGGCTTCCATTTGGCGCGGCACTGGCCGCCCTGATGGCGTTCGAGATGATCTGGGTGCTGGGTTCGCAGGAGACATCCAGGGGGATGGCCGCTATCAAACATGCCGCCGATTACAGCAATACCAAGGAGCTGGGCCGGCTGATCTACACCCACTATGTCTACCCTTTCGAGATCGCTGCCGTGATCCTGCTGGTGGCGATGGTGGCCGCGATCGCACTGACGCTGCGGCGCCGCAAGGATGCCAAGTCGCAGGTGGTGTCGGAGCAGGTCGCAGTCAGGAAAGCGGATCGCTTGCGCATTGTGACCATGAAGTCCGAAATTAAAGAATAAATGTAGGGTGGGTTAGCGTAGCGTAACCCACCGGCAGCATGAAAGATGGTGGGTTACGGCCTTGCGGCCTAACCCACCCTACAAAAGCAAGGGAGGAGCATGTTGAGCTTGTCGCATTATCTGGTTCTGAGTGCCGTGCTGTTCGCCATCAGCGTGGTCGGCATCTTTTTGAACCGCAAGAATCTGATCGTGCTGCTGATGGCGATCGAAATGATGCTGCTGGCGGTGAACACCAACTTCGTGGCGTTCTCGCACTATCTGAACGACTCCGCAGGACAAGTCTTCGTGTTCTTCATTCTGACCGTGGCCGCCGCCGAGGCCGCCATCGGTCTGGCGATACTGGTGGTGCTGTTCCGCAATCTGAACACGATCAATGTCGACGATCTCGACAGTCTGAAAGGTTGATGCATATGCTGAGCCTCTATCTGCTAGTGCCCCTGGGTCCGCTGTTCGGGGCGATCGCTGTTGGCTTGTTCGGCAACTGGCTGGGGCGCACCTGGTCGCACCGCATCACCATCGCACTGGTAGCGGTCTCATTCTTCGCATCATTGGCGATCTTCAGGGATGTGCTGGCAGGTAATGTGTTCAATGGACCGGTGTATACCTGGATGATCTCGGGTGATACCAGCTTCCAGGTGGGCTTCCTGATCGACAGGCTCACCGTCGCGATGATGCTGGTGGTGACCTTCGTCTCGTTGATGGTGCATATCTACACCATCGGTTATATGCAGGAAGATCCCGGCTATCAGCGTTTCTTCAGCTACATCTCGCTGTTCACCTTCTCGATGCTGATGCTGGTGATGGCCAACAATTTCTTGCAGTTGTTCTTCGGCTGGGAGGCGGTGGGGCTGGTTTCCTACCTGTTGATCGGTTTCTGGTACACCAGGCCGACCGCGATCTACGCCAACCTCAAGGCATTCCTGGTGAACCGCGTCGGCGACTTCGGCTTCCTGCTCGGCATCGGGCTGGTGCTGATGGTGTTCGGCACGCTCGATTACGCCGCGGTATTTGCCAATGCCGCCAGTTATGCCGACGACATTGCGCCGATACCCGGCATGTCGGTCGGTTTGCTGACGGCGATCTGCATCCTGCTGTTCATCGGCGCGATGGGCAAATCGGCGCAGTTCCCGTTGCATGTCTGGCTGCCCGATTCGATGGAAGGTCCGACCCCGATCTCCGCGCTGATCCACGCCGCGACCATGGTTACTGCCGGCATCTTCATGGTGGCGCGCATGTCGCCGTTGTTCGAGTTGTCCGATACGGCCTTGTCCTTCGTTATGGTGATAGGCGCGATCACCGCGCTGTTCATGGGTTTCCTCGGCATAGTCCAGAACGACATCAAGCGCGTGGTGGCGTATTCCACCTTGTCGCAACTGGGCTACATGACCGTGGCACTGGGCGCTTCTGCCTACTCGGTAGCGATCTTCCACCTGATGACGCACGCCTTCTTCAAGGCGCTGCTGTTCCTTGCCGCAGGCAGTGTGATCATGGCCTTGCATCACGACCAGGACATCCGCAACATGGGCGGGCTGAGGAAGTACATGCCGATCACCTGGATCACCTCGCTGATCGGTTCATTGGCACTGATCGGTACTCCTTTCTTTTCCGGGTTCTACTCCAAGGAAAGCATCATCGAAGCGGTGCATATGTCTCAACTTCCAGGTGCCGGCTTTGCCTATTTTGCCGTGACAGCAGGCGTGTTCGTCACGGCGTTCTATTCGTTCCGCATGTATTTCCTGGTGTTCCACGGCAAGGAACGGTTCGGCTTGCCAGAGGACAGGGGACAGAAGGCAGAAGACAGAAAACCATCCAAAACCGGCCACACCGATGCCCACCACGCTCACGATGACGCCCATGCACATCCGTCTGTCCTGAGCCTGTCGAAGGATGAGCATCACCACGGCCTGGCTCCCGGGCAGAAACCGCACGAATCGCCATGGGTGGTGACATTGCCGCTGATCCTGCTGGCGATTCCCTCTGTGGGAATCGGCTATATCCTCTTCGATCCGATGTTGCACGGCAATTATTTCCGCGACGCGCTTGTTGTCGTCCAGAGCCATTTGCTGGCGGCAGTGATGCACCACGAGGCGATCGAGGAACCGTTCACGATGGCCATACACGCTTTTACCACCCTGCCGTTGTGGCTGGCGATTGCCGGGGTGGCGAGTGCGGCATTGTTTTACCTTAAGCGCCCCGATATCCCTGCCGCGATTCAGAAGCGCTTCCGGTTCATCTACACCCTGCTGGACAACAAGTATTACTTCGACCGTTTCAACGACTGGTTCTTTGCCGGCGGCGCGCGCGGCGCGAGCGGCTTCCTGTGGAAGTTTGGCGACGTGAAGCTGATCGACGGGATGATGGTGAACGGTACGGCGAAACTGGTCGGGATGCTCTCCGGATTGATCCGGCATCTCCAGTCCGGTTATATCTATCACTATGCGTTTTCGATGATCATCGGCGTGTTCGTGCTGTTGACGGTGCGGAACTGGTTTGAATAAAGCCAACCCCAAACCCCCCTCAGTCCCCCCTTGTCAGGGGGGAAGCGACTCCCTCCCCTGACAAGGGGAGGGCTGGGGAGGGGTTAGGAGGCAGGGAGGGGTTGGGGTTGAATTAAAATGAAGGAACAAGCATGATTTTTGGGTTACCCGCAATTAGCATAGCGATCTGGTTGCCGATCCTGTTCGGCATACTGGTGTTGGCCACCGGCGACGACAGGAATGCCACGCTGGCGCGCATTCTTGCCATGGTCGGTTCGCTGCTGGGCTTTCTGGTGACGATCCCGCTGTACACGGGGTTTGTGCGCGACACGTCCGAGATGCAGTTCGTCGAGTTGCACGACTGGATCGCCCGCTTCAACATCCATTATCACCTCGGCGTGGATGGCATCTCGGTGCTGCTCATCCTGCTGACCGCGTTCTTCACGCCCATCGTGGTGCTGGCCGGCTGGCAGGTGATCGAAAAGCGCGTCTCGCAATACATGGCATCTTTCCTGATCATGTCCGGCATCATGATCGGCGTGTTTGCCGCGCTCGATGCGGTGTTGTTCTACGTGTTCTGGGAAGCCATGCTGATCCCGATGTTCCTGATCATCGGCGTATGGGGCGGACAGAACCGCGTGTATGCAGCGGTCAAGTTCTTCCTCTACACCCTGCTCGGTTCTTTGCTGATGCTGGTTGCGCTGATCTATCTTTACAACCAGTCCGGCGGCAGCTTCGAGATACTCGATTTCTATCAGGTCGAGTTGCCGATGACCGCGCAGATCCTGATTTTCATCGCGTTCTTCTTCGCCTTTGCGGTCAAAGTTCCGATGTTCCCGGTGCATACCTGGTTGCCTGATGCGCACGTCGAGGCGCCTACCGGCGGTTCGGTGGTACTGGCGGCTATCATGCTGAAGGTGGGGGCTTACGGCTTCATCCGCTTCTCGATGCCCATCGTGCCGGATGCCAGCCATCAACTGGCCGGAGTGATGATCGCGCTGTCGCTGATCGCGATAGTGTACATCGGCCTGGTGGCGCTGACCCAGACCGACATGAAGAAGCTGGTGGCGTATTCTTCGATCTCGCACATGGGTTTCGTCACACTGGGCATTTTTATATTCAACGCCTATGGTATGGAAGGTGCGCTGCTGCAGATGATCTCGCACGGCTTCGTGTCCGGGGCTCTGTTCCTGTGCATCGGCGTGCTGTACGATCGCATGCACTCGCGCAACATCGCGGATTACGGCGGCGTGGTCAATAAAATGCCGGTGTTCGCCGCGTTCTTCATGCTGTTTGCGATGGCCAATGTCGGCTTGCCCGGCACCAGCGGCTTCGTCGGCGAATTCATGGTGATCCTCGGCGCGGTGAAGGCGAATTTCTGGTATGCCTTTGCGGCGGCGACCACGCTGATCTTCGGCGCAGCCTATACGCTGTGGATGTACAAGCGCGTGATCTTCGGCGCAGCGGCCAACGCGCATGTCGCCGAACTCACCGACCTGAACCTGCGCGAAAAGGTGATCTTCGCGATCCTGGCGGTCGCCGTGCTGGGCATGGGGTTGTACCCGCTGCCGTTCAGCGAAATCATGCATGTGTCGGTGAATGACCTGCTGGTGCATGTGGCCCGCTCGAAGCTGCCGTGATTTTGGTAGGGTGGGCACATTTTTTGTGCCCACGCGTTCAGCGAAAGAAATTTACGCGTGGGCACAAAAAACGTGCCCACCCTACAGACTGATTTTGAGGTGTATATGGATTTAATGACTAAATTGATGCCGGCCGGCGCGGAGATATTTCTGCTGGTCATGGCGTGCGCGATTCTGATCGCTGATCTGCTGATCAGGCAGAACGGCAGCATGGTCACCTACATGCTGGCGCAACTCTGTTTGCTGGGTTGCGCACTGGTCACTGTCGGCACGCATGCTGATGGCGTGACGTATGCCTTCAACAACATGTTCGTGGATGATCTGATGTCCGACGTGCTGAAACTGCTGACCTATCTGGCGGTGGCGATGATGCTGGTGTATTCGCGCCGGTATCTTACCGTGCGCGGCCTGTTCAGCGGCGAATTCATGGTATTGGTACTGTTCGCGATGCTCGGCATGATGGTGATGATCTCGGCCAACCATTTCCTCACCCTGTATCTGGGTCTCGAGCTGCTCTCGCTGAGCCTGTATGCGCTGGTGGCCATGCAACGCGATTCCGCGATCGCCACCGAAGCGGCGATGAAATATTTCATCCTCGGCGCGCTGGCCTCCGGTTTGCTGCTGTACGGCATGTCCATGCTCTACGGCGCGACCGGTTCCTTGGAGCTGGGTGCAGTATCAGACGCGATCCTGTCCGGTAGTGCGAATCAGACCCTGCTGGTGTTCGGCTTGGTGTTCGTGGTTTCCGGTCTGGCCTTCAAGCTCGGCGTCGTGCCTTTCCACATGTGGGTGCCGGACGTTTATCACGGCGCGCCCACCGCGATGACCATGTTGATCGGCTCGGCGCCCAAGCTCGCCGCCTTCGCCTTCGTTGCGCGTATTCTGGTGGAGGGCTTGCAACCGCTGGTGCAGCATTGGTCGGGCATGCTGGTCATCCTTGCGATCGCCTCGATGGCCATCGGCAACATCACCGCGATCGCGCAAACCAACCTCAAGCGCATGTTCGCGTACTCCACCATCGCCCACATGGGTTTCATGCTGCTCGGCCTGCTGAGCGGCGGCATCGAGGGCTATGGGTCGGCGATGTTCTATGCCGTCATCTATGTGATGATGTCATTGGGCGCGTTCGGCATGATCATGCTGCTGTCGCGCGAGGGCTTCGAGGCCGACACCCTCAACGATTTCAAGGGGCTCAGCCAGCGCAGCCCGTGGCTCGCCTTTCTGATGTTGTTGCTGATGTTCTCGATGGCCGGCGTGCCGCCTACCGTCGGCTTTTACGCCAAGTTCTCGGTGTTGAATGCCGTGGTGCAGGCAGGACATGTCTGGCTGGCCGTTGTCGCGGTGCTGTTCTCGCTGATCGGCGCGTTCTATTATTTGCGCATCGTCAAGCTGATGTATTTCGACGCGCCGGAAAGCCGCGCGCCTATCATCTTCGGGCAGGATACCGTGCTGCTGATCAGCGTGAACGGCTTGGGCGTGCTGTTGCTCGGCCTGCTGCCCGGCGCGCTGATGTCGGTTTGCGCGGTATCTGTCCAGCAATCGTTGTTGTTGCATTAGTCCTTTCTGTAATACTGAAAAAACTCCCGCTAACGGCGGGAGTTTTTTTGTCAGAGTGCCAATCCCATTCTGCAGTGCACATGTGCGTGGAGATTGAACTTGTAATTCCCCGCAGTCTTGCTGCGGGGATAGCGCAGGCTAAAATAAAAAATTGGAAGTGACGTAGCCCGGATGTAGCGCAGCGAAATCCGGGGTTTGGTGG
This sequence comes from Gallionella sp., assembly GCA_036514695.1. Lineage (GTDB taxonomy): Bacteria > Pseudomonadota > Gammaproteobacteria > Burkholderiales > Gallionellaceae > Gallionella. Next base: position 12,361 of record DATBWQ010000211.1, on the reverse strand, counting down.
GCGTGGCCGAGGTTTTCCCCGGATTCCATTGCATTCCATCCGGGCTACGCCCGCTCAAGTTTTTCTGATACCCCGCGCTCTTGGCGCGGGGTAGTTCATTTGGAGCGGCTATAATGGCACAACTTTAGTGTGGGTTTTAGAACTGGGGCGCAACATGGTCAGGAAGTCGGGTTGGCTGATTGCTTTGTCAGGACTGATCCTGTGTCTGGTGGTGGTTTTTTTCTGGTATTCGGCCCATGATCGTCGTGGGCTGCAGGACAGCTCCGGGCAAGGCTTGGTGCCGGGTGCCGGGCAGGAGCCGATCACCCCGATACCGCTTGATCTGAAGCTGGATGCGCGCAAAGTCGCGCTGGGCAGACGCCTGTTTCACGATACGCGACTTTCCCATGACAATACGATCTCCTGTTCGACCTGCCATGATCTGTCCAAAGGGGGGGCGGATGGCTTGCCGTTTCCGGTCGGGATCGGCAAAAAACAGGGCAAGATCAACACGCTGACCGTGTTCAACAGCGGGTTCAATTACAGACTATTCTGGGACGGGCGCGCTGCAACGCTTGAAGACCAGATGGACTTCCCGTTGCAGCATTCCGCTGAAATGGCTACAACATGGCCGGAAGTCATCGCCAAACTGGTCAAGGATGAGGCTTATCGCCGCGACTTTGCAGTCATCTACCCGGAACACATCCAGCCATCAACCGTCAAGGACGCGATCGCCACCTTCGAGCGTTCCCTGACCACTCCGGATGGGAAATTCGACCGTTTTTTGCGCGGCGACAAACATGCTTTGGATGATGAGGAGTTGGCCGGTTACGAGCTGTTCAAAAATCTTGGCTGTATCAGTTGCCACCAGGGCATGAATGTGGGCGGCAACATGTATGAGAAGCTCGGCATAGTCGACGATTATTTCGCGCATCGCGGTAAAGTGCAGGAAGCTGATTTCGGCCGCTACAACATCACCGGGATCGAAGATCATCGCTACGAGTTCCGGGTGCCGTCATTGCGTAATGTGGCTTTGACTGCGCCTTATTTTCACGATGCTTCGGCCGTCACCCTGGAGCAGGCAGTCGCCATCATGGGCAGATATCAGTTGGGCGTGGATCTGAATGCCGATGAGATCGCCAGTATCGTGAAGTTCCTCAATACCCTGACCGGCATATATGACGACAAGCTTATGTCCGGGCACCTGCAAGGCGATACAGGAAAATGACGGGTTTAATCAAAGACCGGATTATCAGCAAATATCTCAGGCAACTCGTCTTTCCTGGCGTGGCGGCGGCTTGCCTGCTGTTCCTGTTCGTCAAGGCACAGCCCGTCGATCCGGATATGCACAATTCATTGACGAGTGATCTGCGCGAGCTGCAAATGCGCGATATCGAATTGGGTGAGGCGGTGTTGCAGCACCATAATAAATTGTTGCATAACTACGATGGGGTGGTCGCCATCATGCAGCGCATGCTGAAGCTTGGTGCCAGGTTGGCCGCTTATCAGCAAAATGGCTCATGGCCAGACACGCCGGAATTCAGGCAGGAGTTGATTGCAGTGCAGCAACAGATCGAGCGGAAGTTTGCCGCGCTGGATGAATTTAAATCCCATAATGCGTTGATCAAAAACTCCCTCATTTATTTTCCGCGCACGGTCAATGCGCTGCTGGCAGGCCTGCCGGAATCGCAGCATGAGTCGTTCGAACTTCTGGTCCGGGACCTCATGTTGATAACGCTCGATCAGGGAGGGCAGGCGCGTGAATCGCTGAAACAGCACATCGATCTGGCCGGCCGGATCATGCCCGGCTTGCCTGATCGCTCCAAAGCACTGGCAAAACTTGTCTTGAAGCACACCAGTATCATTATTGAGAATGAAGAGGGCATGCAGGATTTGCTTGGACAGATCAGTTCTCTTCCGGAAAGCCACGCCGGGGCCGGGCTGGAGCGGCTCTATCTGGATCATTATTACGAGCAGCAACACAGCGCCACCCGGTACCGGACACTCCTGTTCCTGGCGGCGATACTGATGCTGGCCTATGCCATCTATGCCTACTATCGAATGAGGGAGGAAGAGCAGCAACTGCGCATCGCCGCCACGGCTTTTGATACGCAGGAGGGCATCATGATCCTGGATACGGACAGACGCATCGTCCGGGTAAATCGCGCCTTCGAAAGCATATCCGGGTACAGCGCCGAGGAGGCGGTCGGACGGACTCCCGACCTGCTCAAATCGGGTCTGCACGACGCAGAATTCTTCCGGAAAAGGTGGGAAATTCTTGCTCACGATAATTACTGGCAGGGAGAAATCTGGAACCGTCACAAGGATGGCAAGATCTACCCGGTATGGCTTACCACCACCGCCGTCACCGATGCGAATGGCCGAGTGACGCATTATGTCTCGGTGTTCACCGACATCACGCTGCGCAAGGAGGCGGAAGAGCAGATACACCAGCTTGCGTTCTATGATCCGCTCACCCAATTGCCAAACCGGCGGCTGCTGGTGGACCGTCTGCGCCATACCATGACTGCCGGAACCCGCAAACTGGATCACGGCGCGATTCTGTTCATTGATCTGGATAACTTCAAGCTACTCAACGACACCAGGGGTCACGCTGTCGGTGATCTGCTATTGACTGAAACCGCCAAGCGTCTGCAGGATTGCGTGCGCGGCGGGGATACCGTCGCCCGTTTGGGCGGCGACGAGTTTATTGTCATGCTGGAAGGGCTGGGTGTGGAAGCAGAGCAAGCGGCCGCCCAGGCGAGGGCGGTGGTGGAAAAGATCCGCAATTCTCTGAACCAGTCTTACCGGTTAGGTGAGATCGAACACCACAGCTCATGCAGTATCGGCATCAGTTTGTTTCGCGACCACGAAATCACCGTTGAGGACCTGCTCAAACGGGCCGATACCGCGATGTACGAGGCCAAGGCCTCTGGTCGCAATGCGTTGCGCTTCTTCGATCCATCGATGCAGGCCGCGCTCGAAAGTCGTTCCACGCTTGAAGACGAGCTGCGCCACGCGCTTTCCCGGCAGCAATTTGCTCTGTTCTATCAGATACAGGTGAATTCCGATAACCAACCCATCGGAGCCGAAGTGCTGCTGCGCTGGCTGCATCCGGTGCGGGGAGTGGTAGCGCCGGGCGAGTTCATCCCGCTGGCGGAGGACACCGGCTTGATCCTGCCCATCGGCCTGTGGGTGCTGGAAACGGCCTGCGCCCAGATCAAGGCCTGGGAAGCAAACCCGCTGGTGTGTGAACTGCAACTCGCCATCAACGCGAGCGCGCGCCAGTTCCACCAGCCGGACTTCGTCGAGCAAGTGCGCGAAGTGCTGATGAAGACCGGTGCCGCCCCGAACCGGCTCAAGATTGAACTGACCGAGAGCGTGGTGCTGGACAATATCAATGACACGATCGCCAAGATGCACGACCTGAAGCAGCTCGGCGTGCGATTCTCGATGGACGATTTTGGCACGGGCTATTCATCGTTGGCCTACCTGACGCAACTCCCGCTGGACCAGCTCAAGATCGACCGGTCTTTCGTGCGCAACATCGGCACAAAACCTACTGATGCGGTGATCGTGCAGACTATCATCGGTATGGGCAACAGTCTGGGAATGGAAGTGATCGCAGAAGGAGTGGAGACGGAAGCGCAACGTGCATTCCTGGCTGATGCCGGTTGTATCGCCTATCAAGGATATCTGTTCAGCAAGCCGGTGCCGTTGGAGGAGTTCGAAAATGTGCTGCTGAGCGGCGGTTTCGCGCGAGACCGGGCCGGGGTGTAGGGGCACGGCGCGCCGTGCCGGTGCCGGAACAAAAGTTTCACGTGCGCCAGCGACCCTTACCCGCGACCCTTGGATTTTGATAGCAGGTGGTTTTGCGGTATCATCTCGCCCTACGAAAAACATTTGATAAAACAACTAGCCATTCCGCCAGGCTGTCAAAAGCTTTGCATAGCCATTCGGCCAAGTCACCAAAATATGGTGCATAAGCCGCTGGTTAACGACAACCAAGCGGCTGGTTATGTCCGGGCACCCGCATGACCAAGTACATCTTCATAACCGGCGGCGTGGTTTCTTCCCTTGGGAAGGGCATCGCGGCTGCGTCTCTCGCGGCCATCCTCGAGACGCGCGGGCTGAAGGTGACGATGCTCAAGCTCGACCCCTATATCAACGTCGATCCCGGCACGATGAGCCCGTTCCAGCACGGTGAAGTTTTTGTGACTGAGGACGGCGCGGAAACCGATCTGGATCTGGGGCATTACGAGCGCTTCATTTCTGCGAAGATGCGCAAGGCCAACAACTTCACCACCGGACAGATCTACGACAGCGTGATCCGCAAGGAGCGGCGCGGCGAGTATCTGGGCAAGACGGTGCAGGTGATCCCGCATATCACCAACGAGATACAGGCGTTCATCGAACGCGGCGCGGCCGCTTCCCATGACGGCAAGGCCGATGTGGCGATCGTCGAGATCGGCGGCACGGTGGGTGACATCGAGTCGCTGCCGTTCCTCGAAGCCGCGCGCCAGATGGGTTTGCGCATGGGGCGCAACCAGGTGGCTTATGTGCATCTCACGTTGGTGCCTTTTATCGCCACAGCAGGCGAGTTGAAGACCAAGCCGACCCAGCACAGCGTGCAGAAATTGCGCGAGATCGGTATTTTTCCGACTGCGTTGATCTGCCGCGCAGACAGGCCAATTCCAGATGACGAGCGTGCCAAGATCTCGCTGTTCGCCAATGTGCGCGAAGAGGCGGTGATCTCGATGTGGGACGTGGACACCATCTACAAGATCCCGCAAATGCTCAATCAGCAAGGCCTGGACCGCATCGTCTGCGAAGATCTGGCGCTGAACCTGCCGCCCGCCGATTTATCGGTGTGGGCGAAGCTGGTCAATGCGCTGGAAAATCCGCAGCACAGGATCAGCATCGGCATGGTCGGCAAGTACGTGGATTTGACCGAATCCTACAAGTCGCTGATCGAGGCATTGCGCCATGCCGGGATACACACCTCGACCAGGGTGAACATCGAATACATCGACTCGGAAGCGCTGGAAACCGCAGGCACGAAAAGCCTGGCGAATTTCGACGCGATCCTGGTGCCGGGTGGTTTCGGCAAGCGCGGCACGGAAGGGAAGATCGCCGCGATCCGTTTCGCGCGCGAGAACAAAGTGCCGTATCTCGGTATCTGCCTGGGTATGCAACTGGCCGTGATCGAATATGCGCGTCATGTTGCCGGGATGAGCGACGCAAACAGCACCGAATTCAATCTGGAATCAGAACATCCGGTGGTGGCGCTGATCACCGAATGGCGCGACCGCGATGGCAGGGTGGAAACCCGCAGCAGCGATTCCGATCTGGGTGGCACGATGCGCCTCGGTTCGCAGCGCTGCCCGGTCAGATCCGGCACACTGGCACAGCGCATCTACGGCGATGAAGTGAACGAGCGCCATCGTCATCGTTACGAGGTGAACAATCATTACGTGCCTGCGCTGGAAAAGACCGGACTGATCATTTCCGCGCGCACGCCTTCCGAGGACTTGCCTGAAATGATGGAGTTGCCGCAGTCCATGCACCCGTGGTTCGTCGGTGTGCAGTTCCATCCCGAGTTCACCTCCACGCCGCGCACCGGACATCCGCTGTTCAAGGCTTTCGTCGAAGCTGCTTTGCAACATCAGTTCGTAGGGGCACGGCGCGCCGTGCCCCTACAAAAGGTGGCATCGTGAAACTCTGCAATTTTGATGTGCAGCCTGGACACGGTGGCGCGGAGCGCTCGGTGCGGGAAGGGGCATGCCCGACATCAGACTATGCGTGGTGAATTATGAAGCTGTGCGGATTTGATGTCGGCCTGGATCGCCCGTTGTTCCTGATCGCCGGACCCTGCGTCATCGAATCGGAGCAGATGGCGTTGGATACTGCCGGGCAGTTGCAGGAAATCTGCCGCGAGTTGAACCTGCCGTTCATTTACAAGTCTTCCTACGACAAGGCCAACCGCAGCTCGGGCAAGTCGTTTCGCGGCCTTGGCCTGGATGCCGGATTGAAGATACTCGGCGAAGTGAAGAAACAGATCGGTGTGCCGGTGTTGACCGATGTGCACGATATCGAGGAGATCGCCCCGGTCGCCGCAGTGGTCGATGTGCTGCAGACCCCGGCGTTCCTGTGCCGCCAGACCGATTTCATACACGCCGTGGCGCGCTGCGGCCGACCGGTGAACATCAAGAAGGGGCAGTTCCTGTCGCCGTGGGATATGCAGAATGTGGTCGAGAAGGCGCGCGAGGCCAGCGGCGCGGACAACATCATGGTGTGCGAGCGCGGCGCGTCGTTTGGTTACAATAACCTGGTGTCGGACATGCGCTCGCTGGCGGTGATGCGCAACACCGGCTGTCCGGTGGTGTACGATGCCACGCATTCGGTGCAGTTGCCGGGCGGGCAGGGGGCGGTCAGCGGCGGGCAGCGCGAATTCGTGCCGGTACTGGCGCGTGCGGCGGTAGCGGCAGGGATCTCCGGCCTGTTCATGGAAACCCATCCCAACCCGTCGAAGGCGTTGTCGGATGGACCTAATGCCTTCCCGCTTGGGAATCTCAAGGCGTTGTTGAAAACGCTGATGGCGCTCGATGAAACGGTCAAGCAGCAGGGATTGATCGAAGAGCTGGTTGATTTAAAAAATGTTTAAGAAAGAGAAAAGGTAAAAGTATGAGCGCAATAGTTGACGTGATCGCCCGCGAGATCCTGGATTCGCGCGGCAACCCTACCGTGGAGGCGGATGTATTGCTGGAGTCCGGTGTTATGGGGCGTGCCGCCGTGCCGTCCGGCGCATCCACCGGCGAGAAAGAAGCGATCGAGTTGCGCGACGGCGACAAGCAGCGCTATCTGGGCAAGGGCGTGTTGAATGCGGTTGAGTATGTGAACACCGAGATCGCCGAAGCCATCATCGGCCTGGATGCCGTCGAGCAAGCCTTCATCGACCAGACCATGATCGATCTGGACGGCACCGAGAACAAATCACGCCTGGGCGCGAATGCGATACTGGCGGTGTCGATGGCGGTGGCGCGCGCCGCGGCGGAAGAAAGCGGCTTGCCGCTGTACCGTTATCTGGGCGGCTCAGCCAGGATGGAGATGCCGGTGCCGATGATGAACATCATCAACGGCGGCGCGCACGCCAACAACAACATAGACATGCAGGAATTCATGATCATTCCGGTCGGCGCGCCCAGCTTCCGCGAAGCGCTGCGTTATGGAGCGGAGGTGTTCCACGCACTGAAGAAACTGATCGATAAAAAAGGCATGCCAACCACGGTGGGTGATGAGGGCGGCTTTGCGCCGAATCTGCCGAGCAACGAAGCGGCCCTGCAGTTGATCGTGCAAGGCATCGAGGCAGCGGGATATATTCCGGGCACCGATGTGGCGATCGGCGTGGATTGTGCCAGTTCCGAGTTCTACAAGGATGGCTTGTACCACCTCGATTCCGAAGGGCTGAAACTGACCTCGGCGCAATTCGTCGATTACCTCGCCAACTGGGCGGACAAGTATCCGCTGATCAGCATCGAAGACGGCATGAGCGAGCACGACTGGGACGGCTGGAAGCTGTTGACCAAGCGCCTCGGCAAATCGATCCAGATTGTGGGTGATGATATTTTCGTCACTAACACCAAGATCTTCCGTGAAGGCATCAGGCAAGGCATCGCCAATTCCATCCTGATCAAGATCAACCAGATCGGCACGCTGACCGAGACTTTCGCCGCGATCGAGATGGCCAAGCGTGCCGGTTATACCGCAGTGATCTCGCATCGTTCCGGCGAGACAGAAGACACCACGATTGCCGATATCGCGGTCGCCACCAACGTGCTGCAGATCAAGACCGGTTCGATGTCGCGCTCGGATCGTATGGCGAAATACAACCAACTGCTGCGCATCGAAGAAGACCTGGGCGATACCGCTTCCTATCCGGGGCGCGATGCGTATTACCAGTTAGGTTAATTCCAATTCCATTTCATCGGAGAAACCGTGTTGGCTTTTTCGCTCACTCCTGGCCAACTTATTCCAGTTCAAGATCAAACGTGCATTTTTGTAGGGCGGGCTCTGCCCGCCGGATCAAGTTGTCAGGCGCAGCCAGACCTACGAATTACTTGACCTTTGCCATAGCAATGGAATTTTTCGCCTTCGAACTGAAATTGGAATAATGCATCGTACTGTCACACTGATACTAGCCGTCCTGTTGCTGCTGTTGCAGTACCCGTTGTGGATCGGGAAAGGCAGCTGGTTGAAGGTGTGGGATCTGAACCGGCAGCTCGAAGCGCAGCAGCAAGTCAATCAGCAGACCCAAACGCGCAATGTATTACTGGATGCCGAGGTGCGCGATCTCAAACAAGGCACCGAAGCGATCGAGGAACGCGCGCGCAGCGAGCTGGGCATGATCAAACGCGACGAAGTGTTCTACCAGATACAGGAAAAACCATCCGCTCAAACAGCAGAACTACAGGCAGTTCCATCGCCTGCTTCTGCTGTTTCTGGTGTTCCCAGATAATGCGCATCCGGCTCTTTGATCGATTACTGGGTGACTGATTGCTGGATGTATTCTTCCAGAGTCAAACAGTGCTTTGTGTGATGATCCTGCCTCTATCAGAGGAGATTCAACATCAGCTTTGAAACAGAGCATAACTTGGCGAACTTCCGCTAACGCACAAAGTAGTCATTGTGCTTATGTGAACCGACTGCATCAACACGGAAATCTGATACCCACTTTATTTGGCGATACCGGATGAACGCTCAGCTGCCTGCACCGTATTCGCCACCAGCATCGTGATGGTCATCGGTCCCACTCCACCGGGTACCGGGGTGATCCAGCCGGCGACCTGTTTCGCGGAATCGAAATCCACATCGCCGCATAGCTTGCCATCGGCCATACGGTTGATGCCGACGTCGATCACCGCAGCACCCGGCTTGATCATGTCGCCGGTGATCATCTTCGGCTTGCCGGTGGCGACGACGAGGATGTCGGCATCGCGGGTGAATTTGGCGAGGTCAACGGTTTTGGAGGTGCAGATCGTCACGGTGGCGTTCTGTTGCAGCAGCATCAGCGCCATCGGTTTGCCGACGATGTTGCTGCGGCCCACCACCACGGCGTGTTTGCCCTCGATGGTTACCCCGCATTTCTCCAGCAGTTTCATCGCGCCATAAGGCGTGCAGGGGGCAAAGCGCATATTGCCGGTGACCAACGCGCCGACGTTCATCGGGTGGAAGCCGTCCACGTCCTTGTCCGGGCTGATGGCTTCCAGCACCTTGTTGCTGGCTATGTGCTTGGGCACCGGCAGTTGCACCAGGATGCCGTGAATCTTTGCATCGTTGTTCAACTCGTTGATCTTCGCGAGCAATGTGGCTTCGCTGGTATCAGCGGGCAGAATGATGTGCTCGGAATGCAGGCCCAGTTCGGCGCAGGCTTTCACCTTGTTGGCGACATATACTTTGGAGGCGGGATCTTCGCCGACGATGATGACCGCCAGGCCCGGTGTAACACCGCGAGCCTTCAGTGCATCGGCGCGTATTTTCCATTCGGCGCGCACTTCTTGCGCGATGGCCTTGCCGTCGATTATTTGAGCTGTCATGTTTCGTCCCCTAAAGTTTTTTGTAAGCCGCCAGGCCATTCATGATTTCCGCGTGTGCTGCTTCAACCCCTTCCCAGCCTTTGATCTTTACCCACTTGCCCGGCTCCAGCGCCTTGTAGAGTTGAAAGAAATGCTTGATCTGTTCCAGCGTGATCTCGGGCAAATCCTTGTACGACAGCACATTGTGATACAGCGGTGAGAGTTTGTCGGTCGGGACGGCAACGATCTTGGCGTCGCCGCCGCTTTCGTCTTCCATGCTCAGCATGCCGACCGGGCGGCAGGGGATGATGGCACCATGCACGATGGGGAATGGCGTGACCACCAGCACATCCACCGGATCGCCATCGTCGGCGATGGTTTCCGGGATGAAGCCGTAATTGCAGGGATAGCGCATCAATGAGCCGATGAAGCGATCCACCACCAGCACGCCGGATGCCTTGTCCACCTCGTACTTGACCGGGTCGGCGTGTTTGGGGATCTCGACGATGACATTGCATTCGTGGGGCAGGTTGTCACCGGGGCGGACGTTTAACAGACTCATGCTGCTTCCTGGTTATTGAGGACTGCGATTATAAACGATGCAGGGTAAGAACTTGTCCGTGAATAATTCAGGGCTGAATTATTTACGGACAAGCTCTAAGCCGAGAAACCGTAATAGGTTTAGAATGTAACAAGTTCAACTCAGGAGGTGGTGCCATGGCAACGAAGGGTAAATTAGTCGGCAAAATGGTCATCGGACAATCGGGCGGTCCTACTGTGGTCATCAATCAATCGCTGGTCGGCGCGGTGCTGGCGGCGCGCAAGCAACCCAACATCACCGGCATCCTTGGCGCGCGCCACGGCATCGCCGGCATCATGAAAGAGGATTTCATCGATCTGACCACGCAGAGCGTCGAGCAGCTCGAGTTGGTGGCCACGACTCCGGCGGCGGCATTGGGTTCGGTGCGCCTGAAGCCCGGAAAAACCGAATGTGAAAAAGTGTTCGAGGTGTTCAGGAAGAACGATGTGCGTTATTTCTTCTACATCGGCGGCAACGACTCCGCCGAGACCGCGCACATCATCGCCGAGATGGCGAAGGAAGCTAATTACGATTTCTGCACCGTGCATATTCCCAAGACCATCGACAACGATTTGAAAGTGACCGACCACTGTCCAGGCTATGCCTCGGCGGCGCGGTTTGTGGCACTGGCCTTCATGGGCGATGACCGCGACAACCGCGCCTTGTCAGGTATCAAGGTCAATGTGGTGATGGGGCGCAGCGCCGGGTTCCTGACCGCAGCCTCTGCGCTGGCGCGCCAGGCAGCAGACGATGGCCCGCATCTGATCTACCTGCCGGAGCGAGTGTTCGATGTCGAAAAGTTCAAGCAGGACGTGCGCGATGCGGTGGCGAAATTCGGCCGCTGCGTGATCGCCGCTTCCGAGGGCATAACCGACAAGGATGGCAACCCGATCTCGACCAGCGGCGAGCGCGACTCGCACGGCAACATCCAGCTTTCCGGCAGCGGCGCACTGGGCGACACGCTGGCAGCCTTGGTGAAAGAAGCATTCCCCGGACAGAAGGTGCGCGTGCGCGCCGACACGTTCGGCTACTTGCAGCGCTCCTTTCCCACGATCATCTCTCCGGTGGATGCGAAAGAGGCGCGTGAAGTGGGCAACTTCGCGGTGAACCACGCCGCCGGCACCGGACAGCCAGGCTCGGTGGCGATCCGCCGCTTGAGCAGCAAGCCGTATTCCAGCGAATGCTTCATCACGCCGTTGTCGACAGTAGCGAAAGTCGCCACCGAGATGAAGGTCGAATACATCAACGCGGCGGGCAATGACGTGACGCAGGCCTGGCTGGATTATGTCGCGCCGCTGGTGGGTGAGTTGCCGAAGATGGGGCGGCTATAGAGCCGCGCGATCTTTGCTATGGAGTGCGCAGACTCGTCTGCGCAATGAGAAAGCGGCGACACGTCGCCGCATTCCACACGAAAATGAAATGCGATGCACTCTGGGATATTTCGCTTCTATTGCGAAATGGAATAAGTTTTGTAGGGTGCGTTCCACGCACCACCTTTGATACATCGATGGTGCGTGGAACGCACCCTACAACTGTGCTGAATGCCTCACATTTCGATGGTTGTATCCCCGGTGCAATGAAGCTAGGAATTTGATGTACCCAATCATCAACTGGACCGAAGGAGACAAGGCTTGCTCTGCCCGTTGGCGTTCGGAAAGCGGGATGCCGCCGCCCAAGCGCGTGGTCATCGCGGACGATACGATGAAGGCGGATCAGGCCTACCGCTTGGCCTGCGAGGGGACTGCGCTGTTGTGGCGCGGTGATTTTCAGAACGCGCGGCAGTTGCTGCTGGCGATGTTACGGCGTGCCGACCGCAAGCCGCGCAAGCCTGCCCTGAGTCCTGCCGAAGGGGCATCCGGCGCGGCTGGCGTGGCGTTCAACTTGCATCGCCAGGCTCAGTCGCAACGCGCACGAACGCTGGCGATGATCTTGTTGCCCTTGGCTGGCGATTACACCATCCCGTTGCGCCGTGCGCCGGACGTGCGGCAGGCCTGCATGGAAGCTTACGGAATTGGGGGTGGTGAGCCTTCCGTGGTGTCGCTGCGCGAACTGCTGGGTCTGATCGGCGCGCATGAGTGGCGCAAGAAGGGTGTCGAGATACCTTTACTCGGCGGGCACATCCACCCGCACTACGGCGTGTACTCCCCGGTGCGCGGCGAGTATGTGGGGTTGGTGAATGACGCGCCGTTCCCCCCAACTTTTCAAACGCCTGAACTGGCCTTCGACATCG
>DATBWQ010000210.1:0-2111 GCA_036514695.1 Gallionella sp. | reverse complement strand
GAATGGCGTGGCTTGCGCTTCCACTTTCTCGCCTTGCAATCCTTGCAATATTTCGTCGCGCGTGGCGAGCAGCGTGTTGACGCGCAAATCCAGCGCGGCCGCTTGCTGCATGGCGCGCCCGGTAGCGAGAATTTCCTCTTCCGTCATCGTCCCGCGCAATTTTTCCACCACCCACTCGGGTAGCTCGGCCTGAATGGATAGTGGCAATTCGTCCAGCTTTATGCCTTTTACCTGTCCCAGCCATTCCTCTTCGTCGCGCTTGAGCAAGGGCGTGAGTTCGCGCAGGTTGTAGCCGCCGAACCTGAGCAGATGGGCGAGCGCCATGCGACGCGGGGTCGCATTTCCGGCGCAGGCGTGCTCAAGCAGCAGGCGGTGGCGCAACACGCCGAACACGGTCTCGGCGACCAGCTCGCGCTCGTTCGAGCCGATGCGTTCGTTCTTGAAAAAATAGCGCAGCGTGGTGTCGGCGGGATGCGCCAGCGGCAGGATGGCACGCAGTGCCTGGATGACGAGATCCAAACGGTATTCGGTGATCAGCATAGTTTTATTTCAACGAGCGGCAATGTGTATGGAGACGGAGTGTAGCGCGGGCCGGAACGCGTATGTGGAGCATGTTCCGGGCCTACCTGATGTCGAGTTTGCTCAATATCTGGGTGAGTTGATCGCCATTGGCCTCGGTGATGATCATTTTGCACGGCAAATTATATTGTTGTGTGGCCAGCCAGATCTCGGTGCGGCTTTCGCCCTTTTTCGTTTGGCTGTCCAGATACAGGGTGTTGAATTCGCCGGCAGGTGTTTTGATCGGTTCCCCGCGCGTGATGGCATAGTGGTAGTTATCCAGCTTGCCGCCATTGGTCATCGGAAAATCCAGCGTAGTGCCGGGTTGCAGCGTCAGGAACATGAATTGATACATCGCGCTCAGGCGATCCTGTGTGCCCTCTGGCAGAGCGACTGAAGTGCGCTGCGCCTGCTGGATCAGGGTGAGTCGTTTGGCATCCCAATCGAGTTCGGCACGTCGATCCTTGCTCTCGTTACGCTCGCGCTGGTCGCTGAAGCGCAGCGGTTGCAGACCCCGGGCGCCCACCAGACCGTTGCTGCTGATCAGGATCCTTCCCGGATTGAATATCGCCAGCAAACCGACCGCACGGGTTGTGCTGGTCAGCGTGTAGCGGTCCTTGTCGCGGGTATAGGATTCTTCGATCCGGCCGATTTTCATGCGGCCTTTGTAAATATCGTAAGTGGCCAGGACACCGGTCGGCTGGGCAGCAAATGCAGAAGACAGAAGACTGAAGACTGAAGACAGAATTATTGTCGCGGCTATGCCGCGTCCTTTGACTGTCTTCTGTCTTCTGATGGAACTACTAGCCATTCGACTAGGCTGCCCAAAGTCGTCAGCCAAGTCGCTGGTTATGTCCGCTGTCATCTGCTGCTACTCCAGCCCGGGTGAGATCAGCGTGTGCCCCATTTGTTTGCGGCGCTTGAGTACCACCGCTCCCTGCCCTGCCAGTTCGATCTGGCCGGTGCACAGCCAGCGCATGGCTTGCGGATAAATGCGATGCTCTTCGCGTAATACGCGTGCCGCCAGCGTCTGCTCGGTGTCGTCTCGCATCACCGGCACAGCAGCCTGGATGATGATCGGGCCATGATCGAGATCGGGGGTGACGAAGTGCACCGTGCAGCCATGTATCCTCACGCCGTCGCGCAAGGCGCGAGCGTGGGTGTCGAGACCGCCGTAAGCCGGCAGCAGCGAGGGGTGGATGTTGATCAGCTTGCCGTGATAGTGCGCTACGAAGTTCGGTGTGAGAATGCGCATGAAGCCCGCGAGTGCGACGAAGTCAGGATGATAACTATCTATCTTTCGGGCAAGCGCGGCGTCAAAGCTGTCGCGATCCGGATAATCGCGATGTTCCACTACATCGGTGGGGATGCCATGCGCCTTGGCGAAGCTCAGTCCTTCGGCATCCGCGCGATTGCTGATCACCGCCGCGATGCGGCAGGGCAGCTTCGCTTCCAGCAAGGCTTGCATGTTGCTGCCGCGACCGGAGATCAGGATGACGATTTTTTTCATTTATTCGTAGGGGTGGGTCTCAGACCCGCCCATGTTCGGTTGT
>DATBWQ010000209.1:0-8683 GCA_036514695.1 Gallionella sp. | reverse complement strand
AGTCTTCGGGCAAGACTACGGTCAGCGTCGGTCTCGCGGCGGAGTTGTCGCGGCGCGGCCTCGCCGTGCAGGCGTTCAAGAAAGGCCCGGACTACATCGATCCGATGTGGCTCAGCCAGGCCGCCGGGCGCGCCTGCCGCAACCTCGACCTGTACCTGATGGAACGCGACGACATCGTCGCCACCTTCGCGCGCCACAGCGCGGAAGTGAATCTGGTAGAAGGCAACAAGGGACTGTACGACGGTCTCGCGCTGGACGGCAGCAACAGCAACGCCGCTTTGGCGAAGCTGCTCGACCTGCCGGTGTTCCTGGTTATCGATGCGCGCGGCATGACGCGCGGCATCGCGCCGCTGATCCTCGGCTATCAGGCGTTCGACCGCGACATCAACATCGCCGGGGTGATCCTCAATAACCTCGGCGGATCGCGGCACGAAGCCAAGTTGCGCGCCGTCATCGAGCATTACACCGGCGTGCCGGTGATCGGCGCGATCCATCACGACGAGCGGCTCAGCATCGTCGAACGCCATCTCGGCCTGATGCCCAGCAATGAGTCCCATGTCGCTGCGGCAAAGATCAAACAGATCGGCGACGCCATCGCGGAACAAGTCGATCTGGACAAGCTGCTCGCGCTGTCACAAAAGGAACCGTTGGATGTGCCGCACCAGAGCCCTCACTCCAACTCTGATGGAACTACTAGCCATTCGACTAAGCCCGCAAGCGGGCAAGTCGCTGGTTATCTCCCAGAGGGAGAGAGAGCAAACGTGCAGTGGGGTAAGCAGGCAATCCGCAGCGCGGATGCTCGCAAAAGCAATTTTCAATTTCCTGCCGAGGTCAGCCCGCTGCCCTGCGGCGGCAAGGTGCGCATCGGCATCGCGCGCGACCGGGCCTTCGGTTTCTACTACGCCGACGACCTGGATGCGCTGGAAGCCGCGGGGGCGGAGCTGGTGCCGTTCGATGCGTTACGCGATGCATGTCTGCCGGAAGTGGATGCGTTGTATATCGGCGGCGGTTTCCCCGAGACCTGCGCCGCCGAACTGGAGGCCAACAGCGTACTGCGTGCCCAGATCAAACAGGCCATAGCAAACGGCATGCCGGCCTATGCCGAATGCGGCGGGTTGATGTATCTGTCGCGCAGCATCGAATACCAGGGACGCACCTATCAGATGGTCGGCTCGATCCCCGGTGATGTGAAGATGCATGACAAACCCATCGGACGCGGCTATGTGCATCTGAAGGAAGATGAGGCGCATCCGTGGCCGCGCCCGCGCCCTCTCCCGATACCCTCTCCCGCAAGCGGGGAGAGCGCAGCGAGGGGGGCGAAGCCAGGCGAACGAGAAAGACAATCATTAATCCGTGCGCATGAATTTCACTATTCCAGTCTGGACAACCTTCCGCCGGACATCCGCTTCGCTTACCATGTCGAGCGTGGTTACGGCATAGACGGGGCGCGTGACGGACTCATCGTGAACAACCTGTTGGCCTCCTATACTCATCTGCGCACCATAGGAAGCTGTTATTGGGCAACCCGTTTTGCCGCCTTTGTGCGGCGCACCTGGCAACAGAAAAAATTGCTCGCTGAGCAAGTTGCATCCGTAGCAAACAAGGATAACGCCCCGGCAGTTCGCATGTGAGCAACAGCAGGCGAAAGTTACCAGAATGGCGGGTGACAAGGGCGGCTATGATCCGGCTTTTTGTTGTTAACCTAGAGGAGAGCAGCATGGCACACATCGTCGTATTGGGAGCAGGGATTGGGGGCATGCCCGCCGCCTACGAAATCAAGTCTGAGATCGGCAAGGAACATCAGGTCACGCTCATCAATGCATCCAGCAAATTCCAGTTTGTCCCCTCCAATCCGTGGGTCGCGGTTGGCTGGCGTAACAGTGAGGAAGTGAGTTTCGAAATCGGCCCGCTTGTCGAAAAGAAAGGAATAAATTTCATCGCACAAGCCGTCTCCAAAATCGATGCGGGAGGTAACACGCTGATACTGTCTAACGGTGATAACGTAAAGTACGATTATTTGGTCATCACCACCGGTCCCAGGCTCGCTTTCGAGGAGGTAGAGGGCTCTGGCCCGAGCGGCCATACCCAATCCATCTGCACTCTACCCCATGCCGAGAAGGCATATGAGGCCTACAAAGAATTGCTCGCCGAACCCGGTCCAGTCATCATCGGCGCGATGCCTTTCGCAAGCTGTTTCGGCCCGGCTTACGAATTCGCTTTCATCATGGATGCGGATTTGCGCAAGCGCAAGCTGCGCAACAAGGTGCCGATGATTTATGTGACCTCAGAACCGTATATCGGCCATCTGGGGCTGGCGGGTGTGGGCGATTCCAAGGGTTTGCTCGAATCCGAATTGCGCAGCCACGACATCAAATGGATCACTAATGCCAAAACCACCCACGTCGAGGCAGGCAAGATGTTCGTATCTGAATGCAACGACAAGGGCGAGGTCATCAAGGAACACGAGCTGCCGTTCAAGTATTCGATGATGCTCCCCGCCTTCAAGGGCGTGGATGCGGTCGCTGCCGTGGAGGGTCTGTGCAACCCGCGCGGCTTTGTGATCGTGGATGATCATCAGCGCAGCAAGAAATACAAAAACATCTTCTCGGCGGGCGTGTGCATCGCTATCCCCCCGGTCGAGGCGACTCCAGTACCTTCCGGCGCGCCGAAGACAGGCTTCATGATCGAAACCATGGTTACCGCGATTGCGCACAACATCCGCGACGAGCTTCTGGGCAAGCCCACTCATGCGGTCGGCACCTGGGGCGCGATCTGCCTTGCAGACATGGGCACCACAGGCGCCGCATTCGTTGCATTGCCGCAGATCGGGCCGCGCAATGTCAGTTGGTTCAAGAAGGGCAAGTGGGTGCATTGGGCGAAGATCGCATTTGAAAAATATTTCATCAAGAAAATGAAGAGCGGGAATTCCGAGCCGATCTACGAGAAATTCGTACTCAAGAAATTCGGAATTACCCGGCTGAAGTAAGTGCAGTTGCAAGCAAGCGGTAACGCGCCACCTCTCAAACTTTCGCGTGAGAGGTGGCGCACCGAATGTAATATCGGCATCATTGCCAACTAACTTTGGTTCAACGAACGAGCAATATGACACAGCAACATTATCAGGCCGCCATCGCCGCCTTCGACCAGGCCAACGCGGAAGACCCGAACAAGGAGATGGCCGACGGCAAGGAGTATCCCAAGGAGCTGCTCTACGCACTGCGCATGGGCGAAATGCAGGAGCGCTATGCCCCCGAGGCATCGGAGGCCGTGAAACTCGCGGTGCGTGCCCAGCACATCCAGCGCTGGAAGATCCCTCGCAGCAACTATCCCATGGATAGAATAGGATATCTGAAATGGCGCACCGGGCTGTACAAGTTCCACGCAGAGACTGCCGGGCGCATCATGCAGGAAATAGGTTATGACGGTGCGATGATAGCCCGCGTCAAGACCATCGTCAGCAAGAAGGGGCTAAAGGTCAACCCGGAGACGCAGTTGATGGAAGACGTGGCCGATCTGGTGTTCATCGAGCACTACATGGCCGGATTTGCTGCGCAGCACCCGGAGTATGACGAAGCGAAGTGGATACAGATCATCCGCAAGACCTGGCAGAAGATGTCGCCACGCGCACATGAATTTGCATTGGCGAACAAGATCAAACTGCCGGAAGCGCTGGTGCCGCTGATCTTGAAGGCTGTCCAATAGCATGGACTTCCTGCCGATCTTCCTGAACGTCAAAGGCAAGCTTTGCCTCGTGGCCGGCGGCGGCGAAGTCGCCAGGCGCAAGGCAGGCGTGCTGCTGGAAGCGGGGGCGAGAGTGCGCGTGGTCGCGCCGCAGATCGAGCCCGCATTGGCAGAACAGCAACGGGTCGAAACCGTCATCGCGCGCTTCGAGGCGCAACATCTCGATGGTGTGGCGCTGGCCATCGCGGCAACCAATGACCGCAGCGTCAATCGGCAAATCTCCGAACAGGCACATGCGCGCAATATCCCGGTGAACGTGGTGGACGATCCCGGGTTGTGCAGCTTCATCATGCCCGCAATCCTCGACCGCTCGCCGCTGATGGTGGCGTTCTCCAGCGGCGGTGCTTCGCCGGTGCTGACGCGCATGCTGCGCGGCAAGCTGGAGACCATGATCCCGCAGAACTACAGCCGCCTTGCGGCATTCGCAGAACGTTTCCGCGAACTGGTCAAGCAGAGCGTCACCAACCCATCGAAACGCCGTATCTTCTGGGAGGCTGTGCTGGAAGGCGTGGTTGCCGAGAAGGTGCTGGCCGGCGATGAAAGCAGCGCAGAGGCAATGCTGCAACAGATGCTGGCGAACGAGGACAATATCCAGCGCGGCGAAGTGTATCTGGTCGGCGCGGGCCCCGGCGATCCGGATCTGCTGACTTTCCGCGCTTTGCGGCTGATGCAAAAAGCCGATGTGGTGGTTTATGACAATCTGGTATCCAAGCCGATACTCGAAATGACGCGGCGCGATGCAGAACGCATTTATGTGGGTAAAAAGCGCGACGACCACACCTTGCCACAGGAAGAGATCAATGAGTTGCTGGTGCGTCTGGCCAAACAAGGCAAGCGCGTGCTGCGCCTCAAGGGTGGCGATCCGTTCATTTTCGGGCGTGGCGGCGAAGAGATCGAAACGCTTGCCGGTCATGGCATCCTGTTCCAGGTCGTACCCGGCATCACCGCAGCTTCCGGCGTGTCAGCCTATGCGGGCATTCCGCTGACGCACCGCAATCATGCCCAATCCTGCATATTCGTTACCGGGCACCTGAAAGACGGCAGCATGAATCTTGACTGGACCGCGCTGGCCCGGCCAAACCAAACCATCGTGGTCTATATGGGACTGCATGGGTTGGCAACACTGTGCACAGAACTTGTCGCGCATGGTTTGCCTGACAACACTCCCGCCGTGATCGTGCAACAAGGCACCACGCAAAATCAGCGTGTCGTTACCGGCACGCTTGCGACGCTGCCCGGAATCGCGCAAGTTGAAAAACTGCAAGCCCCGACTTTGATCATCGTCGGCGGGGTCGTCACGCTCAGGGAGAAATTGGCTTGGTTTAATCCCGAGAAACTTGAAAACCTGGAAAGTAAATGACCGTACTTAAACGTCCTGTGAGGAGAAGCCTGATGAGCAAATTGACACTCAATAACATATTGTTGGCGGCGTTGTTGTTGCTCGGCGTAAGCAACGCGATGGCCGATGATGAGAAATTGAGACCATTCGTACTTGCTTCAAAAGGTACGGAAACGGTTGCCGAAAAAACCGGGCAGGCGAAAGCGGCATTGATCGCGGGCGGCTTTACCGTGGCCGGAGAATATTCGCCTTACGCTGATGCCAACATTTTAATCGTGACCAATGACGACCTGAAAAAGAATGCGGCAGACTCCGAGCATGGCGGATTTGGCGCGATACAAAGAGTGGCTATCACCAAAGCAAAAGACGAGGTGCAGGTGAGCTATACCAATCCCATTTATATATCGAATGTCTATCGCATGAAAAGTGACTTGATTGGTGTTTCAGCCGGATTGGCTACCGCGCTGGGCAGGATCGAAGAGTTTGGCGCGAAAGGCATGACTGCCAAGCAGGCGCGCAAATATCATTACATGATGGGCATGGAATATTTTGATGAGCCGGATGTGCTGGCTGAATATGCCAGCTACGAAGAGGCGGTGCAAGCGGTGGATGCAAAGCTGTCAGCCAATCAGAACGGAATCAGCAAGGTTTATCGGGTGGATGTTCCCGGCAAGAAGGAAAGCGTGTTCGGTGTCGCCCTGAAGGGCGCAACGGAGGATGACAAATATATGGATGATCGTTTCATCATGAGTGAAATCGATTTTCGCGACATCAATTCCACGGCCCACCTGCCATATGAGGTGCTGGTTTCCGGCAACAAGGTTTATGCGTTATATGCCCGTTTCCGTATCGCGATCAGCTTTCCAGATCTGAGCATGATGGGAAAAAACAGTTTCATGAATATTATGAAATCCCCGGATGCGATTCGTGATGCGTTGAAGCAGGCAGTACAGAAGTAGCGGGTTGGGATTCTTGCCCGCCAGACGTTTCTCATTTTGCATGGAAAATTGGGAGAAGTTGCAATATGTCTTCTGAATTAATTGCAGCGGTGAGCGCGGGCGATGTCGTTCGCGTGCGGCCATTATTGTCCGCAGGCGCTGATGTGAACTGCCGCGATAGTGAAGGAGCCACGCTGCTGATGCTGGCCTCCCATGCGGGCAATTTACCGATGGTCAGGGTGCTGCTCGTGGCGGGCGCAGATGTCAATGCAAGCGATGAACGCGGTTGGACACCGCTGATGAAGGCGGTCTACAACGCGGAGCTGAATCGCGGATTTGCGGATGTGGTGCAAACCCTGATCGATGCCGGAGCGAATATGGAAGCACCCATCAGTTACGGTATCCGGCCCCTGATGCTGGCGGCAGGCTACGGCGAGACCGCGGTGGTCGAGACGCTGCTGAAGGCGGGCGCCGATGTCATGGCGCGCAACGATGGCGGTCTTACAGCACTGATGATGGTGAAGCAGAAACATTACGTGGATGTGATCAACCTGTTGCATGAAGCGGAGCGGGACGCAGGGGTAGGTGAGAGCAGTTGTTCGAGCAAAAACGAGCCCGGATCGAAAGTGTTGACTTTTCTGAAGCCTGCCGGTAAATCCTGACCGCGAAAATACGAAGGCTTATGTTTGTTTTTAACGTTATAAAAGGTTGAGATGCCATATTTCGTTTACAAGATATTTGAAACACCGATCCGCCGTTTGGAAAAGCTGGAACAACACGAGGCGTTTCGTGAAGCATCGAATCGGGCCAAACAACTGCGCGGCGAGCTTGCCAGCGATGCGGCATGTGTCATTAAAGTGATCTTTGCCGAAACAGAATTGCATGCCGAGGATTTGCTTAATCAAGTGCGCGCCGCAGCTCCCAATCCCCAGGATGATTAAGCAGCCGCAGTGGATGAAACAGCCTACCGGCAGGCGCTAACAACATCGATTTCGCGTTATTGCCCGTTTGAAAAATCCGTTTAACTCATTGCGCATCCTTAATCAGGCTGGATTATCCGGGGCGGATGACGGCTGCCGGTGCGAGCCGCGAATCGCGTCCCTGAGCAAAAAAATACCTGACAAGACTAGTCGGCATAGTTTAAAATCCGAACCTAGACCCTTTATCTGATCCAGGAGTGAGTGATGAGTTTTAACGAAACAGATGTGCAAAGTGCGTTGAAGAATTTGATCGATCCGAATACCAAAAAGGATTTTGTCAGCGGAAAGTCTGTGAAGAACATCAAGATCAGCGGCAGCGAAGTATCGCTGGATATCTTGCTGGGCTATCCGGCCAAGAGCGTGTGGGACGAGATACGCGCGATGGTCGAAGCGCATCTTAAAGCGACGTTACCGGGCGTGGGCAAGGTCGCCATCAACGTGACCAGCAAAGTCGTGCCGCACGCGGTACAGCGCGGCGTGAAGCTCGTGGAAGGCGTGAAGAATATCATCGCGGTGGCGAGCGGCAAGGGCGGCGTGGGCAAATCCACCACGGCGGTGAACCTGGCCCTGGCACTGGCTGCCGAGGGCGCGCGCGTCGGCGTGCTGGATGCCGATATCTACGGCCCTTCGCAACCCACGATGCTGGGGATTTCCGGCCAACCCGAATCGGTTGACGGGAAATCCATCGAACCGATGAGCAATCACGGCCTGCAAGCCATGTCCATCGGATTCATGATCGACGGCGACGACACGCCTATGGTCTGGCGAGGCCCGATGGTTACGCAGGCACTCGACCAGTTGCTGCATCAGACGCGTTGGGACAATCTGGATTATCTGGTGGTGGATCTTCCGCCGGGTACAGGCGACATTCAGCTTACCCTGGCGCAAAAAGTGCCGGTGACCGGCGCGGTGATCGTCACGACACCGCAGGACATCGCGCTGATGGATGCTCGCAAAGGTCTCAAGATGTTTGAAAAGGTTGGCATCAAAATCGTCGGCATCGTGGAAAACATGAGCACGCACATTTGTTCCAATTGCGGCCACGAGGAACACATCTTCGGTGCGGGGGGCGGGGAGAAGATGTGCGCCGATTACAACGTGGAATTTTTGGGCGGGCTGCCGCTGGACATTCGCATCCGCGAGCAGACGGATTCAGGCAATCCGACGGTGGTAGCTGACCCGGATGGCAATATCGCCAAGGTGTACAAACAGATCGCCCGTCGCATCGCGGTCAAGGTCGCCGAGATGGCGCAGGACCACAGCGCCGTTTTCCCGAAGATCGTAGTGCAAAATACCTGAGGTACTGCAACTGAGCATGATTCGAATGCATGCATAAGGCCGGCTTGAGCCGGCTTTATCATTCGTTGTCCCGATTTTATTGGCACAGGTTTTCTTTTCTGCACCCGCGAATCAACCTGGAAAACGCCCTTATTCCATTTCCATTTCAAAGTTAAAACAATCTGTAGGCTGTGCCCGGCAACCCTTCGACAGGCTCAGGACAGGTTTGATCCGGCGGGCATAGCCCGCCCTACGATATTGCACTATTAACAGTCTGTTGAATTTATCAACTCGCGTCGAAAAATGAACATTTTTGGGGGTGCTTCTACCCTTCACCAGTTACTAAAAATCGCTTGTAGCGCGTTCTGAGAGGTCGATATTTTTGGTAACTCTGTAAGGCCGATAAA
>DATBWQ010000208.1:0-7561 GCA_036514695.1 Gallionella sp. | reverse complement strand
GGGCGGGTTTCAAACCCGCCCCTACCCCAATCGTTTCAGCAACTTTTCGTGTATCCCGCCGAAGCCGCCGTTGCTCATCACCAGGATGTGATCACCGGGCCGTGAAGCGGCGGCGATCTTTTCAGTCAGTGCGCCCAGATCATCTTCGACAACCGCTTTGCCGCCCAGCGGCGCCAGCGCGCCGCGCGCATCCCAGCCGAGGTTGCCGGCGTAGCAGAACACCAGGTCGGCATCCTTCAAGCTGCCCGGCAAGGCATCCTTCATCACGCCCAGTTTCATCGTGTTTGAGCGCGGTTCCAGTACTGCGATTATGCGTGCCGTCCCTACCTTGCGACGCAGTCCGGCGACAGTGGTATCTATCGCAGTAGGATGGTGGGCGAAGTCGTCGTACACGGTGATGCCGTTCACGATGCCGCGCACTTCCATGCGCCGTTTCACATTCAGGAATTTGCTCAAAGCCGCCAGGCCTTGCGCGATGGGTACGCCGACATGGCGTGCGGCGGCGAGGGCGGCGAGCGCGTTCTGGCGATTGTGCTCGCCGAGCAGTTCCCATTTCAGTGTGCCATGTATCTCGCCGCGCATCGCCATACGGTTGTCCGCATCGATCATCCAGCCATCATCCGTGCCGAAACGTTCCACAGGCGTCCAGCATCCGCGCTGCAACACACGGTCCAGCGCAGCCTCGCGGCCATTGCTGACGATCAGGCCGTTGCCCGGCACGGTGCGCACCAGATGGTGGAACTGTGTCTCTATTGCGGCGAGATCGGCAAAGATATCGGCATGATCGAACTCCAGGTTGTTGAGTATCACGGTGCGCGGATGGTAATGAACGAACTTGGAACGCTTGTCGAAGAACGCGGTGTCATATTCGTCCGCCTCGATGACAAAGAAAGGTGACTCGGTGAGGCGTGCGGAAATACCGAAATTCTGCGGCACGCCGCCTATCAAAAACCCCGGTTTCAATCCGGCATGTTCCAGTATCCATGCCAGCATCGCGCTGGTGGTGGTCTTGCCATGCGTGCCTGCGACACCCAAAACCCACTTGTCACGCAGCAAGGTATCCGCCAGCCATTGCGGGCCGGAGATGTAGGACAGGTTGCGGTTGAGGATCTCTTCCATCAACGGATTGCCGCGCGATACTACATTTCCGATCACGAACATGTCCGGCCTCAGTTCGAGCTGTTCCACGCCGAAACCTTCGATCAGTTCGATGCCCTGTGCTTCCAGTTGCGTGCTCATCGGCGGATAGACGCTGGCATCGCAGCCGGTCACGCGGTGTCCCGCTTGCTTTGCGAGTGCCGCGATGCCGCCCATGAAGGTGCCGCAGATGCCGAGGATGTGTATGTGTTTCGGTTGGCTCATTGTCTATTCACCGCAAAATTCCGGTTTTGTCATTCCCGCGAAAACAAGCGTAGCGCAGTTTCGAGCTTGCGGCCAAGCGGGAATCCAGTTTAATAAATGCACTGGATGCCCGATCAGGCCGGGCATGACGGAATCTAAGTCCTGAAAATAAAATACACCGCGCCCATCAGACACAGCGCCGCATATAGGTAATCCCACTTCAGCGGCTGGTTCATGTATAACACTACGAACGGCACGAACACCGACAGCGTGATGACTTCTTGCAGTATCTTCAACTGCCCGAGGCTGAGCTCGGTGTAGCCGATACGGTTCGCCGGCACCTGGATCAGATATTCGAACAGCGCAATGCCCCAGCTGATCAGCGCGGCGATGTACCAGGGAGAACTGGCGAAGTGCTTCAGGTGCCCATACCACGCGAAAGTCATGAACAGGTTGGCGACGGCGAGCATCAGCGCCGTGACGAGCAGCGGGTGCGAGATCAGGTTCATTATTCGACTAGCTCACCATGATCGGTTTAATGAACGCCGAGCAATTCCACATCGAACACCAGCGTTGCATTCGGCGGAATCGCTCCGCCCGCTCCGCGTGCGCCATAACCCAGATGCGCGGGAATGACCAGTGTGCGCTGCCCGCCCACTTTCATGCCCTCGACCCCCTGATCCCAGCCCTTGATCACCCGGCCTGCTCCAAGCGGAAAAACGAAAGGATCATTGCGATCGCGCGAGCTATCGAATTTTTTGCCTTGATGATGGGGCGCGGCTGCATCATACAGCCAGCCGGTGTAATGTACCGATACGCTCTTGCCAGCCGCTGCCAGATCACCTTCTCCCAGTTTTACATCGGTCTTGATCAGTTCAGTCATGTTGCCAGTCTCCATTTTTGGTGCGGCCTGTTCAGAGCACGCGGTGGTTGAAAAGATGCCGGCAGTCAACAACAAAGCCAGCGGTAAAAAATTGATGCGTTTCATTTCATGCTCCTCAATTTATTGTGATTTGCGTAGAGTGGAAGCCCGCTGGACGTTCCACCATTCAGCCATGCGGCGGAACCGCGATGCGTTCCTCCCTACTTTCGCTAACCTAAACCGGACAAGCCGGAACCAAAAAGGATTGTCATTTCGACCGAAGGGAGAAATCTTGGCATTTTTGCCATGGTCAAGGAAATCAAGATTCCTCTCTGCGTTCGGAATGACAAGTTTCTTATTTTGCTTAAAGAGCATATCTTGCAACATATTGTTTTTGCCTGACTCTCATGAGAGTCTTGTCAGGTTTTGATATCATTTGGTTTGTAAGAGACTAATAACTCAACACCGGCGCCAGCCAGCGCTCCGCCTCTTCCAGCGCCCAGCCCTTGCGCTTCGCGTAGTCCCCGACCTGATCCTTTTCAATCTTTCCGGTGGCAAAGTACTGCGCCTGCGGGTGCGAGAAATAGAAACCGCTGACCGCTGCGGTTGGCAGCATCGCATAGCTTTCGGTGATCGTGATGCCCGCATTCAGCGGGGCCTGCAACAGCTCGAACAGGGAACCCTTTTCGCTGTGCTCCGGGCAGGCCGGATAACCGGGGGCGGGGCGGATGCCGCGATATTTCTCGGCGATCAGCGCATCGTTGTCCAGAGTTTCGTCAACCGCATAGCCCCAGAACTCGCGGCGCACGCGGGCGTGCAGCAATTCGGCAAAAGCCTCAGCCATGCGGTCGGCCAGTGACTTGAGCAGAATGGCGTTGTAGTCGTCGTTCTGTTTCTCGAATTCCGCGACGCGCGCGTCGATACCGATGCCGGCGGTGACGGCGAACGCACCGATGTAATCCGCCACACCGGTTTCCCTGGGCGCAATGTAATCAGCCAGGCAGTAGTTCGGGATGTCCGCCGGTTTTTTGGTCTGCTGGCGCAGGTTGTGCCAGGTCATTGCCACTTTGCTGCGCGATTCATCGGTGTAGATTTCGATGTCGTCACTGTTCACGGTATTCGCCGGAAACAGGCCGAACACGGCATTCGCGGTGAGCCATTTATCGGCGATGATCTTCTTCAGCATGGCCTGCGCATCTGCGAACAGTTTGCGTGCTTCTTCGCCCATCACCTCGTCCTGCAATATCTTCGGGTAGCGCCCGGACAGTTCCCATGCATGGAAGAACGGCGTCCAGTCTATGTATTCGGCGATCTTGTCGAGGGGATAGGCTTCGAATTTGTGAACGCCCAGCAAGTTTGGCTTTGGCGGAACGTAAATCCCCCTCAGTCCCCCTTTATCAAGGGGGAGGCCAGACTCCTCCCTTTGCAAAGGGAGGTTGGGAGGGATTTGGTTTGCCCAGTTGGTCTTCACGCCACGCGCCCGCGCTTCCGCCAGCGTGACGTATACCGCCTTGCCCTTCTTGCCTTCGTGCTGCCCGCGCGCCACGGCGTAATCCGCCTTGATGCCCGCGATGTATTCGTCGCGCAGGGTGTGGCTCAGCAGATTGCTGCACACCCCCACCGCGCGCGAGGCATCGGTGACATACACCGTGGTGCCGCTGGCGTAGTTCGGTTCTATCTTCACGGCGGTGTGCACGCGCGAAGTGGTCGCGCCGCCGATCAGCAGTGGTACTCTGAAGCCCTGGCGTTCCATCTCTTTCGCCACGTGCGCCATCTCTTCCAGCGACGGGGTGATCAGGCCGGACAGGCCGATGATGTCGGCGTTGTGTTCGCGCGCGGTGTCGAGGATCTGCTGGCACGGCACCATCACGCCCATGTTCACGACCTCGAAGTTGTTGCACTGCAACACAACGGTGACGATGTTCTTGCCGATGTCGTGCACGTCTCCCTTGACGGTCGCCATCACGATCTTGCCCTTGGGCTTGTTGTCGCCGGAACGCAATTTCTCTGCCTCGATGTAAGGCACCAGGTGCGCGACCGCCTGCTTCATCACGCGCGCGGATTTCACCACTTGCGGCAAGAACATCTTGCCCGCGCCGAACAGATCTCCGACCACGTTCATGCCGGTCATCAGCGGACCCTCGATCACCTCGACCGGGAACTTCGCCTGCTGGCGCGCCTCCTCGGTGTCCTCGACGATGTAGCTGGTGATGCCGCGCACCAATGCGTGAGTGAGCCGCTCCTGCACCGTGCCTTTGCGCCACTCCAGATCTTCGACTTGCGCCTTGGCGCCGGTCTTCACGGTTTCGGCCATCGCAACCAGCTTCTCACCTGCGTCGGGATTACGGTTCAGCACCACGTCTTCCACTGCGTCGCGCAAGGCTTGAGGGATCTGCTCATACACGCCGAGTTGTCCGGCGTTGACGATGCCCATGGTCATTCCAGCTTTGATGGCGTGATACAGGAACACCGTGTGGATCGCCTCGCGCACCGCTTCGTTGCCACGGAACGAAAACGACACGTTGGACACGCCGCCGGAAATCTTCGCATAGGGAAGATTTTTTCTGATCCAGGCGGTGGCTTCGATGAAATCCACCGCGTAGTTGTTGTGCTCCTCGATGCCGGTGGCGATAGCGAAGATGTTCGGATCGAAGATGATGTCTTCAGGCGGGAAGCCGACCCGGTTCACCAGGATGTCGTAGCTGCGCTTGCAGATATCGGTCTTGCGCTTGAAAGTATCCGCCTGGCCTTGCTCGTCGAACGCCATCACCACGGCCGCTGCGCCATAGCGTTTGACCAGCCGGGCATATTTGATGAACGGCGCTTCGCCTTCCTTGAGGCTGATGGAATTCACCACCGCCTTGCCCTGCACGCATTTAAGTCCGGCCTCGATCACGTCCCATTTCGACGAGTCGATCATCAGCGGAACGCGCGAGATGTCCGGTTCGGAAGCGAGCAGGTTGACGAATTTGGCCATCGCCGCCTGCGAGTCCAGCATCGCCTCGTCCATGTTGATGTCGATGATCTGCGCGCCGTTTTCCACCTGCTGGCGCGCCACGCTGACTGCTTCGGCGTAATCGCCGGACAGGATCAGGCGCGCGAACATCTTCGAGCCGGTGACGTTGGTGCGCTCACCGACGTTGACGAACAGCGTGCCGTCGCCGATGTTGAACGGCTCCAGTCCGGACAGGCGCAGTTTGGGTTCGATGTCCGGGATGCGGCGCGGCGGCATGTCTTTCAGCGCCTCGACGATCGCCTTGATGTGCGCGGGCGAAGTGCCGCAGCAGCCGCCGGCGATGTTGAGAAAACCGCTGGTGGCGAATTCCTTCAATAGCCCGGCGGTGGTCTCCGGTGTTTCGTCGTAACCGGTTTCCGACAAGGGATTGGGCAGTCCCGCGTTGGGGTGGGCGCTGACATAGCAGTTCGCCACGCGGGAGAGTTCCTCCACGTAAGGCCGCATCAGTTCCGCGCCCAGCGCGCAGTTCAGGCCAATGGACAGCGGTTTGGCGTGGCTGAGTGAATTCCAGAATGCCTCGGTGGTCTGCCCGGACAGGGTTCTTCCCGATGCGTCGGTGATCGTGCCGGAGATCATGATCGGCTTCCGTTCCGCTTGTTCGCGCTCGGCGAATACTTGCTCGATCGCGAACAGCGCGGCCTTGGCGTTGAGCGTGTCGAAGATGGTCTCCACCATCAGCAGGTCAGCACCGCCATCCAGCAGGCCGCGCACGGCCACGCTATAGCCTTCCACCAGCTCGTCGAAGTTCACATTGCGGAAACCCGGATCGTTCACGTCCGGCGAGATCGACGCGGTTCGCGTGGTCGGCCCCAGCACGCCCGCTACGAAACGCGGCTTGTCTGCCGAGGTATATTCATCGCATACCCCGCGCGCCAATTTCGCACCGGCAAAATTCAGCTCATAGGCCAGATGCACCATGCCGTAATCGGCCAGCGATACCGCATTGGAATTGAAGGTGCAGGTCTCGAGGATGTCCGCCCCCGCCGCCAGATATTCCGCGTGGATGCCGCGGATGATGTGCGGCTGGGTCAGCAGCAGCAGGTCGTTGTTGCCCTTGACGTCGACAGGATGGTTGGCGAAAGTCTTGCGCGGGCCGGAGTGATCGCCATACGGCACCGTGCCGCGATAGTGTTCCTCCGTCAGTTTGTAACGCTGGATCATGGTGCCCATCGCGCCGTCCAGGATCAGGATGCGTTGCCGGATCAGATGCTCTATCGGGTGGGGCGTGCGGTTCATCGGATGCGGCCTGAAAAATGAGCGCGGATTTTACCATGCGGGCTGACGGTGCACCTCAGCAGGGGCTTGATAGTTTGTGGCGGAGGATTATCATGACGGCACAGTATGCTTCCTATAGCTATTGGTTCCTCATTGTGCACTGCGGATCATGCAGGGCTGTCTTTCCTTACATTGAAGGAGTAAATCATGCGCAACCTGATTATGCTGCTACTTGTACTCACAAGCATTGCCGCGCCGCTGGCAATTGCCGCCGGATCGAAAATCGATATCAGTTCGCCCATGGATGGTGCGAAGCTCGATGTCATGGAGCAAAACAAACTGGAATACAACATCACTCCCGGGAGTGATGGAGATCATATCCATGTTTACATGGATGGCAAGGAGACCGCCCTGCTGCGCCAGTTGAAGGGCAGCCACACACTGGAATCCCTGGCGCCGGGCAACCATGAGATTTGCATCAAGATCGTCAACAAGAACCACACACCCATCGGTGTGGAGCGCTGTATCAAAGTCACGGCAGAGTAGCGATGGACTGGCAAAACACTGCCTACGCCGCCACACAGATTGTCCATAATTTTGGGGCGGTGGCGGTGGTGGGTGGCGCGGTTTGCGCGCTTGCGTGGCGCGAGGCAACAGTGCAACGCCGGCTTTCCTGGATAGTGCTCGCCGGTTGGGCGACCCAGGCGGTGAGCGGCGCGACTTTCGGTGCGATCAGCTATTACTACTACGCAAAATTTCCCGATATACACGGCATCGCTGTTGCCGCACTCATCGTGAAAATGGCGTGCGCAGCATTCGGGTTCACTTTTGCGGCGTGGCAACTGTTCGCTCACCCTTCGGCGGCATCCAGCCGGCATACATGGCTTGTCTTGTGCGTTCTGGGTGCGCTGGCGCTGAGCTCGGCGGCTGTGCTGCGCTGGTTTTCCTAGAGGTGGATTGCTTAAATTCGAGAATCACAATGCTTTTTATTGAGCTTTACATAAGGTAATTAGGGCGTTTCGTAACCAGAGTATCCTTGGAGATACTTATGGTTACTGGGGTTCATACAGTTTTTAGTTGTGCGACCAACTTTTTGAATGGTCGCAAGTGCATTTTTTGCGGTTCTT
>DATBWQ010000207.1:0-15631 GCA_036514695.1 Gallionella sp. | reverse complement strand
ACATATTTGAAGACAGAGTCTCCGCATCTCGTAGGTCGGGCTACGCCTGTCCTGAGCCTGTCGAAGCGGCCCGACGCGGCGGGCAAAGCCCGCCCTACGGTAAATCACTTAACAGTCATGAATTATGTAAAGCTCAATAATTCTGTTTCTATCGCGAAACAGAATTAGCCGGCCCGATCGGTCAGGTCAACCACGCGGCTGATTTCCGCGAGCGAAGTGGTGCCCTGCATGATGCGCCGGATGCCGTCCATCGCCAGCGGGCGAAATCCCTTGGTGAGCGCGGCCTCCCTGATCTGGCGGGCACTGGCGCGATGCGAGATCAGATCATCCAGATCGTAATCCAGCTTGAGCAATTCCATGATGGCGAGACGTCCCTTGTAGCCTTGATGGTTGCAGGCTTCACAGCCGGCGGCACGATACAGGGTGATGTCCTGGTGCGCGGCGATGCCCAGCAACTGGCGCTCCATGGCGTCCGGTGTGTAGGGATATTTGCACTCATTGCACAATACCCGCACCAGGCGTTGCGCCACGATGCCGATGATGTTGCCGGCCATGATGTCGGGCAGGATGCCGATATCGAGCAGCCGCGAGATCGCGCCTATGGCCGAGTTGGTATGCAGCGTCGAATATACCTGGTGCCCGGTCATCGCGGCGCTGAAGGCCATCTCTGCGGTGGGCTGGTCGCGGATCTCGCCGACCAGGATGATGTCCGGATCCTGGCGCAGCATGGAGCGGATGCCGCTGGCGAAATCCATCTTGGCGGCCTCGTTCACCGAGGTCTGGCGTATCTGGGGCAGCGGATATTCGACCGGGTCCTCCAGTGTCATGATGTTGACCGACTCGGTGTTGACGTGATTCAGCACCGAGTACAGCGTGGTGGTCTTGCCGCTGCCGGTGGGTCCGGTTACCAGCACGATGCCTTCCGGTTTGGAAATGATCATCTTGAGCATGTTGAGCGCGGAGTCATCCAGGCCGATCTGGTCGAGCGGCACGATACCTTTCTGCCGGTCCAGGATACGCAGCACCAGATTTTCGCCATGCGTGGTGGGATGCGAAGCCACCCGGAAATCGATTGGCCGGCCGGACAGGCGCAGCGAGATGCGGCCGTCCTGCGGGGCGCGCGTTTCGGCGATGTTCATGTTGCTCATCACCTTCAGGCGCACCACCATCGCCGGCCAGAAGCTCTTGTGCAGGCTGCGCACCTGGCGCAATACGCCGTCGATGCGGTAGCGGATGCGCAGAAAGCTGCTTTCCGGCTCGAAGTGGATATCGGATACGCCGCGCTGCACCGCTTCGGTGAGCAGCGCATCGATCAGGCGCACCACCGGCTGGCTGAATTCGTTCACGCCGGACTGCAGCGTCTGGTATTCCATCTCGCCCGGCTCGATCTCGTGCAGGATGCCGTCGATGGAAAGCTCGAAGCCGTAGTACTGGTCTATCGCGCGCAGGATGTCGGATTCGCTGGCGAGCTGGGTGATCAGGCGGTATTCATCCTTGAGCAGGGCGCGCACCTGATCCAGCGCGATGATGTTGTCGGGATCGGCGACCGCCAGCGTCAGGACACGTCCGGCCTGATCCACCGACAGGGGCAGTAATTGATAGCGCCGCGCCACATCCTTGGGGATCAGGGCGAGCGCCACCGGGTCGACGATGATGGTGGCGAGATCTACGCTTTCCTGGCCAAGATTCTCCGACAGCACGTCGCGGATGGTCGCTTCCGAGAGAAAGCCGAGTCGAACCAGCAAGCGTCCCAGCGGCTGATGCGTCTTGCCCTGCTCCTGCAGGGCGATGCGCAACTGGTCGTCGCTGATCACACCCTTGCCGACCAGTATCTGTCCAAACGGTTGCTGGAGCGGGTTATCCGACATCTGATTTTCCTACATGGTGAATTAGCGCGTCAGTTCCTTCATGCGCTGTGAGACCTGGGCGTGATCAAAACCGTGCGGTTGATCCTCGCCCGCCAGTTGCAGGGCGCGCTGATAATATTGCGCAGCCAATTTGTTCTGTCCCAGGTGATCGAGGCTGACCGCGAGATTGAAGGACAGCTCGGCATTCTTTGAGTCCAGCGTATAAGCGTTGAAGTAGGCCGATTGAGCTTCGCCCCAGCGCGATTGACCGGCGTAGATGTTGCCCAGCGCGAAATGCAGTGCGGGGGAATCGCGTTGTTCGCGGAGCAGGTTCTTCAAGCGGCTTTCGCTGTTCTCATCCGTGGTCAAAGCGGACATCCCGGCATGCGCCACTGCATTGCGCGGATCCAGTTCCAGCACACGCAGGTAATGCTGCGCAGCGAATCCGTCCTCGCCAAGCTGCTGCGAGATGGCAGCCAGTCCGAGCAGCGCATCGGTATTGCGCGGATCCTTGCCGAGAGCTTCCAGATACATCTGCCGCGCCTCGTCCAGCTTGCCGCTGCGATATGCGAGGTAGGCATTGCCGATCAGGGGGTCAAGCAGTTCGGTTTGCTGCGGTTTGATATGTATGCGCGCGCCGGATTGCGGCGACGGCTTGCGTTTTCTGGGAGGCGCGTTACTCGCGAGTCTGGGCGTATTGCCATACGCCCCTACAGTGGGAATCAGAGTGGTAGTATCGGTAATTTGCGGTGCGGCTGCGACTGGCGCGGGCGCAATGGCGACCGGCGCGCGGGGAATCGGCGGCGGGGTGCTGCCGGCTGAATCGAGGTACCACAGATAGCCTGCGCCTGCACCGAGCAATACAAACGTTCCGCCCAGCGCAAACAGCAGATTGCGATTGATACCACCCATGCGAGCAACCGGTGCGGCAGAGGATTTTGCGTTGAACAGATTCTTTCCGGCACTGCGCGCCCTGTCATCCGGGTGCCCGGACAAAAGCTTTTCGCCGGGCGGCGCGGCATCGGGCGGCGGACCGGGGTTTGCCGGGTTGGGATGCACCTCAAGGCCGAGTTCGTGCCCGGAATGGCCGCCATCCGGGTGCCCGGCCAAAAGCCTTTCGGACCCGCCCAGCGCGGATAGCGCTTGCTGTGCTTTTTTGCGTGCGTCCAGAAGCAGGCTCATGTTCGGCGGTTCCCTATGGCTTGCCGCTGGCCGATTCTTTGAAGAAATCCTGATCCGGCAAGTTAGTGCGATACGCGCTGAAATCCCCGTTCAGGTCTGCATCCTTGATCACGACCGGGCGCAGGAAAATGACCAGCTCAGTCTTTGTCGTGGTGTCGTTTCGGTTCTGAAACAAATTGCCCAGTATCGGGATTCGCGCCAGCAGCGGCACCTCATCGGTGAGCTTGTCCATGCGATCTTCCATCAAACCGCCCAGTACCGCAGTCTGGTTGTTTTCAATCTTTAGCACCGATTCCATCTCGCGTGTCGAGGTTTGTGGGATGCGATTCGAAACCCCGGCGCAGGTACCAATACCCAAGCAAGGGTTTGCCAGAGAAGGATTGGGATCGTCGACATAACCGAGTAGGCGCGTAATCGAAGGACGGATATTGAGCAGTACCGTATCGCTGTCGTTAATCTGCGGTGTAAGACTCATGGTAAATCCCACTGAAGATGTCTGGAGAGCTGAAGTGTAGGTTGGCGGTGTGGACATCGTGCCAGTGAGAGTATTAACTGTTCCAGGCGTGACGGTCATGGAGAAATACACCAAGTTGTCGGCAACGCGCAGCACGGCGGTCTGGTTGTTCATCACGCTCAACTTTGGGCTGGACAGCACTTTCACGTTCCCGAACGACTCCAGCAGGGAAATACTCGCGGCCAGATCGCCGAATTTGGAAGTGGGGTTAAGATAGCCCAACGTAAACATGCCGGCAGTATTAGTGGGCAAACCAGCGGCTCTGTTCTGCGTCAAGTTGAAACCTTTGCCTGTCAGCGGCACTCGAGTGCCACCCAGCGCCACTCGACTCCAGTCTATGCCCTGCTTGTATTCGTCGCTCAGGCGGACTTCCACCACAGTGGCCTCGATCAATACCTGGCGCCGGGCGCTGGTCATGACCTGGTCGATGAACTCCTGGATCTTTTCGTGCTGCTTTCCGGTGGCGCGTACCGTGATGATGCCGTTCTCCGAATTGGCGATGACCGAGGCCGCCTCGCGGAAGGTGCTGCGCCGCGTGACGGTCATGCCGCCTTCTGCCACACTGACCGGATTGGGGCTGTCTTCTATATCGCCATCAGGTGATTTTTTCTTGCCGGATGAGGGTTGCACTCCGGTGCCGGTGCTGCTGGCCTCTCTGACCTGTTGCACCGAAGTCTCGCTGGAGCCGGCCGGCAATATCTTGTCGGTCTCATGCAGGATATCCTTGATGTTTTGGATCAAGGTCTCCCAGAAGTGGTTCTTCGAGGTGTTCTTGATCGCGAGCGACGAACTGTTCCCGCCGCTGCCTGCCCCTCCTGCTGCGCTGCCGGCGGCAGAGCCGACCAGTGACGAGTTGGAGATCGAGCCGTCCGAGTCGCGCGTCATGTTCACATAATCGATCTTGTAGTTATGCAGGTAAGGGGAGTCCGGCATCACGGTCAGGTAACCGTTGTCCAGTTCGTAGCGCATGTCCACTTGCCTGGCGATGCGCGTCAGGATCTGCGGCAGGGTCTGGTTGATGGCGTTCACCGTGACCGTGCCCTGGATGCCGGGATGGATGTCCAGATTGATCCTGGCATCGCGCGCCAGCGCGAACAGAATCTCTTGTGCCGGAACATTGGTGACCACCACGCTGTAAGTCTCGACCTTGGTGACTGGCTGGGGTGGAGGGAGCACGACGCCGCGCTTGACGGTCTCGGGTATCCCGGTTGTCGCTGCAGGCTCGCCGGCTTGTTGCTGGATGTGTTTGTCCGAAGGCTTGATCGGTTTGGTGCCGCATCCCGCCAAAAATACGCTAATGGCGCAGATGTAAATCATGTTGCATGAGCGCATTGTTGTTTTCTCCCTTGCTTAGGCCGCAGACTAACAGTTTTGCGGATGTTGCTCAATATGTCATTCGGTGTTGACACAATGCAGGGGCACGGCGCGCCGTGCCCCTGCTAAAAGATATGGATGGACGTGGCGAACGCTTCCCGGTAACGTTGCGGCAATTCCCCGGTCGCCTTGCGAGCCGCATCGATCGAGGGGTATGCGCCGTAAAGTACGCGTATCCCATCCTTGCTGCCAAACTTGGTGGGCAGCAGATATATTTCGTGGAGTTTGCCCAGTTTGTCTGCGCGCCTCAGGAAACCCTCGATGCGTTCAGGATTGATTTCCTCGTTATAGTACAGCTGGATGCTGGCCACGGCTGCCTTCTGCTCGAGCAATTGCCTGCCCGCCGCCAGACGTTGCTCGAACAGGATGGTTTTTCTTGCCACCGGGCTGCTGGCTGGCGGTGCTGGCGGGGTGGGCATTGCGATACTGGTCGCTGCTTTGTCTTGTTTCAGTATCGGGTCGGATAATTCCGGCGTTGCGACTGAGGTGACTGCCTGTTCTGTGGTAATGGCATCTGACGACACAGGTATATTGTCCGGTTGCGTCGAGATGGGTTGTGCCGCAATCGCAGCAGCGGCGCTGTTTTCCGTCCTCTGTCCTCTGTCTGCGCCAAGACCGACCGAAGGGCGAGCGTCTGGCGGCGTACCCCTTGCGGGTGCTTCTGTCTTCTGACCCATCATCCACCAGGCGGCCAAACCGGCCAACAGTACCGCGGCGGCAGCGCCCGCCGCCATGAGTCCTTTGCCGGCACGGGAGCGGGCGGGCTGGATATCGCTGTCGCGCAGCGCAGCCTTCACATGATGGGTTTTGATGTAATAGGTATCCTCGACAAATGCGGCCAGCAGCGATTTGTCCGCGAGGATATTGACACGGCGCATCAGCCCGTTGGAAGCGTCGGCGATGAGTTTGACGGCGCCCGGCGAGAAGATGTCCGGGCCGTGGTAGCCGGCCGTGCGCATCCGGAACATCAGGTAACTTTCAAGGATGTTGCGCGACAGGGGCTGCATGTGGAAGTGATGCACGATGCGATCCTTGAGCTGGCGCATGTTCGGCTGATCCAGCTTGGTGTTCAGTTCCGGTTGTCCGAACAGGACTATCTGCAGCAGCTTGGAGTTGCCGGCTTGCAGGTTATACAGCAGGCGAAGTTCTTCCAGCGTATCCAGCGGCATCGCGTGAGCCTCATCCACCAGCACGACGATGCGCTTGCCTTCGCGTGCCTTCTCCTCGAGCTTGTTCTGTATCATGCTCATGATGACGCCGACCCGTTCGCCGGCGGTGCTCAGCCCGAGCCCGTCGGCGATCGCATACAGCATCTCCTCGCGCGACAGGCTGGGATTGGCGAGATAGATGGTTTCGATATGCCCGGGCAGTTTCTCAAGCAACATGCGGCACAGCATGGTTTTTCCGCTGCCGACTTCACCGCTCACCTTGACGATGCCCTCGATCTCGCAGATGGAGTAGATCAGCGCATCAAGGATCTCGCCGCGATTGGCGCCGGAAAAAAAGAATTCCGTGACAGGAGTGATTCTGAACGGGGGTTCGGTGATCCCGAAGTGTTCTAGATACATGTGCGTACCTCAAATATATTCTGCAACATCAATTCCGGAATGACAGATCAGCAAAGGTTCCCATATCTTGAACTTGTAATTCCCCGCAGTCTTGCTGCGGGGATAGCGCAGGCTAAAATAAAAAAATGGAAGTGACGTAGCCCGGATGTAGCCCTTCGACAGGCTCAGGACAGGCTACGCGAAATCCGGGGTTTGGTGGGCGTGGCCGAGGTTTTCCCCGGATTCCATTGCATTCCATCCGGGCTACGCCCGCTCAAGTTTTTCCGATACCCCGCGCTCTTGGCGCGGGGTAGTTCATTTGAGTTTTTCATGTGCCCCCATCCGGCTGTGCAGTGTGGTGCGGTTGATGCCGAGCAGTCTGGCAGCTTCGCTGATGTTGCCGGAGGCAAGTTCCAGCGCTGCGCCGATATAGTAACCTTCTTGCTCGTGCAGATGCTGATCAAGATTGAAGTCGCCTGCTTTGAGTTCATCGAAGCAGCCCTGTCTCTTCTGCCTTCTGTCATCTGTCCTCTGTCTTCTGTCCTCTGTTTCCGCAGCCGTTTCAAACGGATCGAATTCCTCCTGCAATTGCGTGGCATCGACGGTTTTCCCCGGGTATTTCGTCGTGAGCCGGATGACGATGTTGCGCAATTCCCGGTTGTTGCCGGGGAAACTGTAGCGTTCCCAGAGTTGCAGCGCCTCGGGATTCAGTTCAAAAGGCGCCTGCTTGATCTGCTGCGCGTAATAAGCGCGGAAATGGTCGAGCAGTACCAGCTTGTCGCGGCCCAGTTCGCGCAGCGGAGGGACGTAGATCGGGAATACGTTGAGGCGGTGGTAAAGGTCGCTGCGAAACGTTCCGCCCCTGACCGCGTCACGCAAGTTGCGATTGGTCGCGGCGATGATGCGCGCGCGGCTGGTGCGTGTCGTGGTCTCCCCGACACGCTGGTATTCGCCGTTCTCCAGCACCCGCAGCAATTTGGTCTGGAGTTCCAGCGGCAACTCGCCGATCTCGTCAAGAAACAGCGTGCCGTCAGAAGCGTCCTCAAAGAATCCCGATTGCGAGCTGGTTGCGCCGGTGAAAGCGCCTTTGCTGTAGCCGAACAGGGTGGGCTCGATCAGCGTCGGAGCGATCGCGGCACAGTTGAGTACCTTGAAGGGCGCATCCGGATTCGGCCCGGTCTTTTGTATCGCAATGGCCACCAGTTCCTTGCCGCTGCCGGATTCCCCCTCGATCAGGACCGGAAAAGGTATGGCTGCATACATCACGATCTGGTCGCGCAGCACCCTGATGCGGGCGCTTTGGTCGACAATGCCGAATAGTTGCCCGTCCCGGGATGATGGGGGGCGAAGCGGTTCATCCTGCAGGCTTTGTTGAGTCTTCAGCGCATCGTCAAAGCACTGCCTGATCTTCTCCGGCGCACAGGGTTTGGCGATGAAATCGATCGCGCCCAATGCGCGCGCATGGCGGGCGTTGCTCAGATCATTTTGCCCGGACAAGACGAATATCTTGATCTTCGGCGCATGCGCCAGCAATTCGGCGATCAACTGAAATCCTTCATCGGGCCGGTGCGGAAAGGGCGGCAGCCCCAGATCAACCAGTGCCAGTTGCGGCGGGCCGGGCAATTCCCGCAACAAGGCGATCGCCGCAACGCGCGACTCAGCCTGATGTATCTTGAAGTCGCTGCCCAAAGCCATCGCCAGCCCTTCGCGTATCAGGGGGTCGTCATCAACGATCAGCAGGTCGAGTGGTGTGGTAAGGGAGTTCAACTTGCGCTCATCAGGTTAGGCATAGTGTGGGGGAGCATAACGGCAAGCGGGCGGAAGCTCAATAGGGAAGGGTGAAGGGTGAAGGGTGAAGGGTGAAGGGTGAAGGGTGAAGGGTGAAGGGTGAAGGGTGAAGGGTGAAACCCAACCCCCCTCGATCCCCCCTTGTCAGGGGGAGGCACACCACACCGCTCCTCCCCTGACAAGGGGAGGCCGGGAGGGGTTGGTTTAACCAGAATAAGTTGGGAATTGCCGGCGCCTGGTTTAGAATGCGCCATCTCGATTTACAGGGTTTCATTTTGTCTGAGTCAGCATTGGTCGAAATTCGCGATCTTAATTTTGCCTACGATAAGCGCCCCGTCCTGGAAGGCATCAACATGACCATTCCGAAGGGGAGCCTGATAGCCATCATGGGCTTGAGCGGTTGCGGCAAGACCACGCTGCTGCGCCATATCGGTGGATCGCTCAAGCCGACAAGAGGCTACGTCAAGGTGGGCGGGCAGGTGATACACGAGCTGAATCAGGACGGCTTGTATGTGATGCGGCGCAAGATGGGCATGCTGTTCCAGTTCGGCGCGTTGTTCACCGATATGTCGGTGTATGACAATGTCGCGTTTCAGATGCGCGAGCATACCGACCTGCCGGAAGAGATCATTCATGACCTGGTGTTGATGAAGCTGCATGCGGTGGGGTTGCGCGGGACGTATAGCCTGATGCCTTCCGAGCTGTCCGGCGGCATGTCCCGGCGCGTGGCGCTGGCGCGCACCGTGGCGCTCGATCCGATGCTGATCATGTATGACGAGCCGTTTGCCGGACTGGACCCGATCTCGCTGTCGGTGGTCGGCGATCTGATTCGCCGCCTGAATGACGCGCTGGGTGCGACTTCGATAGTGGTCACCCATGACGTGCAGGAGTCACTGAAGATCGTGGACCACGTATATTTCATGGCGGACGGCGTGATCGTCGCGGAAGGAACGCCTGACGAGATCCGCGCCTCGGATAAGGATTATGTGCACCAGTTCGTGCATGGCGAGATGGATGGTCCGGTGCCATTCCATTATCCGGGCAGAGATTACCGCCAGGATCTGAATCTGCAAGTCTGACCCTATGCCGGCAACCAATACAATCAGGATAATCGGTCATCGGGCCATCAACGCGGTGTGGCGCATCGGCTTGGCATCGCGCTTCTTTTTTCTCACCCTGTTGTATTCCGGCAGCAGCTTCCGGCGTTTCCGTCTGATCATCAGGGAGCTGTTTTCCACCGGTGTGTTGTCGTTGATCATCATCATCGTGGCGGGGCTGTTCGTCGGGATGGTGCTGGGTTTGCAGGGATATGAAACGCTCAAGCGCTACGGTTCCGAATCGGCATTGGGCAGCATGGTGGCGTTGAGCCTGGTGCGCGAACTGGGGCCGGTGGTGGCGGCATTGCTGTTCGCCAGCCGCGCCGGTTCGGCGATGACGGCGGAGATCGGTTTGATGAAGGCGACCGAGCAAATCTCCGCGATGGAGATGATGGCGGTGAATCCGATCGCGCGCATCGTCGCGCCGCGCTTCTGGGCAGGGGTGATCTCGATGCCGTTGCTGGCCGCGATGTTCAGTGCGGCGGGCATATTCGGCGGCTATTTTGTCGGGGTGGTGCAGATCGGCGTGGACGAAGGCTCGTTCTGGTCGCAGATGCAGGCGGCGGTGGATTTCCGCGAGGACATATTGAACGGCGTGATCAAGAGTTTCGCGTTTGGTACCGTGGTGACAGTGATCGCATTGTTCGAAGGCTATGACGCGCCGCCCACCGCGGAAGGTGTCTCCGGCGCGACCACGCGGACCGTGGTGACCTCGTCGCTGGCGATCCTGATGCTGGATTTCGTATTGACCGCAATCATGTTTAGAGGGAATTGAGTTAAAGGGACTTTAATATATGGAACGGACTACGCTGGATTTATGGGTGGGTATATTCGTGGTGGCAGGCATCGCCGCGCTGGTGATGCTGGCGATGAAGGTCGGGAACCTGGGTACCTACAACATGTCGGAAACCTATCAGGTAAATGCCTATTTCACCAACATCGGCGGATTGAAACCCAAGGCATCGATCAAGAGCGCCGGGGTGCTGGTCGGACGCGTGACAGGCATCACGCTGGAT
Organism: Gallionella sp.; assembly: GCA_036514695.1. Classification (GTDB taxonomy): domain Bacteria; phylum Pseudomonadota; class Gammaproteobacteria; order Burkholderiales; family Gallionellaceae; genus Gallionella. The sequence goes on along the minus strand of DATBWQ010000207.1, from coordinate 5,266 downwards.
ACCGAACGCTATGAGGCCAAAGTGGAGATGAGCCTGGACCGGCGCTATCTGTTTCCCAGGGATACATTCGCCAATATTCTGACCTCAGGTTTGCTGGGCGAACAGTACATCGGCCTGATGCCCGGCGGCGACAGCGAGATGCTCAAGGATGGGGAGGTCATCAAGAAGACCCAGTCGGCTGCGGTGCTGGAAGAATTGATCGGCAAGTTCATCTATAACAAAGCCGAAGAACCCGCCAAGTAAAGAGAAATCACATGACGGTATTGAATAAAGCGATTCTGGCGGTGTCGATGTGCTGTGCGGCGGTTGCGGCACGCGCGGAAGTTGTTGCGCCCGACGCGCTGATCAGAAACACCGTGGAGGAAGTCATTGCGATCATCAAGCAAGACAAGGATATCCAGGCGGGCGACCAGAAAAAGATCATAGCGCTGGTGGATGCCAAAGTGCTGCCGCATTTTGATTTTGCGCGCATGACTCAACTGGCGGTCGGCAAGCATTGGCGTGCCGCGACTCCCGAGCAGAAGCAGGCGCTGGTGACCGAATTCCGCAACATGCTGGTGCGCACCTATACCAAGGTTTTTACCGTGTATCGCGATCAGACCGTGGAAGTGAAGCCGTTCAAGCTGGCAGTGGATGATGCTACCGAAGCTACCGTCAAGACACTCATCCACAAGCCGGGCGCGCAGCCTATCCCGGTGGATTATGAATTGAAGAAGGCTGCCGACGGCTGGAAGGCGTTTGACATATCGATAGAAGGGGTCAGCATGGTGATGAGTTATCGCGGCACATTCACCACACAGATCCAGGAAAGCGGGATAGACGGTTTGATCAAGACCCTGGCCGACAAGAACGCCAATGCGGCTGATGGCGAGCTGCGCAAGGTAGGGGCGAAGTGAACCGGATCGGGGGTGAGTGGACGATGGTGTTGCAAGGTCACTTGAACATGGAAACCGTTCCGGCATGGTTTGCGACCGGCCTGCAGCGCCTGGCCGGCGAAGATTTGCGGGTGGATTTTTCCCGGGTCGAGTCGGTCGACTCCGCTGCGGTCGGCATGTTGCTCGGCTGGGCGAGGGCTGCGCAGCGCAGTGAGCGTGAATTGCGCGTGGCGGGTTTGCCCGCAGATCTGCTGAGCCTGGCGCGTCTGTATGGGGTGGACGAACTGCTGCCGCAGCAATCCGAGTAATCGTCAATCTCCGAATGAATCTTGAGCTTGTGGCCTGTAGCTGGTAGCGTGTAGCCAACCAACCCAAAGCTACTGGCTGCAAGCTGGCAGCCGGTTTATTTCAACAAACAATGGATTTCCCTATGGTCACTCCGGAAAGTGTACGACTCAACATCGCGCAAGGCATGGCGACTGAACATTTGAGTGTATCGGGCGATGACGGCACCCACTTCGAGGCGGTGATCGTCAGTGAGGTGTTTGCGGGCAAGACCCGCGTGCAACGCCACCAGTTGGTCTATAAGACTTTGGGTGACCGGATGCGCGCAGAGATCCATGCGCTGTCAATGAAGACCTACACGCCGCAAGAGTGGGAGAACAGTAGCTCGTAGGGTGGGCAGGGTTTTATCTGCCCACGCGGTTATGAATCCGCGTGGGCACAAAGGCGTGCCCACCCTACCAGCTGATTAAAATAAAATTTATGCAAAAATTATCGATACAGGGCGGCAACCGCCTCAACGGCGAGGTGCGCATTTCCGGCGCCAAGAACGCGGCACTGCCGATATTGTGCGCCAGCCTGCTTAGCAGCGATGCCCTGCAACTCGGCAATGTGCCGGAGTTGAACGATATCGCCACGATGCGCAAGCTGCTGGAACAGATGGGTGTGAAGACAGAGGCGAACGGCAGCCGGATGGTGTTGTCTGCGGCGCATATCGGCAAACTTGAAGCGCCGTATGACATGGTGAAGACCATGCGCGCGTCTATCCTGGTGCTGGGACCGCTGCTGGCGCGTTTCGGCGAAGCCAGGGTTTCGCTGCCCGGGGGCTGCGCGATCGGTTCGCGCCCGGTGGATCTGCATATCAAGGGCTTGCAGGCGATGGGTGCGGAGATCCATATCGAGCACGGCTACATCCATGCGCAGGTGCCAAGGGGTAATGTGGGCGGGCGGCTCAAGGGTGCGCGGATATTCTTCGATCTGGTCAGCGTCACCGGCACGGAAAACCTGATGATGGCAGCAGCGCTGGCGGATGGCGTGACGGTGCTGGAGAACGCGGCGCGCGAACCGGAAGTGATCGATCTGGCTCATTGTCTGATCGCGATGGGCGCCAGGATCGAAGGAGCGGGCAGCGACACGATCAGCATCACCGGCGTGGAAAGATTGCATGGTGCGAGCCATCGTATCATGCCGGACCGCATCGAGAGCGGCACGTTCCTGGTCGCGGCTGCTGCGGCGGGCGGCAACATCACGCTGACCGATGCGCGCGCCGACATCCTCGAGAACGTGTTGGAGAAGTTGCAGGAGGCCGGCGCGACGATAAGGGTGGCGGGCAGCACGATCAGCTTGCAGATGAATAAAAGGCCGTTGGCCGTGAACGTGCGCACTGCGCCTTACCCGGCTTTCCCCACCGACATGCAGGCGCAGTTCATGGCAATGAACACCATCGCGGAAGGCAGCGCGATGGTGGTCGAGACGATTTTCGAGAACCGCTTCATGCACGTGCAGGAACTGCGCCGCCTCGGCGCGCAGATCGAGGTGGAAGGCAATACTGCCGTGATCAAGGGCTGCGCGCAGCTGGAAGGGGCGACCATCATGGCGACCGATCTGCGCGCCTCGGCATGCCTGGTCATCGCCGGACTGGCCGCGCAGGGCGAGACCATCGTGGATCGCATCTACCATCTGGATCGCGGCTATGAACACATCGAGGCGAAACTGTCGGCGCTGGGTGCCCAGATACGTCGGATAAAATGAAACTCAACCCCTCCCAGCCTCCCCTTGTCAGGGGAGGAGCCAGCTTCCCCCCTGACAAGGGGGGATCGAGGGGGGTTGCGTTCTACCAAACAACTATATCAACCAAGAGCAATAAATCATGATAACAATCGCACTATCCAAAGGCCGCATCTTCGAAGAGACCCTGCCTTTGCTGAACGCGGCGGGCATCACCGCGCTGGAAGACCCGGAGTCCTCGCGCAAGCTGATACTGCCGACCAATCGCGCCGATGTGCGCCTGATCATCGTGCGTGCCAGCGATGTGCCGACTTATGTGCAGTACGGCGCGGCCGATCTCGGCGTGGCCGGCAAGGATGTGCTCAACGAACACGGCGGCACCGGGCTGTACCAGCCGCTGGATATGAACATCGCACGCTGCCGCATGATGGTCGCGGTGCGCGATGATTTCGATTACGAATCTGCGGTGCGCCAGGGTGCGCGCCTGCGCGTGGCGACCAAATATGTGCAGACCGCCAGGGCGCACTTCGCCGCAAAAGGCGTGCATGTGGACTTGATCAAGCTGTATGGTTCGATGGAGCTGGCTCCGCTGGTCGGACTGTCGGACGCGATCGTGGATCTGGTCAGCAGCGGCAACACGCTGAAGGCGAACCACCTCAAGGCGGTCGAACACATCGAGGATATTTCTTCGCGGCTGGTGGTGAATCAGGCCGCGCTCAAATTGAAACGCGCCGCGATTCAGCCGATACTGGATGCGATTGCGGGAGCGGTAAAAAAATAAAAACAGAATCGTCATTCCGGGCTTGACCCGGAATCCAGTTGATTGAACAATCCCTGCGTAGCGGGACAAAATCAAGGTGTTGCCCGCTTTGCGAAGTTATTTAATTGCTGGATTCCCGCCTGCGCGGGAATGACAAGCTGGATGGGTGGCGAAATGAATATCAAACGACTCTCGACCAAACAAGCCGGCTTCGATGCGCAACTGAATCAGTTGCTGGCATTCGAGGCGACTGCTGACGAAAAGCTCGAAGCGACCGTGGCTGGCATACTCGCGGACGTACGCAAGCGCGGCGACGCGGCGGTGCTGGAATATACCCGCAAGTTCGACCGCCTGCCGTTGGAGAATGCCGCAGCGATGGAATTGCCGCGTGCCGAACTGCGCATGGCTTTTGATGGACTGCCTGCCGGACAGCGTAGCGCGCTGGAACAGGCCGCGCAGCGCGTCACCGGCTATCACAGGAAGCAGGTGCAAGCATCGTGGAGCTATACCGACGATGATGGCACGCTGCTCGGCCAGCAAGTGACCCCGCTGGATCGCGCCGGTCTGTACGTGCCGGGCGGCAAGGCGGCCTACCCGTCCTCGGTGTTGATGAACGCGCTGCCCGCGAAAGTGGCGGGCGTGGGTGAACTCATCATGGTGGTTCCCACGCCGGACGGCGTGAAGAATCAACTGGTGCTGGCTGCGGCTTACCTGGCGGGCGTGGATCGCGTCTTCACGATCGGCGGCGCGCAAGCGGTGGCAGCATTGGCTTACGGCACGGCGACCATCCCCAAGGTGGACAAGATCGTCGGCCCCGGAAATGCGTATGTGGCGGCGGCGAAACGCCGTGTATTCGGCGTGTGCGGCATCGACATGATCGCGGGGCCATCGGAGATACTGGTGATCTGCGACGGGCAGACCGACCCGGACTGGATCGCGATGGACCTGTTCTCGCAAGCTGAGCATGACGAACTGGCGCAAGCCATTTTATTGTCGCCGGATGCAGGATTCATCGCGGCTGTGGCGCAAAGCGCAGACCGCCTGCTGGAGCAGATGCCACGCCGCGACATCATCAAATCCGCACTGGAGAATCGCGGCGCGCTGATCCATGTTGCCGATCAGGATGAAGCATGTGTGATCAGCAACCGCATCGCGCCCGAGCATCTCGAGCTGTCGGTGGCAGACCCGCAAGCCTGGCTGCCCAAACTGAAACACGCCGGTGCGATCTTCATGGGCCGCTATACTTCCGAAGCGCTCGGCGATTACTGCGCCGGGCCGAATCACGTCTTGCCGACTTCCGGCACCGCGCGCTTCTCCTCGCCGCTGGGCGTGTACGATTTCCAGAAACGCAGCAGTCTGATCCAGGTCTCCGCGCAAGGCGCGCAAAAGCTCGGCGACATTGCTTCGGTATTGGCGTTCGGCGAAGGCTTGCAGGCGCACGCACAATCGGCTTTGTACAGAAAGACCACTGCATCCTGAATTATTGAGCTTTACATAAGGTAATTAGGGCGTTTCGTAACCAGAGTATCCTTGGAGATACTTATGGTTACTGGGGTTCATACAGTTTTTAGTTGTGCGACCAACTTTTTGAATGGTCGCAAGTGCATTTTTTGCGGTTCTT
>DATBWQ010000206.1:0-22798 GCA_036514695.1 Gallionella sp. | reverse complement strand
CCCTACGGTAAATCACTTAACAGTGATAAATTATGTAAAGCTCAATAATGCGCGCGCACGTCGCTGAGCAGTTCCTTGATGTCGAGTATCAGCACGATGTCACCCCCGCCGGATATGGTGACTCCCGCTACCCCCCTGGGCCGGAAGGTATCCAGCGGCTTGATCACCACATCATCATGTCCGGCAAAGGAATCTGCCAACAGGATGAAGCTGTTATCGCCAAACTGGATCAGCACGCCCACTTCGTGAGTGCCGCTCTGCTCCCATCCTATCAGTTGCGCCAGTGGCAGCACCGGCAGCAACTCGCCGCGTACCACCATGGTTGCCCTGCCGGAGACCTGCTGTAATTTCTCCGGCGTGACGGACAGAATCTCGCGCACCATCGACAACGGCACAGCAAACGATTGCTCGCCGAGACGCAACATCAACACCGGCAAAGTCGCCAGCGTGAGCGGCAACAAAATGGTGATCACGGTACCTTTACCAGGCTCGGACCGGATATTAACGACGCCGTTCAGTTTCTGGATGCCGGTTTTCACCGCATCCATCCCGGAACCGCGACCCGGCACACCGGGGGTCCCATCCCCGGCGGCGAAGCCCGGCAGAAAGACAAGTTCCAGACACCGGGTCTCGTCCAGAGTATTCGCCATCTCTCTGGTGATCAGCCCTTTCTCGATGGCCTTGTTACGGATCACTTCGGGACGCATTCCGCGACCGTCGTCGGTGATGGCTATCAGGATGTGGTCGCCTTTCTGGCGCGCGCTCAACTCCACGATGCTTTTCTCCGGCTTGCCGGCGGCGATACGGCCTTCGACAGTCTCCACGCCATGATCCACCGCATTTCGCACGATGTGTGCCAGCGGTTCGTTGATCGCTTCGATCATGGTCGTGTCCATTTCGGTATCCCCCCCGGCCAGCACCAGATCCACATCTTTGCCCAATGATCGCGCCAGATCGCGTGCCAGGGGCAGATATTTTTTGAACAGGCGGCCTATGGGTTGCTTGCGCGTTTTCATCACCGCGTTCTGCAAATTCACCACCAGCATATCCATCTGACTGACCGCTTGATCCAGTTCATGCATGGTATCCGCGTCATTGCGCCCCTGAATGATGGCGGAACATAACCGGGTCAAACGGTTTTTGGCCAAACTGATTTCACCGGAAAGATTCAACACCTTATCCAGACGGTCAGTTTCCACGGGTATGATGGAGTCCATGGCTTCTTTTGCAGACACATCACCTTCGGGCCGTCCCGTGGCACTGCCATGCACGCCGGTGTCACGAAGTCCGAATGCGGTTCCGGTGGTATCTTCCCCTGAAATAGCCGCAGCCATTACTTTTGGATCATGCTTCGCACGCACCTGAGCGATGAAGTCCGTGCCGGTCAGCGCTTTGTACAATCTGCCCCAATCCACCTCAGAGGGCTGAGCAGACGCAGTACCGGGGACTGAGGACTGGGATGCAGTGGTTTTACCCGGTACTGCTTGTTCCTCAGTCCTCAGTCCTGTCTTTAGTCCAGTCATTCCTGCCAGCGGAGATAACTGCTGGCCGGTCAACACCGCTTTCAAGGCATCAATCACCTCGCCCGGAGCGGCACCTGGTTGCAGGCCTTGCTGTAACGCGCCGAACATCCTGCGCACTTCAGCAGTCGCTGCAAAAATCACATCCATCAGTTCAGCGCCCAGCACCAATTCACGGTTGCGCAGCTTGTCAAACAGATTTTCGATGATGTGGCACAGAGCCACCAGCTCACTCGCATTGAGAAATCCGGCTCCGCCCTTGATGGTGTGAAATCCGCGAAATATCTCGTTGAGCAGCTTGCTGTCCTCGGGGAACTCTTCCAGGTCCATCAATTTGCTATCCACTTCGGACAGCATCTCTCCCGCTTCCAGCAAAAAGTCGCTTAACAGATCTTCCATGCCGGCGAAGTCATTCATTTAAAATCCCAAATCTTCCAGCAAGTCGTCCACCCGGCTCTGGCTGTTCGCAACAGCCCTGCGTCCGTCCGGATTGACGGCCGGGCCATTCAGCAGTCCCGGATTCGAGTCCGCTTTCACTTTGGCCGGCGCGTTCTCCAGCAACAATGCCAACAGCTGCTGCTCCACGTTTTCCGTGACATCGATAATTTTCTTGATGACCTGGCCGGTCATATCCTGAAAATCCTGCGCCATCATGATTTCCATCAGATAAGCATGGGTCGCCTTGGTCTGCTTGGGCATATCATGCAAAAACGCATGCGTTTGCATGGCCAGATCCTTGAATTGCTCCACGTCGAGCTGTTTCTCGAACAACATCTGCCACTGTCCGGACAGGCGATGAGCTTCGACTTCCATTTTTTCGACCAGCGGTTGTGCCGCCTCGGTCGCGTTCAGCACACGCTCCGCAGCCTGCTGTGTCAATGTCGCCACATAATTCAGGCGGTCGCGCGCATCGGGAATGGAAGATGCCGCCTTTTCAATCTTCTTGTTCAACCCCAGCTCGCGCAATGCATCATGCAAAGTACGCGTCATGAGGCCGATCCGATTGATCACATCTGAAGACTGGACTGGGAGTGCGGGAGGCTGTGATGACGGTATTCCCTGTTCCCTGTCCGCGGAAAGGTCGCTGCGCAACAGCGGAAAACTGAATTCCGCACCCGCTGAACCAGCCTGCGAATCTGCCTCCCGGTTCGCCGCTACAATACTATCGAACAGCGCTTCGAGATCTTCAGAATCTTCGGTTGAAAAATTTGCAGTCATGGCATCACTCACTCTTGCATGGTTCGGAATATTTTCATCAGCTTCTCATCCAGTTTGGCAGCCGTAAATGGTTTCACCACGTAACCGCTTGCCCCGGCCTGCGCGGCCATAATGATATTTTCCCTCTTCGCCTCTGCCGTCACCATCAGGACCGGCAAATGTTTCAGCCTGGCATCGGCGCGTATCGCCTGCAGCAACTCGATGCCGGTCATGTTGGGCATGTTCCAGTCCGACACCACGAAATCGAAGGTGCCTGCCCGCAGTTTGTCCAAAGCCTCAACTCCGTCCCCGGCTTCCTGCACATTCATGAAACCCAACTCCTTAAGCAGATTGCGCATGATGCGTCGCATCGTGGAGAAGTCATCCACCACCAGAAATCTTGTATCTTGCAATCCCATGATAATCCCCAGAATTCAGTCGTTAGTCGTAAGTCGTAAGTTAAAACCGCGCAGCAACAACACCAATCAGCAACTAACGACTAACGACTGCTTTTAACTGCCTTACATTGCCATCGGTTGCCTGCATGCATGACGCCCATCTTGCCCAGTACCCCGGCGATCTTTCTGCGTGCAACCACCGGGTCATCGGCGAAAAATATGCACAGATCGCGTTCCGGCTCCACCCTTAAACATTTCCGGCTACCGCCTCACCAAATGCATTGGCCAGGATATGCTCCGCATCCAGAATCGAAATCAGCGAGCCATCTTCCAGCTCGATAATTGCGGTGATCAGCGCCCCCTTGTCAGAGAGCATTCCTTCGGTGGCGCGAACCTTGTCACTATCGACGCGGATGACACGATCCACACGCTGCACCAAAAAGCCCACGATGTGATTATTGAATTCCGTGACCATCATGGTACGGTGCTTCTCATGCGGATGCATCCCCATGAAACTTGCCAGATTCAGCACCGGCATCACATGCCCATGCAACAGCACGATGCCGTCCATGCCGTTCGGCATGTTCGGAGTACGGGTGATTTTCCCGGCCGGGCATACCTCCTTGACCTTGAACACATTGATGCCGAATTTTTCATTCCCGCCCAGGCTGAACAGCAGGATTTCCATATTGCCGGATCCCGCCGGGCGGGTACGCGCATCGTTTTGATCCGGCATGCCATCCTGCCCGCCATCCATCTTGTCTTCTCCATGACTCATCTTTGCCTGCATCACACCCGGCGTGAGCGGGATATGGTTGCGTGCCGCCGGGAAATCATCGGCATTAAATACCGTGCGCTCCTTTCCCAACGGCTGAACATTTTTAAAAACCATTTCACCGTTATCGAAGTGGCCGGTTTCCGCAAGGATGCTTTCCACATCCAGCATCATCAGCAGGCGGCCATCGTTCAACTCGGTGATCGCAGTCACCAGTCCGCCCATTTCCGCCAGCAGTATCGCCGGCGGCTCACGCGTTGCAGACCTGTCCATATGCAGAATGTTTTCCACCGCCGTGACCAGTAATCCCTGCGTCTGGCCGTCATATTCGGTGATGATCATGGTCTCCGGCTTGCAATCGGTCTCGAAGCCGATGAATTTGGCCAGATCGATCACCGGCACCAGCACACCGCGCAAACTCACCATCCCTTCCACTGACAAAGGCATTTCCGGTATGCGAGTGATCGCAGGGATGCGCATCACTTCGCTGACATTGAACGCATTGATGCCGAATATATCTTCACGTCCGGTGCGATTATCCTTGCCCAACGTGAACATCAATATCTCCAGCTTGCTGGTTTCCGCCAACCTGGTTCGGGCATCGATGTTTTTCAACAGGTCGGACATTTATTTCTCCATAAAATCCCCTCTATGCCCCCTCGCAGGCTCTCCCCCTGACAAGGGGCTGGGGGCTGGGGGTTTGGGGAGGTTGGGAGGGGTTTAAACCTTGAACCGGCTCACTGCACCCTGCAGCTCTTTCGCCAATTGTTCCAGATGCACGATCTCCCTGGTATTCGAACGCACTGCCTCATGGTTCTCTTCCGACATTTGCGCGATCTTCTCGACGTTACGTGCAATCTCGGTACTGGCCAGACTTTGCTCGCTGACCGATGCCGCGATGTCGCTCATGCCGTGACTGGAATGCAATACCGCCTCGCCCGCCTCGGTCAACACCTTGTAGACACGTTCCACCTGCTCCTGTGTCGCCTGCAAAGAACGCAAACCAGCCTGTACAACCGTCTCGACAAGGGTAGATTTCTGGTTCAGCGAGTTGGTTATTTGATCGATCTCGCTTGCCGACCTGGCAGATTTTTCTGCCAGTTTGCGCACTTCGTCCGCCACCACCGCAAAACTGCGCCCTTGCTCACCGGCTCGTGCCGCTTCGATCGCCACATTCAATGCCAGCAGATTGGTCTGGTCGGCGATATCCTTCACCTGCTGGGTCATACCGGTGATCGCTCGGGTGTTATCGACATACTCCTTGACCGAAACGGCAATCTGATTGACCGCCTCCTGCACCCGCCGGATCTCGCCGATCATTGCGGTCGTATCCTGATTGCCCTGCCGGGTCTGCTGCATACTCTTCTCCGACAGCCTGCGCACATCTTCGGCATTAGCCGCCACTGAATTGATACTCACGGTGATCTGTTCCACCGCCGCTGCCGTGGAGGCGGCGGCCTCGCTCTGCACATGAGAGCTTTGCGCAATTTGCGATGATGATGCTGACAATTGCGTCGCAGAACTGGAAACCCTGGCGGCATTGTCGAGCACCTGCCGGATGATGCTGGCAATACCTTCAACCAGACCATTGAACGCCTGCGCGGTCTTGCCGATCTCATCCTGGCTGCGCACCACCACACGTTTTGATAAATCACCATCGATATTCATGGTCTGCATGGCTTCCTGCAATTCACGCGTTGCTCTGGTCACTTTGCCTATCAACCAGCCGATCAGCAGATACAGGACGACCTGAATTGCAATCTGCGCGGTCCACAGCGCGTAATTTGCCCGGCTTATTTGAGAGAATTCCTCGCTTAGATCCAGTGTGATGCTGGCCGCGCCGCTCACTGCACCTTCCTTCACCATATGACACATCAGGCAGTTGGTGCCACGAAATTCCTTTCTGGCAATAAAGGGAACCACCACCCGCAAGGACTGCCTGTCATTCTGGCTCGACAAACTGGTTTGCACTTGCGCGCTGTTCAGCGCGGCGCGATCCAGTTCGTCGGCCGGCTGTTCGGAAGGCAACCCGGGACCAAACTGATCCTGCACCGCCTTACCTCGAATCACTCGCAACTCAACAATCTTTTCAGAGTCGCTCATTTTCCTGACATACAAAATACGCTGGTCGGGATCACTGATAATGCCGTTGATCATCAGCATGTTCAGACCATTCAACACGCCATCCGCAGAGACAAGAGCTTTTTGTCTGGATTCTTCAAGGACATGATCTTCAAATTTGTTCAATGCCACATACTGCGCAAACACCAGCACCACCACCAGCATAAGCTGGATAGGTAACTGCAATTTGCGTTTCAAGGAAAGTTTATTCCACCAAATGCCCATTGTTCTTCTCCAGAGCGTCGCGTTATATGAGGGATAGCCCGCTATTGTCAGTACAATAACGGCAACAAATCAATTTTCTTCAGGTGGATAGAGACATAATTACCCGTTAATTCGCAGGATTGAATTTTACACAACACCTTCATTCCTGCCTGATGAAACCACTGGCACAACTCCTGGTGAAACAGCCATTCCGCTATGCCGCCAAAAAACGGTGACATAAACCACTGGTCATACATAGGAACGACGAAACGAGGGTGAATAACTTGAGGAGCAGGAAGATGTGGCAAGACCTTTGCGCAGCCGGGACAGTGGGTGCATGGGGCGGTTAAGCGGGCTGCGCGGCTACAGATAATCTGGCAGCCTTTGTTTTTCCGGCACGAGCGGGAGGATGGCAGATGCCGCATACATAATTTGCGTGCAGGTCATCCGCATGAGTCACAAAATGTCCGCTGCATTCCATACAGGGTGCGAGTCGCAGCATCCCCGCCTTGAAGAAGCGGATCATGAACCATGCGCGGGTAATAGTCAGCACCGGTTCGGCACCTTCGATGCCCTGCACTTGGTCCAGGTATAAACGATATGAGCTGATCAACGCATGCACGCCATCGATTCCGGCATTTTTGACCAGGAACTGGTAAATATCCATGAACAGCGAGGAGTGGATGTTCGGCTGCCAACTCATGAACCAATCGGTCGAGTACGGCAACATTCCCTTGGATGGCGACTCGCTCTTGATCTCTTTATACAGCCTGAGCAATCTTTCCCGGCTCAACGAAGTTTCCTCCTGCAGCAGCTGCAAACGCGCTCCCATTTCAATCAAATCGATCGCGATCTTGACTTGCAGTGCCTCGCCCACCACGGTTTTGGCCGCCACGATGCCCCCGCCTACGCGAATTCTTCGACGGGTTGTGCCGACATCAGGATCGCCGCATGCGCCTGGGACATCATGCGACCCCTGCTGTAATCGGTCACCAGATTGAGCAACAGATTCTCGTCAAAGCGGAAACGGCACAGCAGCATGTTGGATGCCGCCATCCTGATGATTTGTGCCGGAGTGAGATTACCTATCACCTCCACCAGATCCTGGCTGATACCCAAACGGAAAATTGCGGCCGGCTTGTCTTTCTTGATCATTTGCTGGGCCAGCATCAGATAGGTCAGATTGATATCGCGAATGCCTTCTTGCAATTGCATGGTGTTCATATAGTCCCCTTGTAAGCCAGTGAAGAACTGGACAACTTTGGATCAACTGCGTCGTTCGATGGCCGATATTTTTGAATCCTGGCCTGTCGAATCCAGACGGACGCAGTATTACGGGTAGGCAGGGGAGATGAAATCAGAACGGTGCCTTTTCTTTTGTAGGGGTTCAGGAGTTCAACTTGTAGGATTTTTTCTGACAAAACCACAACCATCCGCCCGCAAGGTGCAGACGGAGGGTCGAAGCAAGGCAATTGCTCGCAATGGGTTCAAACCGGCGCTCCGGGTTCTGTTTATCGGCACTTCTCCCCCTGAGGCGATACGCTTCTCCCCCTGATAAGGGGGAGTTAGAGGGGGTTTGGATTTGGGTTTGGGTTTTGCTTAAACTTCAACCCCTCCCAGCCTCCCCAACCCCCCAGCCCCCTTGTCAGGGGGAGAACCAGGGGAGGAGCGACGCAGCCCCCTGACAGAGAGATATGCCTCGCCTAATAATGGAGTATCTGGGTTGAAATGTGCATGCAATGAAAATATCAACACAACTCGAAGCACACTTTCCCTGCCCGGTTGCTGATCAACTTCAGGCGATATCCCGACTGCCCGGCCCAACGCGAGGCTTGATACAAGCCTATCCCTAGACCGTTTTCAGAGACGACGACGCCGCGCAACAGATTCGCAGTGATAGTTTCCGGTATCGGATCGCCGCTATCACAGACCACCAGGCGCAGTGGTTCGGGTTGGATTTCGACGGAGATGGCTATGCCTGGATCGGACTGGCGCTTTCTCAGGACGTTGTCCAGCAAGTTGTCGATCACGCAATCGAACAAGGCGGCGGGAATGTTCTTGCCGGGCAGCTTGTCCGGCGCGCGCCAGGCTATAGTCTGGAACTGGTTGCGCAACCGCACAGCATCCCACCAGGCGCTCAGCGCAAGCTGAGGAGTTTCATTCACGGACTGAGGCTGCTGGAGCTTGGTCAGGGTAAGCTCGATACGCTGCGTGAGCATCGGAAGCTGCTGTTGCAGCAATTGCTGCGCCATCTGTTCGCGGCTTTGCGCGATGGAGGTGAGCGAGAGCAACGATTGCAGCATATTCTTGAGATCATGAGTAAGGCGCGACCCGGTCTCATACACAGCCTGCAAACGGGTGATCTCGCGCAGGCTTTGCTCCCGCTGTTTGGCCTGATAGAAATAACCGATCAGTTGCGCGAGCAAATGGACGTGCAGCAACACGGCAGGGTTAAGCGATTGTCTGGCATACAGCGTCAGGCGCAATTCGCCTTCCTGTGCCAGCACGGCATGTTCGCTGAATTGCCCGATCTGCCCAGCCCCATCGGGCGATTGCCAGGACAGGCCGGATAGCCACGGGAGATCCGCCAGCAGGTCAACGGCGCGTCTGAGATAGTTCGCCGCATCGGGTTCCCGCTGCGCGGCTTCCGCCAATAGTGTGAGCCAGCTTTCAAACGGCGTGCCGACGTTCAACAGGTAGCGCGAGAACAACACTTGCAGGCCGCTGAAACCGAATCGCGGATTCCACAATCCGCCCAGGGCCAGCAACACCAATCCCATCAGGAACAGCGTGCGCAGCAGGGCTTGAAGGTAATCCAGGCGTCCCAGATTCATGAAAGCCAGGCTGCCCAGCACCACCAAAGCCAGCAGCATGAACAGCAGCAGGCTGTATATCAGGTCCAGCGTCTGGACGTTTTCAAGTTGCTCGTCACCGATCGGCACGACCACAATAGCCAGCAGCAGCGGGAGCACATACCACATCATGATCCGCCCCACCTCAATGCTGGAGCGTGCCTGCACCAATTCAATGGAGGATTGTGACGCAAACAGATTCGGCACCACCCAGAGCAGCAGCACCGCAAGCAAGTAGGACATCAATGCAAGATATAACAGCCGCGTCCTGCGATCGCGAAAGGCGAACACGCGCGCGCCGACCAGGCCAAACAGTCCGGTCAGCCAGAATGCTACCACCCACCAGTTCAGCCAGAACATCGTGGTCGTGGCCGCCAGCGCGATAAATACCATGGCACCCACCCCCACCTCGCTCTCGCCGCGCCACAGCGGTTGCCAGAGCAGGAACAAGCCGAGGTGGGCAAGCAACAATGGATATACCCAAGGGCTGCCCACGCCGAACAGCAACGCGCCGTGCAACGTCAATAGCATCGCCAGCAACAACCAGCGACCGGTGCGCAAGCGATTTCCCCAATTGAGCGTCAGCATCCCGTCATCACCTCTGTCAACATTTCGTCATTAAGCCACTGTGAGGTTGCTGACACCCCATTCTGGGACCCTAGGCATATCTGTCAGACAAGCTGACATATAAACATATACTATTGTTTTATAATTGTTTTTTAGGCATGGTGGTGGCAAAACCGAATCTCGGCACAACATTGGCACGGCACTTGCATTAGTCTTCAGCGTAGCATACACAAACATGATAGGAGGGTACCATAATGAAACGCAATCAATCCGGCTTTACCTTGATCGAGATCGCCATCGTGCTGGTGATCATCGGCCTGCTGCTCGGCGGCGTGCTGAAGGGACAGGAACTGATCAACAGCGCCAAGGTCAAGAACCTCGCCAACGATTTCAAAAACGTCCCGGTGTTCATCTACGGCTATCAGGACAAGTTCAAGGCCCTGCCCGGCGATCAAACCCAGGGCAGTCTTGACTCACAATTTCCGCCTAACAGTACCGGCACCGTTTGCACCCCGACTGCCGCCGGCAAATGCGCGACGAACAACGGCGTCGTTGACGGCGGCTGGGATGCCACCGCGGTCACCGATGAATCTTTCGTGTTCTGGCAACATGTCCGTTTGGCAGGTTTTGGCCCAGGTGCAACAGCTACAGGCTCAGCCGACTACAGGCCCAAGAACGCTGTCAACGGCTTTATCGGCGTAACCAACGCGGCGCAATCCCCGGTTACCGGGATAAAGGGAACCTATATCGTCTGTTCCGACGCCATACCCGGCAAATTCGCCAAGCAACTCGATACCACGCTGGATGACAGCAACACTGCCACCGGCTCTGTGATGGTGGTTGCTGCCGGTACCCCTACTACTACTCCTGTGGCTCCGCTCGCAACCACGGCTATAGTTGATGACACCACTTACCTGGTATGCATGGGTTACTAAACCATCACCCGGCGTGACCAAGCCCGCTTCGGCGGGCTTTTTTATTGTCGTTATTGCCCATCGAATTATTGCCTAATCTTCATTACTCAACTAGACTGCACACTCCCATCGGGGCATAGGGAATAATATGGAATTCAAGCTGAGTGACCATGCTCAAAAACGCATTCAGCAGCGTAGAATAAAACCGGAATGGATCAAGGCTGCAATTGATAATCCGGATCAGCTTGAAGATGACTTTGAGGATCCAACATTGGCGCATGCGCTAAAAGCAATTCCCGAGAATGGTTTCAAAAAATTGCGTGTAATTTACAACGAAACAACCGAGCCAGTGACCATCGTCACCGCTTACTTTGAATGAGGTGAATCAATGAGAATCGAATTCGATCAGTTGGCTGATGCGCTCTATGTTCATCTTGCCGAGGGCGTGGTGGAAAAAACCGAGGAGATTAAACCCGGCATGATTCTGGACTACGATGCAAATGGAAACGTGCTGGGCGTTGAAGTCTTGTATGTGAGCAAACGCGCAGAGCTACCGCTGAAAAAAGCGGCCTAACTCCCTCCAACCAAGCCCGCTTCGGCGGGCTTTTTTATTGCCCCCAAACAGGATGATGTGTTACGATTTGAATGTATACATACGCAGCGAGGTAATCATGGAAACAACAATTCTGACTCTTCGAGTTCCGCAGGAGATAAAGGATCAGCTAGGAAAACTGGCGGAAGCAACACATCGTTCGCAGTCTTTCTTGGGGAGCGAGGCTATTCGGCGGTACATTGATCTTGAGTCCTGGCAAATCGCAGAAATCCAGCAGGCCATCACCGAAGCCGATGCGGGCGATTTCGCTAGCGATGCCGAATTCAACGCAGTAGTGAAAAAACATGCGGGTTAGGTGGTTACGCAGGGCACTGCTGAACCTTGACCAGGAAGCAAGTTACATTGCGCAAGATAACCCCAAAGCGGCCGCAGAATTCGTGCTCCATTTGCGCGACAGCGCGCTGATGTTAGGCGAACAACCTAATCTGGGGCGACCGGGACGCATCCACGGGACAAGAGAACTCGTCATATCAAACTTTCCTTACATCCTGCCCTATCGGGTTCGCAACGATACCGTCGAAATATTGCGCGTATTTCATACGTCCAGGAAGTGGCCTGTGATTCTTCGTTAACGGCACTTAGCCCTTGTGCAACCTCTCCTCCGCCTGCTGCAACGCTTCCGGCAGCCCGAACAGCACCAGCACATCCCCGGCCTGCAACAGCATTTCTTCGCTTGGCAGCGCGCCGCGCAGTTTGCGCCGGCGCACTGCGTTCACTTCGACGTTCAATGCATCCAGATCCATTTCGCGCAACCGCTTGCCGACAGCGGCGGAATCTTCCTTGAGCAACACGCTGAGGAAGCGCGGTTGCAGGCTTTCGCTTTCCTCGCCCAACTCGTATTGAGCGCTGCGGAAATAGCCGCTGAACGCCGCATAACGGCGCGCGCGCGTCTCCTGGACGCGGCGGATCACGCGAGTGAGCGGCACGCCCGCCATCAGCAGCACTTGCGAGGCAAGCATCACGCTGCCTTCCAGCACCTCGGCGACCACTTCTGCCGCGCCAGCCTCCTTCAGCGCTTCCACATGGGTGTCATCGTTGGTGCGCACCACCACCGGCAGATCGGGGCGCAGTTCCTTGACATGGCGCAGGATCGCCAGCGCGGAATGCTTGTCTTTATAGGAGACCACCAGTGCCTTGGCGCGCATCAACCCGGCGGCCATCAGCACTTCACGCTTGGCGGCATCGCCATAGACCACGCTTTTCTTCGCTGCCAGGGCTGCCCTTACGCGGCTCGAATCGAGATCCAGCGCGATGAAACTCAGGTGCTCATCTTCAAGGAAGCGCGCCAGCGTGCTGCCGCTGCGGCCGTAGCCGCAAATGATCACGTGGCCTTTGCTGCCCATGCTCTGGATGGCGATCTGATGCATCTGCATCGCGCGGTTAGTCCACTCGGCTGCAGAAAAGCGCCGCGCGATGGCCTCGCCATATTGGATCAGGAACGGCGCGGCCAGCATCGAGAGCAGCATCGCCGCCAGGGTGATCTGCATGACTGCGCCATTGAGCAAGTGCGCTCCATCCGCCAGCGTCAGCAACACGAAGCCGAATTCACCGGCCTGTGCCAGACCGATCGCGCTGCGCAACGCCACACCCCAGTCCCCCTCGAAAACGCGCGCCAGGAATGCCACGATCAGCGCCTTGAACAGGATCAGCGCCAGCAGCGCCACGAGTATCCAGCCGAAGTCTCCGGCCACGCTGCCCAGATCGAGCTTCATGCCGACCGTGACGAAGAACAGGCCGAGCAGCACGTCGCGGAACGGCTTGATATCCTCTTCCACCTGATAGCGGTACTCGGTTTCGGAGATCAACATGCCCGCGACGAACGCACCCAGCGCCAGCGACAAGCCCGCCAGCTCGGTGAAATAAGCCAGTCCCAGCGTGATGAGCAGCACGTTGAGCATGAACAATTCTGAGGATTTCTGCCGCGCCACGACATGAAACCATGGGCGCATCAGGTGTTGCCCGAACACCAGCAATATCAGCAACACCACGATCGCCTTGATCGTCGCGAAGGCGAGCGTGGCGGTAAGATCGTCGGGGCTCGTGGCCAGGGCCGGGATGATGATCAACAGCGGAACGACGGCAAGGTCCTGGAACAGCAGCACGCCCATCATCTGCTGCCCGTAAGGCAGATTCAGTTCGGCACGCTCGACCAGCATCTTGCTGACGATGGCGGTGGAGGACATCGCCAGCACGCCGCCCAATGCCAGGCCGGCAAGGCTATCCAGGCCGAATATGGTCGTGACCGCCATGACCAGCAGCATCGTAACGATCACTTGTGCGGCGCCCAGACCGAACACCGTGCGTTTCATCGCCAGCAGACGCGTCAGACTGAATTCCAGGCCGATGCTGAACATCAGAAACACCACTCCAAATTCGGCGAGATGCTGAGTCTCCACCGCATCCGGTATCCACGCCAGCGCATGCGGCCCGATCAGGATGCCGACCGCCAGATAGCCCAGCATCACCGGCAAATGCAGGATGCGGCACAGTACCACCACCATCACGGCGGTGGCGAGCAGGATAAGAACGAGCGAGAGTGAGCTTTCCATGTATTGGCGAGTGTGTGTGATTCCCTGCCACAATAATGCCGCACTAATGCCAAGTTTGCAAAATTTGCAGGCTGGGGTGAGCTTGCGAACCCCAGATTAAAGTGAAACCAAATCGCTGGGGTTCGGTTCCCTCACCCCAGCCTACCAGCTATAATGTTATATATGAACAAATCCCTTTCCGCCACACCGCGCGCACTCGATCTGGCACGCGAAGTGCTGAACATCGAGGCCGCCGCGGTGCAAGCACTCGCCATACGGCTCGATGAGAATTTTTTGCGCGCGCTCGATGTGATCCTGCGCTGCGAAGGCCGCGTCATCGTCAGCGGCATGGGCAAGTCCGGGCACATCGCACGCAAGATCGCCGCGACCCTGTCCAGCACCGGAACGCCCGCCTATTTCGTCCATCCCGCAGAAGCCAGCCACGGCGACCTCGGCATGATCACCAGCGCGGATGTGATCATCGCGTTATCCTATTCCGGCGAGAGCCAGGAATTGATGGCCATAGCCCCTGCCATCAAACGACAAGGTGCCAAGCTCATCAGCATGACCGGCAATCCGGCATCCAGCCTGGCCAAGGTTGCCGATGTGCACCTCAATGCAGCCGTGGACAAAGAGGCTTGCCCGATGGGTTTGGCTCCCACTGCCAGTACCACGGCGGCCTTGGCGCTGGGCGATGCGCTGGCGGTGGCCTTGCTGGATGCAAAGGGTTTCGGCGCGGATGATTTTGCCCTTTCGCATCCGGGCGGCAGTCTGGGGCGGCGACTACTCACCCGCGTGAGCGACATTATGCGCACCGGCGAGCGTCTGCCGATGGTCCGCGAAAACGCGATGCTGGGCGAGGCGATTCTGGTAATCTCGAAAAAAGGCGTGGGCATGACCGCCATCGTGGATGCCGAACAGCGCGTGCTGGGTATTTACACCGATGGCGATTTGCGCCGCACGCTGGAAAAGAAACTGGACTTCAACGCCACACCGGTACGCAACGTGATGTCCGCCAACCCGCGATGCATAGGGCCGGACCGCCTCGCCGCCGAGGCGGTGCAGCTAATGGAAAAATACAACATCAGCCAGATGCTGGTGGTGGATGAGCAGAACAAGCTGGTCGGTGCACTCAATATGCACGACCTGTTGCATGCGAAAGTGATTTGATTTGTGTAGGGTGGGCAGGTTTTTGCCCACGCTGTTTGGCCCGCGTGGGCACGATAAAACTGTGCCCACCCTACGATCTATTTAGGAGAATAGCCATGCTGACAAGCCGTGCAAAATTGATACGCCTGGTCGCTTTTGATGTGGATGGCGTGATGACCGACGGCGGGTTGTATTATTCCGATTCAGGCGAAGAATTCAAACGCTTCAATTCGCTGGATGGGCATGGTCTGAAGATGCTGCGTGCCAGCGGGGTGGAGATCGCCCTGATCACCGGACGCACGTCGCGCTGCGTCGCAGCCCGTGCGGAAAATCTGGGTATCGTGCATGTCTATCAGGGTGTGGAAAACAAACTTGAAACCATGGTCGACTTGCTCAATAAACTCAAGCTTCCGCGTGATGCTGCCGCCTACATGGGCGACGATGTGGTCGATCTTACCGTGATGCGCCATGTCGGGATGGCGATCACGGTGCCGGATGCTCCGCTGCTGGTGCGCGAGCATTCCCACTACATCACACAGCACAATGGCGGACAAGGCGCAGTGCGTGAAACCTGCGAGATGATCATGTCGGCGCAGGGAACGCTGGATAAGCAGCTGTACCCTTATTTGCAATGACCATTGCCACCCGTGTCCGCTATTGGCTGCCGTTGTTGCCTTTGCTTGGCTTGCTGGGGGCAACCTATTGGCTGAACCAGCAGGCGCAGCCGGAACCCGTCAAGCCGGACAGCAGCGCGCGCCACGATCCCGATTCCATAGTGGAAAACTTTTCCGCAATCAGGCTGAATGAGCAGGGAACGCCGCACTTCATCATGAACGCGAAAAAGATGCTGCATTACCCGGATGACGATAGCACCGCACTCGAAGTGCCGCGTATTACCCTGCTAGCCGAGGATCGTCCGGCAATACTCGTCACAGCAGAGACCGGTACCATCTCCAGCAAAGGCGATGAATTGTTTCTGCAGGGTGACGTCGAAGTACTGCGCGAGGCTGGTACGCAGCAGGATCAATTTATGCTGAAAACCGAGTATCTGCACATCATCCCGGATCAGAATTTGGTGAGATCGAACCGGGCTGTCACTTTTATCGAAACGCACACCACTGTGAATGCGGTCGGCATGGAACTGAACAACAAGACGCGCACCATCAAACTGCTCTCCAAAGTAAGAAGTGAATATGTGCCACCTGGCAATTAGGGAAATGTGCCTGGCCTTTCGGCACGATGGTCAAGCCAGAGTTTCGCATGGGCTGCAAAACCTGCTATTGGCAACCGCCTTGCTGGCATGTATACCGGCTTGCTTTGCCGAACGCGCCGACCGCGACAAACCGTTGTCTCTGGAAGCCGATCAGGTGCTGATCGACGATATGCTTCAAACCAGCACCTTCACCGGCAATGTGCGATTGACTCAGGGCACCATGCTGATACTCGGTGACAGGATTGAAGTGGTGAAACACAAGGATGGCTTCAAGCAGGCCAAGGCATATGGGAATACCGCCAGTTTCCGGCAGAAGCGCGAAGGATTGGAAGAATATGTGGAAGGTTATGGCGAACGCATCGAATATGACACTCGCACCGGGACGGTGGACTTCTATGTGCAGGCGCGTGTAACACGCGAGTTGGACGAAGTGCGCGGCGATCACATCACTTACAGCATGAAGACCGAAACCTTCCAGGTGAGCAGCAGCGCAGGCTCTATGTATACCAAGCCGGGGCGGGTTCGCGCGGTTTTGCAACCCAAGCCAAAAACGGACGCGTCAGACCCATCCACCCAGGACGCCTTGCCCATCACACCCGGCAAGATACCTGCTTCCCCGGAATAAACATGAGTGAATTGCGCGCAATCGGCCTGAAGAAGATATACGGTTCACGAACCGTGGTGCAGGATGCTTCCTTGTCGGTGAAGAGCGGTGAGGTGGTCGGCCTGCTCGGTCCTAACGGCGCGGGCAAGACCACCATGTTCTACATGATGGTGGGCATGATCGCCGCGGACGGAGGGGAGATATTCATTGATGACACGAATGTCACCCACCTGCCGATACATCGCCGAGCACGTCTGGGGCTGGGTTATCTGCCACAGGAAGCGTCGATCTTCCGGCGTCTGACGGTGGAGCAAAACATTCGCGCCGTGCTGGAGCTGCAAAAGCTTTCCGATGAAGACATACAGAGCCGCCTGGAAGGGTTGCTGGAAGACCTGCATATCACTCACATCCGTGGCAATCCAGCCATCAGCCTGTCCGGCGGCGAGCGGCGGCGTGTGGAGATCGCGCGCGCATTGGCCACCGACCCGCGTTTCATCCTGCTCGACGAGCCGTTCGCCGGCGTGGATCCCATCGCCGTGCTTGACATCCAGAAAATCATCCGCTTCCTCAAAAACCGCAACATCGGCGTGCTGATCACCGACCACAATGTGCGCGAAACTCTGGGCATCTGCGATCGCGCCTACATCATCAATGCCGGCTCGGTAATGGCGGAAGGCAAGCCGGATGAAATCATCTATAATGAGGGCGTGAGGAAAGTATATCTGGGAGAACACTTCAAGCTTTAATATAATTATTCACCACGAAGCTCACGAAGCTCACGAAGGACGCGAAGGTGACGTTTGATTCGTTTTTCAATCAAGAGATTGGGTTTTGATTGGCGGAGTCGGCGTATGAAATGCACTTGCTATAGTGCTCAACCCTTCGTGCTCTTCGTGAGCTTCGTGGTGATAAATACGACAGAAGATGAATTCCTGAACAAACGCAAGCAATGAAACCCGCTCTCCAACTCCGGCTGTCCCAGCAACTGACGCTCACCCCGCAGTTGCAGCAGGCTATTCGTTTGTTGCAACTCTCGACCCAGGACATGCATCAGGAAGTCGCGCGCATGCTGGAGGAAAATCCCTTGCTGGAAGTAGCCGATGAATCCGCGTCCGGTATCTTCACTGCTGAACCGCGCAACACCCCGAGCACCGCCAATGACGAGCCCGGGCAAACCCATAGCGATAGCGATGACCGTGGCGCTGACGATTTCGGCAACGAACCCGCCGACTGGAATACCGGGGGCGGCGGCATGGCACGCAGCGAGGACGACGAGGACGAAACCTACCCGGAGCAGGCCGCAGAACAAGCCAGCCTGCGGGCTCATCTGCACAGCCAGTTGACCACCAGCTCTCTTGATGACCGCGATCGCAAGGTAGTCGGATTGCTGATCGATGCACTGGATGAGAATGGTTATCTGGCACAGAATCTGGAGGAGTTGGCCGAGCTGTTGCCCGCCGAACTTGGAATCACGCTGGATGATCTGGAAACCGCGCTGGTGCAACTGCAGCATCTGGACCAGCCCGGACTGGGCGCCCGCCATCTGGGCGAATGTCTGGCACTGCAACTCAAGGCGTTCCCGGATGACACCCCGCACCTCGAACTGGCGATCCGTCTGGTGAGCCATCATCTGGATCTGCTCGCCGCGCATGATTTCGCCAAGATCAAAAAACTGCTGCACTGCTCAGACGACGAATTGCGCGCCGCACAACACCTGATTGTCTGTTTGAACCCCAAGCCCGGCGCGGAGTTCGGCCAAAGTATCGCCGATTACGTGGTGCCAGACGTGATCGTGGAGAAATACAAAAACAAATGGCGCGCGCGACTCAATGCCGAGGCGATGCCCAAGCTGCGTGTCAATCAGATTTACGCCAACATCCTGCAACAGCGCGGTGACAACAATTCCTCGCAACTCGCCACACAGTTGCAGGAAGCGAAGTGGCTGATCAAAAACCTGCAGCAGCGTTTTGACACCATTCTGCGCGTAGCGGAAGCCATTGTGGAACGACAAGGCAATTTTTTCGAGCATGGCGAGATCGGCATGCGCCCGCTGGTATTGCGCGAAATCGCCGATGCCCTGGAGTTGCACGAATCCACGATATCGCGCAGCACCACACAAAAGTTCATGCTGACTCCGCGCGGCATTTATGAATTCAAGCATTTCTTTTGCAGCGGCTTGTCCACTGAAAGCGGCGGAACCTGCTCTTCAACCGCGATACGCGAGTTGATCAAGCAGTTGGTCAGCGCGGAAGACGGGCACAAACCGCTCACCGACAGTCGTATGTCAGAAATCTTGGCACAGCAGGGCATCGTCGTCGCCCGGCGTACCATAGCAAAGTACCGGGAAGCATTACATATCCTCCCGGTGAATCTCCGTAAATCACTCTAACAAAAGGATCATGTCATGAATCTCCAGCTAACCGGACGCCATCTTGAAATCACCCCCGCCATTCGCGACTATGTGAATGGAAAATTCGGCAAGATCAAACGTCATTTCGATCATGTGATTGACATGAATATCATCCTTTCAGTTGAAAAACTGAAACAAAAAGCCGAAGCCACCATACACGTCAGCGGCAAGGACCTGTTCGTGGAATGCGATGATGAAAATCTCTATGCCGCGATTGACACGCTGGTGGACAAGCTGGATCGCCAGGTGATGAAGCACAAGGAAAAACTGTCGGCACGCCGCCATGATGATACGGGCAAACACAGCCCGGCAGAGTAACTACAACGGGCAGCACCATTGCCACCTATTTTTACCCGTATTGATCACCGACATGAACCTTATCAGCAAGATTCTGCTTCCCGACAATATCCTGTTGGACAGCGAGTCCACCAGCAAGAAACGCGTATTCGAACGCGTTGGGTTGTTATTCGAGAACAACCAGCAGATCGCCCGCAGCACGGTTTTTGACAGCCTGTTCGCGCGCGAAAAGCTGGGATCAACGGGCCTGGGACAAGGCGTGGCCATTCCGCATGGGCGTATCGCGAAGCTGCGCGACGCGACTGCCGCATTTGTGAAAACAACGCATCCGATTCCGTTCGATGCACCGGATGGAATGCCGGTAAATCTGATTTTCGTGTTGCTGGTCCCGGACCGCGCCACCGATATGCATCTGCAGATTCTCGGTGAACTGGCACAGATGTTCAGCGATGCGCAATTCCGCAATCGTCTGCTCGCCTGCGAAGACGCTGTCAGCATCCATCAGTTGTTCTATGACTGGAACAGCAAGGCATGAGCCAGGTCAACATCCGGCAGCTGTTCGAGGACAAGCAGGCGCGGCTTGAATTGAGCCGCGTGGCCGGCGCGGATGGTACCGACCGCATCATCGACAGCAGCGAGGTCACCGCTTCCAACAAAGGGCTGGTCGGCCACTTCAATCTGATCCACCCGAACTGGGTGCAAGTCTTGAGCGAGATCGAGCTGGATTATCTGCGCGCCCTGAGCGTGGACCAGCGCAGCGACGCGTTCCGGCAGATCGAACAAAGCGGCACGACCTGCCTGATCGTGGCGGGTACCAGCGACATCCCGGCGGAGTTGATCGCCTTCGCCAACCAAACGCACATTCCGCTGTTTTGCTCCCCCAAACCCAGCGTGCAACTAATGTGGCTGATCAGACACTATCTCGCCAAGGAGCTCGCCGAATCCACCACACGCCACGGCGTGCTGCTCGACGTGCTGGGTGTCGGCGTGATGATCACCGGCGAAAGCGCGGTCGGCAAAAGCGAACTCGGGCTGGAACTCATCACCCGCGGTGGCGGACTGGTTGCCGACGACATCGTGGAATTGCACCATATCGCACCGGATACGCTTGAGGGGCGCTGCCCGGAACTGCTGCGCGATTTTCTCGAAGTGCGAGGTCTGGGTGTATTGAACATACGCATCATGTTCGGCGAAACGGCGGTGCGGCGAAAAAAGAGCCTGAAGCTGATCGTCCATCTGCATCGTCCGCCCGGTGGCGACCTCTCGCAAGTCGAACGCCTGCCGCTCAATGCAACGCATCAGGATATCCTCGGAGTGAGCATCAGCACTGTGAATATCCCGGTGGTCGCAGGGCGCAACCTTGCGGTACTGGTTGAAGCAGCCGCGCGCAATTTTGTGCTGCAACAGCGCGGTATCGACAGCATGCAGGAATTCATTGCGCGGCATGATCAACTGCTTCTAGAAGATTGAAATCCAGCCAGATGCAGCTATTCTTGATCAGCGGCCTATCAGGTTCCGGCAAGAGCATCGCGCTCAAGGTGCTGGAAGACAGCGGCTACTACTGCGTGGACAATCTGCCTGCAGACCTGCTTGCCGCATTGGTGGAACACTTGCAGCGGGCCGGCTATCACAATATCGCAGTGAGCATAGACGTGCGCAGTGCCAACAGCGTGCAACGCCTGCCGCCCCTGTTGCAACAGATCAAGCAGCAGGGCGTGGATGTGCATGTGCTGTTCCTGGATGCACAGAGCGACACGCTGGTAAAACGCTTTTCCGAGACACGCCGCCTGCACCCGCTCAGCGACGCCACGCTTCTGGCCAATGACAAAAAAGCTCGCACGCTGCCCGAATGCGTGCAGCAAGAACGTGAGTTGCTCACCGGGATCAGCGACATCGGCCATCACATCGACACCACCGAGCTCAATGCCAATGCACTTCGCGCCTGGATCAAACAATTCATCAAGCTGGATCGCGCCCGCCTGACGCTGTTGTTCGAATCGTTCGGCTACAAGCGCGGCATTCCGCTGGACGCAGACCTGGTGTTCGATGTGCGCTGCCTGCCCAACCCGCACTATGATCCGGTGCTGCAACCGCTCACCGGGCGCGACGCAGCGGTGATCGAATTTCTGGACAATACCCCAAGCGCGCAGGATATGTTCAGCGATATACGCGATTTCGTGGAACGCTGGCTACCCGGCTTCGTCGCGGATAATCGCAGCTACCTGACTGTTGCCATCGGCTGCACCGGCGGACAGCACCGCTCGGTCTATCTCGCCGAAAAACTCGCACGTTATTTCGAGCATCAGCAGCAAGTACTGGTGCGCCATCGCGAGCTGAGCCAGTAATCATGTACTCAGACGCATTGCAACACCTCAAGCCCGGCGACTGGCTGACGCTGTTGCTGGGCAGTGTGTGCGTGGTGCTGATCACGCTCAAACTCTGGAGCGGAGACCTTGCCGACAAGGCCATCATCCGCAGCGGCGGGAAAATATTCCGCGAAATGCCGCTGTCGCGCGACCAGCAAATCGAAGTGCCCGGGCCTCTTGGAGTAAGCATCATCAGCATCCGGCAGCGCAAGGCGCGCATAACCTCCGACCCCAGCCCGCGCCAATATTGTGTGAGACAAGGTTGGCTGCAACAGGCCGGGGAGATCGCGCTGTGCCTGCCCAACCAGGTGAGCGTCGAATTGGCCGGCAGCAGGAAGAAATATGACAGCCTCAACTACTGAAAATCAGGATCGAGAAATGAAGAAAGAGGAGCAAGGAAAAATCCTAACCCCCTCTAACTCCCCCTTGTCAGGGGGAGAACAGGACAGCAGCTCCTCCCCTGACAAGGGGAGGTTGGGAGGGGTTGGACTGTTAACTCACCCCTCAATCCTCCACTCCTCGCTACGCTCTCCTCAATCCTCGATCCTCTTAAACACCACCGCCGAAGACCACCGCATCGCGCGCATGGCGGCAGTGGCGCTCGGCCTGACGATACTGGAGAACGCCATCCCCTCCCCGCTGCCCGGCGTGAAGCCCGGGCTGGCCAACATCGTCACGCTGATCGTGCTGGCACGTTACGGCTGGCGCGTGGCGGCGTGGGTCTCGCTGTTGCGCGTGGTGGCAGGGAGCCTGCTGTTCGGCAATTTTCTGGCGCCGGGATTCTTTCTCAGCCTGTCTGGCGCAGTGCTCAGCCTGCTCGTGCTGGCTTTTGCCCGGCATTTGCCAGCGCGCTGGTTCGGCCCGGTCAGCCACAGCATCTACGCCGCTTTCGCGCACATCACCGGACAGATGCTGGTGGTATATTTGTGGCTGATCCCGCATGCCGGTATCGCCTACCTGATTCCCGTCTTCGCTGCTGCGGCACTGATATTCGGCACGGTGAACGGTTTGATCGCGGCGCGATTCATGGATAATACGCAAAACCACCCTCTCCCCCGCCCCTCTCCCCC
>DATBWQ010000205.1:0-8570 GCA_036514695.1 Gallionella sp. | reverse complement strand
CGTTGCGATACTCGCCACCGCGCTGGACAACCTGAAGAACCAGCGCTATCTGTATGCCGCGCCGGCCTACTCCGCGCCGCTGATCGCGATGCTGCTGATCGTCGTGCAACTGCCATTGTTCGTCCGGCGCCGTCTCGATGTGTTCTGGATAGGCGGCGCATTGCTGCTGCTGAGCCTTGCGCTGCTGGCCTTGCAATATTTTGCGATGACGCAACTTTACAGCGTCGCGCTGCTGACCCCGCTGCTGTTCGGCTGGGGATTTTATTTTTCCGCGGCGCTCAGCGAGTATCTGCGCGAGAAAAAATCGCGCGAACAAACCGTGCGCATCTTCAACCGCTTTCTCGATCCGCGCGTGGTCAGCTCGCTGGTGGCGCAAGGCGAGACCCCGCAGTCGCTGAGCGGGCAGGCGCGCGAGATCACGGTGCTGTTTTCCGACATACGCGGCTTCACCACGCTGTCGGAAAAACGCTCGCCGGAGGAGATCGTCAGCCTGCTGAACCGCTACTTCAGCCTGCAAGTCGAGATCATCTTCCGCCACGGCGGCACGCTGGACAAGTTCATCGGCGATGCGATCATGGCGTTCTGGGGCGCACCTCAGGAGGATCCGCAACATGCGCAACATGCGGTGGCAGCCGCGCTCGAGATGGAGCAGGCGCTGCTGCGCTTCAAGGAAGAGCTGGGCGAAGACGGGAAGGATTTCGACGTCGGCATCGGCATCCACAGCGGCAAGGCCGTGGTCGGCTTCATCGGCTCGGACGCGCGCATGGATTACACCGCGATCGGCGATACGGTGAACCTGTCCAGCCGCATCGAGGGATTGACCAAGGGCGTGGCGCGCATACTGGTATCCGGCGACACTGCCGCGCAGTGCCGGGGCGCGTTTGACTTTGTGCCGACCGGCTCGTATAAAGTGAAAGGACGCGTCAAAGAAGTGGAATTATTTTCCCCTACCCAGGTGAACCCATGAGATCGCTGAAAAAACAACTGGTGTCATGTAACACTTTAATCTTCGCAAACAAACCCCTCCAAACCTCCCCTTGTCAGGGGAGGCTTAAAGGCTTCCCCCCTGAAGTGGGTCAAGCAGGCAATCTGCGCAGCAGATGCTCGCACAAGGGGGGACTGAGGGGGGTTGGTTTAAGGTGTTACTGTGTACTAGTAGAACTGTTAGCCGGACTATTTTTGCTCGGCTGGCTGGCTGCCCCGGTCCATGCCGGGGAAGCCGCTTATACCGTGCGCAGCACCGAGATCAAACAGCAGCCTTACAGCGACGCGGCCACTGTCGCCAGGCTGAATGAGAATGCCAGCGTCAGCATCATAAAGCGCCAGGGCGGATGGGTGCGCATCACCAGCAAGGCCGGCAACGGCTGGGTCAAGATGCTCAGTCTGCGCGGCGGTAGCACCGCGACCAGACGCGGCGACAGCGGTTTGCAAAGCCTGTTCAACATCGGACGTACCGGAAGCAGCGGTATCACCGTGGCCACCGGCGTGCGCGGCCTGTCGGAGGAAGACCTGAAGAATGCGCAGCCAAATCTGCGCGAACTGGAAAAGCTGCAGAACTATGCGGTGAACAGGGCAAAGGCCGAGAAATTCGCGCGTGATGCAAAGTTGAAGGCCCGTAAGCTCGATTACCTGCCGCCCAGCGGCAATTCATAATTCCATTTCGCAGTAAAAAGCGAAATAACGTAGGGTGCGTCCCACGCACCGCCTTTGATACAACGATGGTGCGTGGGACGCACCCTACCAAAACATCGTTGTTTTAACGCAAATCGTAATAATCCATGGAGACGAATTCATGTTGATACGCGCTCTGTTATTTTCCGGCATCGGCCTGTTGTCGGCTTGCCAGCAGCCTGGCATGGATTTTAATTTCGATACGGCGCTGAGCATCGCGCAAAAAGCCCAGCAGGCGACCCAAACCATAGAAGAGCCCGAGGAGATCAGCATGGGCAGCGGCATCGCCGCGAACCTGCTGGGCGCTTCGCCGTTGCTGGCCGACGACAGGGTGCAGCAATACGTCAACCAGGTGGGACGCTGGGTGAGCCTGCACACCGAACGCCCCGATCTGCCATGGAAATTCGGCATTCTGGCAAGCACCGATGTCAACGCATTCGCGACGCCCGGCGGCACGATCTTCATCACCCGCAGCCTGCTGCAGAAACTCAACAACGAATCGGAACTGGCCGGTGTGCTGGCGCACGAGATGGTCCACGTGTTGCGCAAACATCACCTCGCAGCGTTGCAGAAGGGGGCGCGCCTGGGCATCGCTTCCGACCTGCTCGGCGAAGCGCTCAAGGACAAGAACAATCCGGTTCTGGAAAAAGCCATCAAGGCGGGAACCGAAGTGTATGCGCGCGGACTGGACAAGGACGACGAGTTCGAAGCGGATCGCATGGGCATCGTGATCGCCACCCGTGCCGGCTACGACCCGTTCGGATTGCCTGCCGTGCTGCAAATGCTCGAAGCGAGCAATGCGCAGGATAGCTCGCTGGCCCTGATGTTCAAGACCCATCCCGCACCGCGCGATCGGCTCAGCCTGCTGGACAGGATCATGGGTAACCGTTTCGATGCCTATACCGCTCCGGCGCAGACCGACAAACGCTTCAACAGCGAAGTGTCGCAGCACTTGTGAGCATCCACTACCCGCTGGCATGAACCTGCCTGCATCTCTTTTCGGCAACAATTGGCTCTGGCTGGGGAACCTGATTTTTATCGTGCTGCTGGCGCGTGCCTTGCGGTTCGCCCGATGGCGCGAGCTGTTTGCCAACAACATCCGCTTCAACGCGCTGGTCGGGCTGCTGTTCGGCATCTCCGTGCTCTGGCAACTCAGCGCGGGTATCCGTCCCGGATTCAACTTCCACCTGGTCGGTGCGACCTTGTTCCTGCTGATGTTCGGCTGGCCCATCGCGCTGATCGCCCTCGCGCTGGTCATGCTCGGCACTTGGATATACGCGGATATGGATCTGATCACGCTGGGCATCAACGGATTGTTGATGCTGGCGGTCCCGATGCTGTTCAGCGAATGGCTGCTGCGCGTCAGCCAGCGCCATCTGCCGAAAAATCTGTTCCTGTTCGTGCTGTTGAACGGCTTTGCCTGCGCGGGATTCGCCATCATGCTGATGATGGCCGCCACCACTCTGGTGTTGCTGGCGCTCAGCCACTACACCTGGCCGGAGATACAATATCATTACTTTATCCCCGCGCCGATCCTCATCTTTGCCGAAGCATTCGCCACCGGCGCAATGATCACCGCCTTCACCGTGTCCCAGCCGGAAGCGGTGATGAATTTCAGCGAAAAGGATTACCTAACGGGCAAGTAGCTTCAGCCTCATCTTGATATGCGGCAGGCCCGCCTTCATGAACGTCTTGCCTTGCTCGACAAAACCGTTGCTTCGATAGAACGGCACGTATTGTGGCTGCGCATCGACACTTATCTGTTGGTAATCATGCGTACGTGCATAATCCAGCAACGCTTCAACGATCGCCGTACCGACTTTCTGCTTGCGCCTCTGCGGCAATACCGCAATATGCCCGATGTGGCCGTCGGGCAGCATCCGTCCGCAGCCGATGGCATCGCCTTGAAGGCTTAGAGCCAAAGCATGGCGGCAATCCTCATCCTTTCCATCCCACTCCAATTCTGCCGGGACACCCTGTTCGCGTATGAATACCGCTTCGCGGATCGATCTGAGCAAGGGTTCGCCATCGTGCCAGCAAACCAGACTAACAGTGAAAGAGTTGCTCATCACAGACCTCCTCGTTGAGTATCAGGGCACCTCTAAGAATTCAGAGTTCGCCCAAATGCAAGGCGCATAAAAAATTTGCGAGCATCCGCTACGCGGATTGCCTGCTTACCCAACTTCGCAGCGCCGCATATGATCGATATGTTAGCAAGAAATTTTTTATGCAACACAGCAGTTGGGATGAAATCTGGATTTTTAGAGGTGTCCCTCACTCGAAGATTTCGACTGCCGTTCCTGCGGGTACGATATCGAACAACTCGACCAGATCGGCGTTGCGCATCCGGATACAGCCATGCGAACCGGGTATGCCGAGCGTCACCGAATCCGGCGTACCGTGTATGTAGATGTAGCGCCGCATCGTATCCTTTTCGCCGAGCCGGTTGAAACCCGGCTCGCAACCGGACAGCCACAGGATACGCGTCAGTATCCAGTCGCGTTCGGGGAACTGCGCGCCCAGCTCTGCCGTGTAGATCTCGCCGGACGGGCGCCTCCGTACCAGCACGGTGTTTTCAGGCAGTCCCGCGCCGATCCTGGCGCGTATGACATGTTTGCCGCGCGGCGTGCAATAACTGCCGGATATCTCTCCCACACCGTTCTTTGCGGTAGACACTGCGTAGCGATGCAATACCCGGCCTGTGTCGTCGCATAACTCTAGCTGCTGAGTGGCAATATGGATATTGATCTTCATGCTACACCGTCATTCCCGTCCTTCGACAGGCTCAGGATAAACTGTCCTTCGGACAGGCGGAAATCCAGTAGGGTGGATAAAGTGCGAAGCACGTATCCACCATGCGGAACGGTGGATACGGCACGATGTGCCTTTATCCACCCTACAAAACTATTTGGGTTCATCTGTCGTCTGTCCCCTGTCCTCTGTCCTCTGTTCAGCGCGTCGCATCGCGAAAAAATCGCTGAGCATCGCACCGCACTCCTCCGCCAGCACCCCGCCGGCCACCTCGGTGTGATGGTTCAAACGCAACCCCTCCCGAACCTCCAACCCCTCCCCAGCCCTCCCCTTGTCAGGGGAGGGAGTTGGCGCTCCTCCCCTGACAAGGGGAGGCCGGGAGGGGTTGGGGGTTCGGGAGGGGTTGAACTCTCCAAACGCATCCACCACGCTGCCGCACGCTCCCGTCTTCGGATCGCTCGCCCCATACACGAGCCGCGCGATACGCGCGTGCATGATCGCTCCGGCACACATCAGACACGGCTCGATCGTGACGAACAACTCGCAACCCGCCAGGCGATAATTGCCCAGATGCTGCGCCGCATCGCGCAGCGCCATCATCTCGGCATGCGCGGAAGGGTCATGGCGCGAGATCGGCGCATTGAAACCGCGACCGATGATCTCGCCATCCAGCACCACCACCGCCCCCACCGGCACCTCGCCGGCAGCTCGCGCCTGGAGTGCCAGATTGAGCGCCGCGCGCATAAAGAAATCATCCCCCCCGGCCTCGGGGCAAGGGGGTGAAAGCCGGTTTGGTACTATCATCGCTTATCCCCGGTGCTGACCGGGTCACGCCCGCCTTTATTCATAACATGCTTGTCGGTCATCGTTGTGCTCATTCAGGAATGTCCGGCGATATTCCCGCCGCGCGACGCCAGGCGATGCGGGATGCCGCGTACTGATATCAGGCCGGAGATATGGGAGTATACCCGCTATGGCATACGTGGCTTGGGTGTGCCCCCCCGGCGGACGGAGGAGCGAAGGGCGCGCAACACGTTATCCACGGTGTGCAACTGCATCTTGCGCACCGGAGATGGCGGGCTTTTCTCATCAGGGATTTCTGTACCGTAGCCGGGCTGATCGATGACCACGCTGCCAAATTCATTGGAAACGATGATGGAGGTCTCTTCGTTTTTTTCCTCGGGCTCAAGCAGCACCACCTTTGCCGATGCGTCGACACTCGCGCCATCCTTTTCATGCCGCGCCGAGACTTCCCCCTCGACCTGTGTGCCGCGTATGCCTATGGTGGCGACATTCACGCCGACTTTCATGTTGCGGCCTTTTGATTTGGCGATTATCCCGGAAACAAAGCGGAAAACACCCTTGATGATGCGGGAGTGGAAGGCATCACCC
Organism: Gallionella sp.; assembly: GCA_036514695.1. Classification (GTDB taxonomy): domain Bacteria; phylum Pseudomonadota; class Gammaproteobacteria; order Burkholderiales; family Gallionellaceae; genus Gallionella. The sequence continues at coordinate 2,756 of DATBWQ010000205.1, read as the reverse complement.
TCCGCGCCTTGTCTGTAAACGAATCTGTCCACCACGAATTCGGCTTGTGGCCCCACCGCGAAACGCGATCCATCGGCGAACAGAATGTCCAACGTGGTGTCCTTGCCGGTGCTGATGGCGTCGCCGGAATAGATCGCAGCTCCCTCGGCCAGCTTGCGCATGCTGCCGTCCGTTGCGCGCGCCTGGGCGATGCTGTCTCCGGTGATGCGCGCGATCTCGCCGGCGGAAGTGGCAGCTTCAACCAGCGCAGGCAATAAAAACAAACTCGATAAAACCAGCATCTTCAAGAAAGAGTTGAATCTCATTTGCCATCTCCTTTCAATGCAGTTAACGAGCTTCACGGACGTATCGGCCGGCCACGCGCAAATCTTCATAGGGCGCCATCACGCTGCGATACTCTGCCCGGTATTTTGGGCCCTGCCTTTATGAATATATGACCCCACGTTAGCCTCCCATTACTGAATTGATAAAATATCGTGACCCGCCATGCTGCAACGACATGATAAAAAACTCTTGCGCAGGTTCAAAGTATCCTCGGCACGAGCCGCACAGTCAATCCATGCCTTTAATCTTCAAGCCGCTGACCGAGGTCGTTTCTCCTCAATTCAGTGCGTGTGAGGCTGTGGATGAGGTCGCAACATACATGGCGCTTGCCTTTAGCGCGGATTTTGACAAGAATGTCGCCATCTCTATTGGATTCATTCATGTCAGAACTCAAGGTTGCAGACTTTTCCCTGCCCGCAACGGGCGATCAGACCTTCACCCTATCCGGCGCGCGCGGCAAGCATCTGGTCATCTATTTCTATCCCAAGGACAATACGCCGGGTTGCACTTCCGAGGCGCAGCAATTCCGCGATCTGTATGGCAAATTCAAAAAAGCGAATTGCGAGGTGGTCGGTATCTCGCGTGACAGCCTCAAGTCGCATGAAAACTTCAAAGCAAAGTTCAGCCTGCCGTTCGCGCTGCTTTCGGATGCCGATGAAACGGTCTGCGATCTGTTCGGGGTGATCAAGCTGAAGAACATGTATGGCAAGCAGGTGCGCGGCATCGAGCGCAGCACCTTCGTGTTCGACAAGGATGGCGTTCTGCGCCATGAATGGCGCGGCCTCAAGTCCGACGGCCACGCGCAGGAAGTGCTGGATTTCGTCAAAACTCTTAACTATTGAGCTTTACATAATTCATGACTGTTAGGTGATTTACCGTAGGGCGGGCTTGGCCCGCCGCGTCGGGCGTAGCCCGACCTACGAGATGCGGAGACACTGTCTTCAAATATGTAATCCTCAACTAAAGGAACGTAATGTCCCCAGCCACAAGCAAAAAACCGGTCGAAGACGAAACGAATCACGAAACCAAGCTGTTCGTGCTGGACACCAACGTGTTGTTGCACGACCCGACCAGCCTGTTCCGCTTCGAAGAGCACGACATCTGCCTGCCGATGTTCGTGCTGGAGGAACTGGACAACAAGAAGAAAGGCATGACCGAGGTCGCCCGGAATGCACGGCAGGCCAGCCGCTTCCTGGATGAGATCGTCAGCGATGCGCCGCACAAGATGGAGGAAGGCATCGCGCTGGAATCCCCCGCGCACAAGAACTGCACCGGTCGGTTGTTCCTGCAAACCAGCTTCGTGAAATACGAGTTGCCGCAAAATCTTGAGCTGGGCAAAGCCGACAACGCGATCCTCGGAGTCGTGATCGGCATGCAGCACCTGCAACCGGAGCGCGCGGTGATCCTGGTCAGCAAGGACATCAACATGCGCATCAAGGCGCGTGCGCTGGGCCTGGAAGCGCAGGACTATTTCAACGACAAGGTGCTGGAAGACACCGACCTGCTCTACACCGGTGTGCTGCCGTTGCCGGATGACTTCTGGGACAGGCACAGCAAGGACATGAAGTCGTGGCAGAAGGAAGGACACACTTATTACCAGATCCAGGGCCCGCTATGCGGCGCATTCTTCGTCAATCAATTCGTCTATCTGGAAAATGACACCTCGCCGTTCTATGCCGTGGTGATGGAACAGGACGACCAGACCGCGTTGTTGCGCACGCTGACCGATTACACGCACAGCAAGAACAACGTGTGGGGCATCACAGCGCGCAACCGCGAGCAGAACTTCGTGCTCAATCTGCTGCTGAATCCCGAGATAGATTTCGTCACGCTACTGGGGCAGGCGGGCACCGGAAAGACCCTGCTGACACTGGCTGCCGGCTTGCTGCAAACACTGGAAAACAAGCTGTATTCCGAGATCATCATCACCCGCGTGACGGTTCCGGTCGGCGAGGACATCGGCTTCCTGCCCGGCACCGAGGAAGAGAAGATGACGCCGTGGATGGGCGCGCTGGAAGACAATCTCGATGTGTTGAACAAGTCCGACGACGAAGGCGGCGATTGGGGACGCGCGGCGACCCGCGACCTGATCCGCTCGCGCATCAAGGTGAAATCGCTGAACTTCATGCGCGGCCGCACTTTCCTCAACAAGTATGTGATCATCGACGAGGCGCAGAACCTCACCCCCAAGCAGATGAAGACGCTGGTGACCCGCGCCGGCCCCGGCACGAAGGTGGTGTGCATGGGCAACATCGCGCAGATCGATACGCCTTACCTCACCGAGGGCAGCTCCGGCCTGACCTATGTGGTGGATCGTTTCAAGGGCTGGGCGCACGGCGGGCATGTCACATTGCTGCGCGGCGAGCGTTCACGTCTGGCCGATTACGCCGGCGAGGTATTGTAGGGGCACGGCGCGCCGTGCCCCTGCGATT
>DATBWQ010000204.1:0-16020 GCA_036514695.1 Gallionella sp. | reverse complement strand
CGTGACCCTGGACAGCACCGGCGCAATCAACACGGCCAACGCAGGCACTTACGCGATCATCCCCAGCAATGCCGTCTTCAGCGTGGGGTTGGCCAGCAACTACACCATCTCTTACGTGAACGGCACACTGACGGTGAATCCATATGCTGTGAGCATGACCGGCACTCGTGTTTACGACGGTACGGTGAACGCGGCAGCCAGCATCTTCACATTAGGCCCCCTGGTTGGAACTGAAACCCTGACTCTCAGCGGTACAGGTACCGTGGCTTCCAAGGATGTGGGAACCGGCAAGGTCGTGACACTGGGTACCCTCACGTTGGGCAACGGCACCGGACTGGCCAGCAACTACACCTTTATTGGTGGCACACAGGCTGCGTCCATCACGCCAGCCACACTGACCGCTGCAGTGATCAACACCCCGGCCAAGGTATACAATGGCACGACTACCGCGACACTCGCACCAGCGAACTATGCACTGACCGGCTTCATCGGTACTGAAGGTGCGACCGTCACGCAAACCGTCGGCAGCTACAACAGCAAGGATGTCGTCACCGCAAACACCGTCAGTGTCACTCTGGTTGCGACCGACTACACCGCAACAGGCGCCACCTTGTTGAGCAACTACATATTGCCGACTGCGGCAAATGGCGCAGGTACCATCACGCCCAAGGCGCTGACCGCCACGATCAGCGCGCCCAACAAAGTGTATGACGGCAACACCACGGCTGCGCCGACGTTCAGCATCACCGGCGGACTGATCGGCATCGAAACCGTGACAGCCACCGGCACGGCGACCTTCAACAGCAAAGACGTGCTGACCGCCAATCTGGTGACAGCCAACAGCACCCTGCTGGCCAACGGCACCAATGGAGGACTGGCCAGCAATTACAGCTTGGTCGCCGGTCAAACTGTTGCAGCGTACATCACCCCCAAGGCGCTGACCGCCGCGATCACCGCGCCCGACAAAGTGTATGACGGCGCCCTCACGGCCACACCGACGTTCACCATCATCGGCGGACTGGTCGGCATCGAAACCGTGACGGCCACCGGCACGGCGACCTTCAACAGCAAAGACGTGCAGACCGCCAATCTGGTAACAGCCAACAGCAATGTGTTGGCCAACGGCAGCAATGGAGGACTGGCCAGCAACTACAGCCTGGTCACCGGTCAAACTGTTGCAGCGTTCATCACTCCCAAGTCGCTGACCGCTGCGGTGATCAACACCCCGACCAAGGTGTATGACGGCACCACAGTCGCAACACTTGTCCCAACCAACTATGCCTTGACCGGCCTGGTCGGAACTGAAGGTATGACCGTCACGCAAACCTTCGGCAGCTACAACAGCAAGGACGTCGTCACAGCAAATACCGTCAGCGTCACCCTGGCTCTGGCCAACTACACGCCGAATACCGGCACCTTGCTGAGCAACTATACATTGCCGGTTGCGGCCAGTGGCGCAGGCACCATTACCCCCAAGCTGCTGGCTGCTGCGGTGATCAACACCCCGACCAAGGTGTATGACGGCAATACCGTAGCAACACTTGTATCAGCGAACTACGCCTTGACCGGCCTGGTCGGAACTGAAGGTATGACCGTCACGCAAACCGTCGGCAGCTACAACAGCAAGGACGTCGTCACCGCAAACACCGTCAGCGTCACCCTGGCTGCGACCGACTTTACGGCGAACACCGGCACCCTGTTGAGCAACTACACCTTGCCGACACTTAATCCGATCACGGGCGCGGGCAACATTACCCCCAAGCTGCTGACTGCTGCGGTGATCAACACCCCGAGCAAAGTGTATGACGGCAATACGACCGCAACACTTGCATCGACGAACTACGCACTGACCGGTTTTGTAACAGGTGATGGCGCGACCGTCACACAAAGTGTCGGTGCCTACAACAGCAAAGACGTCGTCACCGCGACCACCGTCAGCGTCACCCTGGCTGCGACCGACTTCACCGCGACAGGCACCACCCTGTTGAGCAACTACACCTTGCCGACACTTGATCCGACCACGGGCGCGGGCAAAATCAACCCCTTTATTGTGAGTATGACTGGCGCACGTGTTTACGATGGCACCACGAGCGCGGCAGCCAACATCTTCACCCCCCCATCGGGCTCATTGGGCACATTGGTTCTAACTGAAACTTTGACCCTTGCCGGTACCGGCGCCGTGTCTTCCCCAAATGTTGGAACATACACAGTCACACCACCGGCACTGGGCACGTTGACACTGGGCACGCTGACTCTGGGCAATGGCACCAATGGCGGACTGGCGAGCAACTACACCTTCATTGGTGGCACGCAGACTGCGACAATCAATCCTGCGATATTGACCGCGGTGGTCATCGGCACGCCGACCAAGGTATACAACGGCACTACCGTCGCGACACTTGCCTCAACGAACTACTCGATCACCGGCTTCATCACCGGTGAAGGCGCTACGATCACGAAAACGGTTGGTACTTATTACACCGACACTACACTTGCAACTACAACCAAAGACGTCGTCACCGCGACCACGGTCAACGTCACTTTGGCTTCGACTGACTTCACCGCGACGGGCACCACATTGTTGAGCAACTACACATTGCCGGTTGCGGCAACTGGTGCGGGCACCATCACCCCGAAGGCACTGACTGCCACGATCACCGCGCCCGACAAAGTGTATGACGGCGCCATCACGGCTGCGCCGACGTTCACCATCACTGGCGGACTGATCGGTATCGAAACGGTGATTGCCACCGGCACGGCGACCTTCAACAGCAAAGACGTGCTGACCGCCAATCTGGTGACTGCCGACAGCACACTGCTGGCTAACGGCGCCAATGGAGGACTGGCCAGCAATTACAGCCTGGTCGCCGGTCAAACTGTTACAGCGAAAATCACTCCCGCTCCGCTCGATGTTGCTGCCAACATGGCCAGCATTACTTACGGGGACGATACTGTCACGGGTTCCCCGTTTGTAACTTACGCGCAAAAATTGCAGAATATATTGGATCCTGCAGCTTTCACAGCTACAGGGCTGGTCACTGGCGAGACCATCGGCAGCGTGACCCTGACACACGATGCAGGTGCCGTTCCCAACGTGGGTTCTTATCTTATCGCCCCCAGCAATGCCAACTTCAGCAATGGCGACGCCAGCAACTACGACATCAGCTATTTGAACGGGCAATTGACCGTCAACCCCAAGGAAGTCACTGTGTTCGCCAGCCGTCCATATGATACGACCATTGACATGAAAGCCGATACGGTCGGTTCGGTATTCGGTGTTTATTTAAACGGCGTTAGGCAAGATCTTACCCTCACTGGCACCGGCTATCTTTTGGACAAGAATGCTGGTTATGGTAAACCCGTAACACTAGGCACCCTGACCCTGGGTAATGGCCCCAAAGGCGAACTGTCCAGTAACTACACGCTTGTTCGAGCCCAAGCCAATATCAATCAGGCTTCCCTCGTGGTGAACGGCTTGACGGCTCAGAACAAAATATATGACGCTACCACTGCTGCCACGCTTACGGGCACGGCTACGATCACCCCGCTGGGCAGCGATAGCGTCACCCTGAACACTGGCACCGGCGCCGCTGTGTTCAACAGCAAGAACGTTGGCAACAACATCATCGTGACACTGACCAGCTACGCCCTCACCGGCCCGGACGCAGCCAACTACACAATTCAGTCAAATCAGCTGCAAGCCAACATCATCCGGAAGAACATCTCGTTTACGGGTACTCCGGTCGCCGTAAGCCGTGAATATGACGGCACCACCCTCACCACTATCAGTGGAGTCACCGTCAACGGACTGATTACCGGAGATGCCGCTTCCCTGGTGGGAATCTTTACGTCACCCAACGTCGGGGTAAACAAGTTCGCATCTCTTGCACTGACCGGCGCCAGTGCCGCGAACTATAGTTACACTGGGACAAGCCTAACCGCAAGCATCTTCCCGCGTGCGCTGACCTATACGGGCGCCCCGGTTGCGGCGAGCCGAGTATATGACGGTACGCTCACCACTTCTGTGTCTGGCATCATTTTGAGCGGGGCTTTAGATAATATTAGCGTGACCGGACTGTTTGCGGACAAGAACGTAGGCAACGGCAAGGCTGTCACTTTTGCAGTGTCAGGTGCAAATGCTGGCAACTACAGTATCTCCCTGCCGGGCTCGATCGCGAACATCACTGCTCTGGCGCTGACATTGTCGGGCACACCGGTTGCTGCAAGCCGTATGTATGACAGCACACGGATCGCCGCGATCACCGGCGCCAGCCTGGTCGGGGTGGTGAGCGGAGACAGCCTTGTGCTTAGCGGACTGTTTGCAGACCCTGATGTCGGGACAGCCAAGCCGGTGACACTGGCGTTGACGGGCCGGGATGTAGGCAACTACAGTATCTCCCTGCCGGCGGGATTGACCGCGAACATCACCGTTCGCACCTTGGTCGTCACAGCGAACAATCAGATCATGAATTTCGGCGGGCCGATACCTTCGCTGACTTACACAGTGGGTGGTGCGGGACTGGTTGGAACAGATAGCAAAAGTACCGTGTTCACCGGCTTATTGGCCGTGAACACGACGGGAGTGTATCCAGGCTTTACTGCTCCGATCACGCAAGGAACCCTGGTCTTGACTGTCGGGCCGGGCGGCAATTACATCATAAGTTCGTTTGTCGACGGAACGATGACAGTGCAGTGATTCCTTTCAGCAGATAGTATTGAGTCGCTGCATTTCCAATACAATGTAACTTATGATGATAAAAAATATAGCACGCATTGTCATGTCGTCGTATATTTTGCTGTGTGCTTTGCCTGTCAAGGCAGCGCCCTTGGGACCTGATGCGGGACAAACGATACGCGAGTTGCAACAACAGCCCGAATTGAGCGTGCCGAAATCAACGACCCCATTGCAAGCTGCACCTGAACCTGAGCCGACTCCCGAAGATGCCGACACTCCGAAAGCTCAGCCTGGCGTTGAGGTGGGCATGATGGTGAAATCCATCCATGTCTCTGGGAACAGCGCGATAGCAACTGCTGAACTGGACGCATTACTGGCCGATCTGGTCGGCAGCGAACACACCCTCGCCGAACTTAATGGTGGTGCCGCGCGTATCACCGCCTACTACCATGAGCGCGGCTTTCTCGTGGCACATGCTTATATCCCTCCACAGAAAATAAAGGACGGAGCGCTAATGATCAACGTGCTGGAAGGCCGTATCGGCGAAAAGAGAATCAATAATCAGTCCATGTTGTCGGACCAGCGTGTCGATGAATATTTGAACGCGATCAAGAGCGGAGATGTGTTGCAGGCAGCGCCTGCTGATCGAGCGCTGTTGCTGTTGAATGAAACACCGGGTGTGGGTGTTGCGCGCGCTACCCTTCAACCCGGCGCCAGCGTCGGTTCGGCCGACCTGGTGCTTGAATTGTCTCCTTCAGCGCCTTATTCCGCCAACATCCTAATGGACAATTACGGCAGTTATTATACCGGTGAAAATCGCCTGGGCGTGGAACTGGCGTTGAATAGTCCGCGCAAGATCGGAGATCAGATCTCGTTGCGCGCAATGGCCACCGACCAGAATATGACTTATGCATATGTCGCATACAAGATTCCGGTGGGTGGCAACGGCTTGCGCGTGGGCGCAACATATTCCGGCACCAGTTACCGTTTGGGTAAAGAACTCGCCTCCTCAGAATCACATGGAACGGCAACAGTCAGCAGCCTTATCGCGGTTTACCCGTTCATCCGCAGCCAAAAAAGCAATCTTTCCGGTACTCTTACCCTGGAAAATAAACAGCTCAATGATGTAATAGCAACCGGCCCCATAGACAAACAGGTTCAGCTTGCAACCTTCGGTCTGGCAGGTGATCGTCGGGACGTCTTCGGTGGTGGTGGCGTCACGCTGTTCGACCTGTCGCTCGCAACGGGCAGCCTGAGCATGGATGACGTTTCACTATTGACTGACAAACTTTCAGCGCAAACCAACGGCTCTTTCACCCGATTAAACTACAGACTCAATCGCCTGCAACGCCTGAATGACAGTTACTCGCTTTGGCTTGCGCTGTCTGGTCAGTACGCCAACAAGAACCTCAACTCTTCGGAGCAATTTTCCCTGGGCGGAGCGTATGGTGTGCGAGCTTATCCGCAAGGCGAAGCCTACGGGGACGAAGGCCGTCTGGCGACTGTGGAGATGCGCCATGACTTTACTCAAAGACTGCAAGGCATGATGTTCTTCGATGCCGGTTCAGTCATTATCAACCACGACCCATACCTTGCAGGCTCGAATACACGGTTCCTTTCCGGTGTGGGTGTGGGTGTGAATGCGAAAATCGTCGGTATCGAGATCAAAGCCTACCTTGCCGTGCGCGGCAGAGGTGGCCAACCGACCTCTGTGCCCGAAACTATGAATCATAAATCCAGATTGTGGTTGCAACTGGGCAAGTATTTCTGATAGTTTCTTCGTATGGCGCGTCAATGGCATCCACCAGCGCATTCAGTCTTTACCCAACTGCCGCTCGGTCTAAAGTTCACTACTCCTAGCAGAGCCCCCCTGTAATATGGCCCATTGCTATAGCCGTCAGGGACGGTGATGGCGGGTGCTGCAGTGCCTTTGGGTACAGCTTGACCGGCGGACAGGATGATGGATCCCGGTGTGGTTTCTCCGCCTAACGCGGTGATCTCCGGGCCAAGGTCATAGAGATTGACCAGAAACGCCTTGTTCTTCCAGCCATGAGCCGTCCCGGTATGGCACATGGTGCAGCGATACGTGCCATTTTCCGATGCCGGCCATGATGGAGCAAGCGGCATTCCCCCTTGCGTGGTGTAGAAAGCATGCCTTTGATGTAGATTGTTGATTGGCTGACCCCAGGCATCAACTCCACTTCCGCCGAAGCCGCTGTTCAAGGCGGACGCAGGGGCTCCGCTCGCATCGGCGTATTGATTCTGATCGTGACAACGGAAGCACAGGGTGTTCGAGCCGACGGTATGTGCGGCCCCAGTATCCCAGTCACCCTTCAGCAGGAAATTCCCGTTGCTGCCATGCGGTCCCCACGAATTGCCGTCCTCGCCACCGACGGGAACCACGCCTTCGGCAAGGTTGGTGTCCGAACCGTGGCAATCGCTGCAATACATCGTCTGGTTGCCGACGGCATTTACGAGGGTGGCAGCGGTCGGGCCGTCGGTATTGGAACCGTTCCAAGGGGTGCGCCACAAGTTAGGACTGCCCGAGCCGGGCAGAGCGCTCGTGCGCCCGGTATTGCCCGTCACCGGGTGCCAGGAACGGTGATTGTTGGTGGAATAGGCTGAGGACGCGCCGGAGTCAGAGGTGCTGGCGGGTGCGCCCTTATGAGTGACAGGCGCCTGGAATTCCATCGCGTTGTCGGCGTAGTAAAGCAAACCATTGGTGCCGGTGAGCGTGCCGCCGCTATATCCCAGGGGTAAAGAGGTGGTGTCCGTTTCGTCGAAGGCGTAATTGGAGTGACACTTGAAACAGACCTGGTACTCCCGCGTCACATAAGGGCTGGTAACGTCAGTGGGCGCGTTGCTGCCGCCATCGCCGCGCTTCGCCGTATAGCTGAAGGGGTGGGTGCCAAATTCGGCGGAGAGGTATTCCGGCTCGACACCGAAAGTGCCGCGCAGCGAACCGGAGGCCAGGTTGCTGTGGGCGACGGTGTCGCCGGCAGCAATGGTGTGTTTATGGGTACCGCCATCGGCGGGGAAGACCGGGTTATCGTTGAACAGGCGGTTTTTGGTCACGCGGTGAGGGTTGTGGCAATCCGTGCATTCTGCATGGCGATTGGTGAGTGTACCCCCGGCGCTCACCTTGCCCAGCGCCGCCTGGGATTCCATGAAGTCCTTGCCGCATCTGCTGCCAAAGGTGTTGCAGCTCGCGGCGGTGCCGCCGGCCAGGCTGTCATCGAAACTGCCTCCGATGTTGTGCGCCTCCGGTTGCATGGAGATGGGCATGCGGATGGACAGCTCAAAATCGCTCTTGATGTCGGGCACACTGGTCAGCGGGTTGATGATGCTTGTCCCGAAAGTGCTATGGCATTGGTAACAGGTTTCCTCGGTGGCCGGGTTGCCGCCGCTCTTCGGTATAGTGATGCTGTCGGTGCCTTCCCGCAGCAGGCGCGTTGCGCCCTGCACAGTGTGCGTGTCGTGACAGTTGAGACAGGCTGCCTTCCATACCGGGGTATTGGCCGGAAAATCGCGCTCGGCAGCGGCGGTTTCGAGATAGGTTTCTTCCGCCACAAACTGGTTGGCGTGAGCAGAGTAGCCCCACAAGGCTCCGCCTTTATCATGGCAGGCCAGACATATGGTGTCGTTGTCCTGGTTGAAAGCGACCCCTACAGGCTGGGCTTGCTGGAGGCGGTTGCCGCGGAGAAACTTGTGGTTACCCTTGCTGGGGTCGGATTCCCAGGTATGCGGGTCGTGGCAGGTGGTGCATTGCATCTCGTCGCTGTCCAGCGGAAAAAGCGGCCTGGGAGCAACTCCTGTTGTGCGGTTGGCGACGACTGGGGTGCCGCCTACGACGACGGGGGGTGAGCGCAATTCTCCGTCGTAGCTGGCGAGGGCGGCGTCATAAGTGAACGAAACAGGGTGGTCGTTGGACAGGTCTACGCCTATATCCCTTGTGTAGCCGGTGAATTCACCCGCCCCCACAGGGATGGTACCCGCGTTCGTGCCGGTCATCATGATTGAGGCAGGGCTCACGTTATCCAGCACGCCAACCGTCCCGATCGCCAGGGTGCCGTCATGGCAGGACAGGCACAGCTTGGATGTACCCCCGGGTTGATTCGTGACAGCTTCCATGGATGCTGAGGTGTATGTAGTGTAGGTCATCGTGGAAAGCTCGCGATTCCAAAGCGGTGGCACAACTATCATATTCGCGTTATGCGGCGTATGGCAGAACACGCAGATCTGGCTTTCGCTGGCCGCCATGGCGGGGCCGGGGCCGCTTGCGGAAAGATTGTGTTTGGTGTTCGCCACTTTCGTCACTATCGCCGCAAGAGCGATACCGCCTGTCCCCAGCAACAGGGTGATGCTGAGCAGTACCGGCCAGCCCAGCCGCGGCAAGTGATGATGTACATTCATTGCGACCCTCCCAGAAACTGCAAGACCGTGATCCTGCCGTTGAACATATCGGCGATATAAATCTGGTCATGGCTGTCGGTCCAGACACCAGACGGAAGGTAAAATTCCCCGGTACCCTTGCCGGTGCCGCCCAGCGCCAGCAAAGTGCGCCCCTGCTTGTCAAAAACCAGCAAATTATCGTACAGCGATTCTATCACGTAAATATTGCTTTCATTGTCCACCGCTACGCCCTTGGGGCGCACCAGATTGCCCACATACAGCCCGCGCTGGCCGAACTTGGTGACCATCTCGCCATGCATGTCCAGCACCTGGATGCGCGAGTTCAATGTGTCGGTCACATAGAGTTTGTCGAAGGCGAAGGCCAGGTGGGTGGGGAAGTTGAACTCCCCGTTATTTTCGCCGCGCTTGCCGATCACTTCCAGCAGCTTGCCATCATCGGCGAATACCTTGATGTCATGGGCGTGTGTATCAGCCACATAGATCCTCCCGCGCCGGGCATCGCGTGCCAGTCCGGTGGGCCGTTTAAGCACGTCGCGGCCGAACTCGCCTACCGGGTTACCTTTGCGATCGAGCCGGAACACGCTGTGCAGTTCGGCATCCGCCACAAGTATCTCGTTCTGCGGGCCCAGCGCTATGCCTATCGGGGCCACGAACCGGGTGTTTACACGCGCCATGTCCCAGAGTTCCAGTTGCCCGGCAGGCTTGTCAAAAACGTACACTGCCGCACGGCCGATATCCGTGACAAAAACGCTGCCTTCCGCGTCCACTGCTCCGCACTGCGGCCGCCGCAGCGCAACTGGTTCGTGATTGCCTCCGGCGACGCCGACCAGCCAGTCAAACAGCTTCGTTGCGGTGCTGCGGGCTTCCAGATTTTCGGGGCGAAAGTTATCCTCCCCAGTCAATTCCCCCACGTATCCGTAACGGGGTTTCTCCGGCGCCGCCGGCCATACCCTGGGAGTCTCCTGGCTGGTGTTGGTGAGGCGGAACACTTTCGGTGTCTCCGCACAACCGGCGATGAGCAGAGTCAGGCCAATGAGTGCGATTGGTAACAGGCGTTGCGGGCTCATTATATTTTCTCCTTAACACTCAGTCGCAGGCCGGGTTGAGTAACATGGGTGCGTTTACGCACCACATGACGATGGTGCGTAAACGCACCCTACATTTACTGCAGTGTTGCGCGCTCATTCCAGAGTCAGACGTGTATTTGTAGGGCGGGCTCTGCCCGCCTGATCTAACTGTCGGGCGAAGCCCGGCCTACGGATTGTTTTACTGCGCGTTCGACCTGCGGCGTTGCATGCTCATTCCGCTTCCAGATCAGACGTGCATTCCATCCGGAATAATATGCATGCAAGCTTCACCATCTGCCCGGGCCCCCTGTGGTGGGACCTCCGCGTATCCCGCTTTCCAGCCCGGGAAGTCCTGAATGACACAAGTGGCAATTCTGCGGACCCCAGGCAATCTTGTTGTTATGGCACATGCCGCAGAACCTGCCTTCAATGATGTCGGACATCAGAATATCGTTGGAACCCGCGCGCATCTCGAAGCCGGCTTCGGTATGACATACCCTGCAGCGGAAGCGTATACGATGGAACCAGTGCGGGAAGATCACCGGGCGCATGCCGGCTTTTTCCGCCCGCTTGTTGAACACCACATCGCCGTATTCGGCCGTGGCGGGAAGCGGTGCAAACAGCATCAGCAGTGCCAGCACGATCATGCTTACCGGCAAATAACCATGTCCTGAGCCCAGTCGAAGGAGGCGTGCCGGGTACCGGTTGTGCGCGTGCGATCGGGTGTCCGTCATTTGTGGAGTTCAAGCTCTTTGACCGGCTTTTTCAGGGACGAGCGCTTCACGCTGTGGCAGGTGTAGCAATCGGTCAGCGGAAACGCCACCGCGCCGTGGCAGCGGCCGCAGTATTCTCCGTTCAGCACGTCGAACATGCCGAACCGCGTGGCGCCGGCCTTGGATTTGAACAGCCATTCATGGCAGTTGCCGCATTCCAGCCATTCGGTGTGCTTATTGTGAGGGAATAATACCATCGGGATTCCCGCTGTCCTGGTTCGCAGCACATCCAGGTCGAGCACCTGCATCTGGTAATCATCGTCCAGAATGCTGGGGCGCGGCTCGATATACCCCTCCTGCAACGCTTCGACCCATCGCACCTTATTGCCGGAAGAAGAGGAGGGCAGATAAAAGAGCGCGTCGGAGGGATTTTGCAGCAGATGTGTTCCGGGACCCGTTGGGTCGTGCAGGCCGTCCGCCGTTATCGGCAGCCATAGTCCGGGGCCCTCGGGTGCGAAGACTTCCTCGACCGCCGGAACGGTCTGGGCGAACCACAGCCCGATACACGCGGCGAGCACCCGCACAGCGATACGGCGTTTCATGGCATCCCGTTCCGGCACGCAAAAATCACTGCGGCACCTCCAACCCGATCGTGCGCAGCGCCGTCTGCAGACGTTTGGTCGCATCCTGCAGAGTGCTGATGGCGGCAGGATGGTCGCCGCCCGCAGCCTGTTTTTCAGCGGCGCCATGTGCCGTGCGGCCGTCCTGCACATAGCGCTCGCTCAATTTGAGCGTGAACTCGTCGGGTTTGAATTGGTCAAGGGCGATCGGTATCAGTTCCTCATAGCTGCGGTAGCGCGCCAGCTCATATTCGAATTCTTCCATCGGCGTTTTGAATTTGGTGTCATAGACCAAAGCCGTCGATGCCAGCAATTCGTTGAGAACGGAAATATACACCTCATGCACTCTTTCCAGCAGTTCGGTGGCCTCCTGATACAGGCCATCGCGCACCATCACCTGGGCGCGATAGATCATGTCGCGGGTGCGTTCGATCTTCGCATCATGCAGTTTCACATCTTTCGCTGACAGTCCGCCGCGCAGATCCTGATAGGTGGCCTGGAAGGCACGCACGTCATCAAGCACTTCGGCATAGCGTTCGCGCTGTCTGGTTTCCGTTTGTAGCGGATCGGATGCCAGCCGCGCGGCATCTTCCAGCACGCTCAGCGCCTCATCCAGGAAGGCGTCCGCCCACACCATGTTGCCCGCAATGAACGCATCATTCCCCCTGGTGTAAAGGGTGCGGGCCAGTTCCAGCGTCTGCTTGACCTTGTCATCGCCGCTGCGCGCGGCAAGGGGCGAATTGGTGATCAGCATCTTGACCAGGTATAACTCCTGCTGAACTTCTTCCCGTGACGGCGGGGCAACGTCTTCTCCATCCCCCAGCGCGGGCGATGCGGCGAAAAGCGCCAGCAGTGGCAGCCAATACCTGATCGCTGTTACCTTCACGGCCGCACCTCCGGCACGTTACCGGCGTAGCCGGCCGATTGCGGGAGGAGGTGCGATGCGGGCACTCCCGCACCGGAAGGCTCCGCCTCACCGTGTCGTGCCCGCACCTCCGGCACGTTACTCCATTTCAAAGGCAAAACAATTCGTAGGTCGGGCTTCGCCCGACAACCTGATCCGGCGGGCAGAGCCCGCCCTACAAAAATGCACGTTTGCCCGGATGCTGCGGTGTCAATTCCACATCCAGCTTGCTGGATAGTGGATTGCCTACTGTTAGTGCAACGCCGTGTCACGGCCGCACCACCCCGCCTCCGTTGGCCGCCACTTTTTTCGGCTGGGAGTGACAGCGTTTGCACTCGGAAATCGGGAAAGCCACCTTGCCGTGGCATACGCCGCACTTCTGTCCGAGCAGAATGGATGCCATATTGATCTGGTTGGCGCCTTTTCGCGGAACGAAAATGTCGGGATGGCAGTTCGAGCAGGTCAGCCACAAGGTGTGCTGCCGGTGGGGGAAGACCACGTCCGGCATCGAGCCTTTGGGTACGCGCACGATGTTCATGTCCATGATCATCGGTTCCGCGCCCGGATCGGTGCGTTCCCAGCGCGGCTTGAGATTGCCATCGTCCAGAGCCTTCACCCAATGCACCCCGTTGCCGAGTCCGGTCTCGGTCATGGGCATACCTTCATAAGCATCCAGGGGTTGTTGCAGGATCATGGTCCCCTCATTGGCGGGATCGTGGATACCATCTTCGCTGGGTGGCATGTGCGGACGGGTTGCGACCTTCAGCAGCCGGTTGAACGGGTTCGCCCCTCCCGCGATGGCGGGCTGGGTCGGATACTGGTATTGCTGCACGGCAGGTGCCGCCGCTGCGGCCGCAGGCGCTGCTGCCGTGGCCGGTGCGGAGGACGGCTTGGTTTTCGCCGGCTTGCTCTTCGCCGGTTCAGCGGCAGATGTAGTTGTTAATGGTGCGCTCAGCAGAGCAGCCAGCAAAGAGCAGAACATCATTCGGGTGCCCGAACAAGAGTTTTTCGTATTGGATAGACGGTTCATGGTAGCCTCTATTTCTTGATAGTCATGGATTTGACCGGTACGGCCAGTTCCTGCATCGTGCTTTCGTGTACCTGGGTCGGCGTGCCGGGTTTGGCGGAATGACACAAGATGCAGTTTTTTACCGACCAGGCGACATTGCCGTTGTGGCATCCGCCGCAATATTTGCCTTCGATGATCTTGTACATGTTGATGTCGTTGCCTCCGGCCTTGAACTTGAAGCCGAGATCGGTATGGCACACCTTGCAGCGGAAGCGGATGCGGTGGAACCAGTGGGGGAAGATCACCGGACGCATGCCCGCTGCATCCGAGTAATTGTTGATGACCACGTCGCCGTACTCGGCCATCGCGGGAGCGGGGTCGACGAAGACAGCGGCAATGACCAGTGACCAGATGAACAGCATCCGGCCAATGAGGGCGGGTCTAATGGCTGCCCGGACATCAGTAGTTTTTTGTATCAAGGATGGCATTTGCTTCCCTTTCTTTTCTGTTGACAAAAATCTCTCGATTGCAAATCCACGGCCTAGCGTCACCTTTGATTGATGGCGGTTTGGCGCAGCGCATATCCGTTGCGTAGAATACCTCAAGCGGTACCTTGAATCCAAGCATTTTATGTGCCAATGCTGCCCATTCCACCGGTAATTCCGGCATCGTGGCGTGTTTATCTTATTGAGGATTACATATTTGAAGCAGAGTCTCCGCATCTCGTAGGTCGGGCTATGCCCGACGCGGCGGGCAAAGCCCGCCCTACGGTAAATCACTTAACAGTCATGAATTATGTAAAGCTCAATAAACGGTTCAACTTTGGAATGCGGTGACGTGTCGCCGCACTTCATATCAAAAACTACTCTCCCGCGCATGTGAACGATAAAATTTTCAATCATTCAAGTGCCGCCAACATCAGAAATACCTTTTCAGGGAAAGCGCGATCCGGGATTGCGTCGAGCCATCGCTCTCTTTCGACAGGTTCACATGGAATTCTGAAACGAGCCGCCCGATGGTATAGGACAAGGAGTTTTCCCAGGTAACCGGTCCCTGCTCCTTGGGGGTCGCCGCCAACACCGGGACGAGTGACTGGCTGCGAGCCTGCACCTGGGAGTCAAAGATCAGCCGGGATATACCGAACGCGCGCTGATTGCTGTAACGCAATGCGGCACTGGAACTGGTGGAAACCTTGGCGCTCGGCACGGCCAGGTTTTCCTGACGAGTTGCCCGGACAGTCAGGCTGCCGCTCAGTGTCGAGTAGCGGCTGAATTGCTCTTTGGTGGTCGCACTGGCATCGATGCTCTGGAAAGAGTCCTGTGTTCTGCTCAGGGAGCGGGAGTCGCGGCCATTCAGTCTCAATGCGGTATAGTTCCTGTCCTGCGAGCGTTGCCAGTTCGCCGAGCCGGAATGATTAAGTCTCGAGAAGGCCTGGCTGCGTGTAGACTCGCCCACCCCCACGGACTGATTCAATCCCAGAGACAGCCTGCCGCCGCCTAAGTCCATGCCGCGGGCCAGAGAGTGTCCCGGGCTCAGCGATACGCTTTGCACGCTGCCGGTTTGGCCGGAACTATTGCTGAAAGAGCCTGAGACCTGGCTGCTATAACGCCAGGCGCCCAGGTTGAGTGCAGCCAGCGGGATATTTGCGCTGGCGGTCTGTGAAGCGGTCAGAGACTGGGTCCGTACCGAGTTGGTCACATTGACGTTGCCGCTGGCCGACATCGTGATGTATTCGGACAGTCTGTAACTCGCGCCCAGGTTCATGTTCGCGGTGCGCGTCTGGAATGAGGATTGCTGGGTGCCGACGTCGGAAACGTTTACCCGGGCGGCGCCGATCACCGAGTAGGGCGCCTGGGCGGGCTGGAAGAACATGGTACTGTTCAACTCCCGGTTTCTGAAGCTGGTTGAGGACATTGGCGCGCGGTCGGATGAACTCGTCAGGTTGGCATTGTTGTCCAGCGATAACTCGGCGATTTCCCGGTATGTGTGATGAACTGTCACCAGGTTTGACAGCGTGCTTATACCGCTGCCGGAACGCGTGCCGCGTTCGCGGCTTCCTTCTGCCTCGAGTGTCTGCTGCTTGAAACGGCTCGACCGCATGCTGAAGTTCAACCCGCTCTGCCTGTCGGAATCGGCACCTTCGCTCCCCGTCTGGCTGCGGTTGTAGCCGGCTGTGTAATTTTCCTTGCCGTGCCGCGGAGTGTAACGCTGGTTCATGTCGAAACGGGTGGTTTGAGAAATGGGTGAGCCTATGCCGGGACCCGAATAATTCTGGTTCCGGGAGATGCGCGCCTCGAACGGGAAACGGCTGTAGGGCACCACATACAAGCCGGCACCGCCCGTAATTGTATTGCTCGACGAGCCGATATCTTCCGATTTGCTCTTGCTGGCGGTGAAGCCCAGATCGCCTTTTACCTGCGCTATCCAGGGCTGCATGATGTAGCTTGCGGCTTTGCCCTTCAGGTTAAGTATCACCCTTTGCCGCAGCGTTGCATTGCCGCCTCTGGAGTTGCGCTGCTCAATGTCATAACCGACGTCCCCCCCCCACCTGATCGCGATAGGGGCGAGCCGCAACGATGAAGCGGGTTTTTCGACAGGAGCATCGGCTACCGGTGCGGC
>DATBWQ010000203.1:0-8375 GCA_036514695.1 Gallionella sp. | reverse complement strand
CTTCCGGTATCACTACGGACGGGACAAATCTCTATAACGCAGATACTTCAAAACATACTATCCGCGTGATCCATTAATCGCCCGCTGCACAGGCATCCCACAAGACCCCGGCAACGGGGTCTTTCTCTTTGCATGCTCTCGCGCGGGGATGCCTCCAACTCTGCGGACTGTCGCAATGCTTCCCCCGTCCGGTCGCCGCCCTGTTGCCGTTTATCCGGATTGCCGCTCCACCGGTCAGTTGGCTGTGGAAATGTTTGCTGCAACGCCCTAGTATCAGCATCAACACAAATCAAGGGGCACGCAATGAAATATGCAAAAGGTTTCTCTCTCATAGAATTGATGATTGTCGTGGTGATCGTCGGGATCATTTCCGCGATCGCCATTCCGCAATATTCGCAGTATGTGATC
This sequence comes from Gallionella sp., assembly GCA_036514695.1. Lineage (GTDB taxonomy): Bacteria > Pseudomonadota > Gammaproteobacteria > Burkholderiales > Gallionellaceae > Gallionella. Next base: position 7,967 of record DATBWQ010000203.1, on the reverse strand, counting down.
CGGGGCAACCGGGCTGCCGCTCAGGCCTTTATGCTGGATGTGTCCAATCGCGAGAAGCAGTACATGCTGGATGCCCGCTCTTATGCGGCCACCCTGACCGCCTTGACGATGACACCCCCGGTAGACGTTTCAAGGAACTACACGATAACGATAGCCGCACTGGCCGGCCCCCCGCCTTCTTATACGATTACGGCGGCCCCTGTTGCGGGCAGCAAGCAGGAAGGCGACGGGAATCTGACCCTCGATGATCTGGGCAACAAAACCCATGGTGCAGCCACCAGTTGGTAAATTGGCAGACCATCAAAATAAAATATGCCTCTTAACGATATATTTCATGACGCTGTTGTTCCCCCTTTGGGAAAGGGGGGTAGGGGGGATTTGAGAAGCGCTGAATATGAAAATCCCCCTCAGTCCCCCTTTTTCAAAGGGGGAGGCGGCACGGTAGCGCGTCATCCTGCGAATTGTTCAGAGGCATGAAATAAAATGAAATCCTCTTCTACATCCGTTTCCGGCTTTACGCTGACCGAGTTGTTGGTGGTGTTGGCGGTCGCCGGCATACTGGCGACGATGGCCGTGCCCAGTTTTAAATCCCTGATACAGAGCCAGCGGGTGAAGAATGCCGGCTTTGAATTGTATTCCAGCCTCGCCCTGGCGAGGAACGAGGCGATCAAACGAAACAGCGATGTCACGATAGCTACGACGACGAACGCGAACGGCGAGCCCGGATGGGACATCACGGCGTCCGATGGCACGGTGATCCGCAACCAGGGTTTCATAAAGGACATTGCCATCGAAATCACCGGGCTTCCGGGAACGGATGTTGTCTATCATCGCAACGGAAGACCGGCATCTACCGGCGCCTTCGAGATTGATGACTTGGGAGCAGCGGTTCCAACTCCATTTGTCCGCTGCATCAGGATTGAATTGAGCGGGATGCCGCACATACGCCAGGGGACATGCGCATGATGACCGATCCGAATAAAGGCTTCAGCCTGATCGAGGTACTGGTGACCATCGTGATCCTGATGATCGGATTATTGGGCCTGGCCGGGCTGCAAGTCCGGGCACTCACCTCGCAAATGGAATCCTATCAGCGCTCGCAAGCCCTGGTTCTGCTGAAAGACATGGCGGACCGGATCGAAGCCAATCGGGCCAACGCCCCTGCCTATGTTACCTCCGGCCTGACCCCCGCCTACGTTGGAACCGGCCTTAGCAGTTGCGCCGCCTCCGGGGTCGGCAGCGCGGGCGACCTGTGCGAGTGGCATGATGCGCTGCTGGGTGCCGCGGAAGTCGACAGCTCAGGGAACAAGGTGGGCGCGATGATAGGCGCGCGCGGCTGTATCTATGAGATCGCTGCAGCAATACCGGCCAGCGGCGTACCGGGACAATACCTGGTTGCAGTGGCCTGGCAGGGATTGAACAACACCATCGCCCCCGCAGTGGATTGCGGGGAAGACGAATATGGCAATGAGTTGCTGCGGCGTGCGGTAACTTTACCTGTCAGCATAGCGACCCTGGAATGACATGAACCCAAATTATTCATCAGGCTTAAACCCCCTCCAACTCCCCCTTGTCAGGGGGAGAGCGAAACCCGCTCCTCCCCTGGTTCTCCCCCTGACAAGGGGGCTGGGGGGTTGGGGAGGCTGGGAGGGGTTTGGCTCTAATGGATTATCCGGGATGAAACAGACCAGCCACAACCAAATAGTTCCGCAGGCCTCATTCCAGCGCGGCCTGTCGCTGATCGAATTGATGATTTCCATCACGATAGGTTTGCTCATTCTGGTCGCGCTGTCCACGTTGTTCGTCAATCAAAGCAAGACGCGCAGCGAACTGGACAAATCCAACCGCATGATCGATAACGGTCGCTATGCGCTGGAATTGTTATCCGGCGACCTGAGAGTGGCGGGATTCTACGGGGAATTTACTCCCACTTCCGGAGTTCCGGCCATACCGGCAACGCTGCCCAACCCCTGTTCAACCTCTGCTGCCGATATTTCAGCCGCTTTGCAACTGGCCGTCCAGGGCTACGATGCGGCAGGGCCGGCGAGCACTATCTCCAGCCCGCCATGCAGCCTGGTTAACTCTGCTGGCAGCGCGCTCTCCCTGAAGCCCGGCAGCGACATATTTGTGATACGCCGGGCCAGCACCTCAACGCCTATCGTGCAAGGCGTTGCGCTGTCCGGTGTGCATTACATCCAGGCCTCGCTTTGCGAATATGATTCAGCGCAATATATCGTGGATACCACCCCTGCCAACTTTACATTGCGCATCAAGGGCTGCACTGCAACCAGCACCACCCCTTATGCGGATCTGCGCAACATGCTGGTTCATGTCTATTTTGTATCGCCCGACAACAATGTGGGCGATGGCATCCCCACACTGAAACGCAGAGAGCTCGACCCAACCACTCACGTGTTTGTGACCACGCCTTTGGTCGAGGGGATCGAGTATATGCAGGTCGAGTATGGGCTGGATACCAATAGCGATGGCACCGCAGACAGTTACGAGGAAACTCCTGCGGCTACCGATTGGCCCAACGTCGTCGCACTGAAAGTGAATTTATTGGCAAGGAACACCGAAGCCACCAAGGGCTATACGGATACAAAAACCTATTCCCTCGGGCTGGCCGGAACGGTGGCGCCCAATGACGACTACAAGCGGCATTCCTACAACCAATTTGTTCGCCTGACCAACCCGGCAGGCCGGAGAGAAATGCCATGACCCTCGCTTCGATAACGATCATGACAGGAATCAAGCAACAGCGCGGCAGCACTTTGCTGGTGGCGCTGATCATGCTGGTGCTGCTGACGCTGGTTGCGGTGTCGGCCATCAATAGCACCACCGCCAGTGTCCAGATGGTGGGTAATGCCCAATTCCACGAAGAAGCCAACGCGGCTGCACAGCAAGCGATTGAACAAGTGCTCAGCTCCCCCGACTTCATGACTACCGCCCCCGCAGCACAAAATATTGATGTCAATCTGGATGGAACTGCAGATTACACCGTGACATTTGCGCCCGCCCCCGCCTGTCTTTCGGCTAAACCGGCTACCTATGGTGAACCGGGCGTTCCAACAGTATGTTCCAGTTCCATAGGCGCGGTCTGTTTCTGGACTGTGTGGGAAATCAGGGCGGTGGTAAGCGATCCTGACACCGGCGCAGCCGTAAATGTGCGCCAGGGAGTAAAAACCATCACCGGCTTGAATGCGGCGGTTGCATCGTGCGGTATTTAATGTTTGATCGGAGGTTGCCATGACCATCTTCACAAGATTAACCCGGTTGCTCTTGTGCCTGAGCATCGCTCTGGCGACACCGCTGGGGTACGCAGAGGACATCGATATTTATACCCGGCCGCCGTCTGCGACCCATGATCCAAGTTTGAACCCGAACATACTGGTCGTCATCGACAACAGCGCCAATTGGGCCGCCGCGAACCAGGGCTGGCCGGGCGGCATCAAGCAAGGCGAATCCGAACTGACCGCTTTGCGTGCTGCCATTGACGTATTAGATGAACGAACCAATGTCGGCCTGATGATGTTCACCGCAGGCAGCGGATCGAACCCATCAGGCGGCTATATCCGCTTCCATGTCCGTCCAATGACTACTGCTAATAAAGTAGCTCTTGGCGAATTGATCGGCGACGTGTCCGGCTGTATCGACGGCGCCAATAGCCTGAATGGCACGCCGAATTGCATACGCAAGAATTTCAATGGCTCGGAAAAAGTGGCGTCCGCCAAGGTCGACTATAGCGCTGTGATGCTGGAGGTGTTCAAATACTTCGGCGGCCATACCTCGCCTGCACATGCGCAGGACAATGTAGCCGACGCAAATGTGAATTCCAGCCAGTTCGGCGCGACGCGTTATGCCGGCGACCCCGATCCCAAGTCCGATCCTTATGCCTTCATCGACAGTGGAACTACCGCCTGCACCCCCACTTCAACCAGCGCGGCTTGTGTGAATAAAACCAATTACAATTCTCCGCTGAGTTCCGCTAACAGTTGCGCAAAGAATTATGTCATTTTCATCGGCAACGGCTTCCCTTCCCAGGACTCGCCCTCGACGCTGCTCGGACCGCCCAGCCTGCTGCCCACGCAAGGCGTTGGTGGCGATGTTACGCAACTACCCCTGGCGAATTTGACATCCACCACCTCGACTTCGTCCGTATTGCTTGCCACGCCTGGGTGCGGCACTTTCGCAGGCGACACCGCTGGGTTGAGTCTTAGCGCCTGCCTGGCAAAAGCCTCAAAGACAGTCACGATTGCAACCGGCAACCCTGCGGTATTCACCAGCACCGCCCATGGACTGGTTGCCGGTGACAGCCTCTCCCTGGCTACGACCGGTGCTCTGCCCAACGGATTGGAACCGCTGACTACGTATTACGTGATCGCGTCCGGACTCACCGCAGATACATTCCGGTTATCTCTGACCGCGGGCGGGGCGGCTGAAAGTGCGTCGGGATCGCAATCGGGAACGCATACTGCCGCTTATATGTGGGATGCTTACCCTGGTTATGAGACTTACTCCTGCACATCTTTCAGCGAATGCCCCGGTGGCTCGACAACCGTGACTGACGATCTTATCGGCACCTCTGCCTGCAATGTCTATAGCAGCACGGCTACTTGCGCATCGGAAACTGCAACGGCTTTCCCCACATCACCCAACGGTACAACCTACACCAGCCATTACTGCGTCGTTGCTGATTCCGCCTGTGTCTCCACTCCCGACAACGCGACCAACCCCATTCAGAACCCATCTGCGTGTATTCCGGCTGCCACTGCAGCGGCTTGCGTAGATTGGGCCAACACCAACATTACTAATTACACCGGGTTTTCCTGCTCTGGTAAAACCTCGTGTGGTGGGAGTACCTTTTCATGGGTGATCGATGCTTCGAAGCATAGAATCACCGGAAAGACCTTCGACATGCACGGGTCCTACACCTCGACTTCGTCCAGCTTGACCTATAGCCAAAAGATCTATGGCACCCACACCGTAACAGCAGCCACGCCTGACGGAACGTTCACCGCTCCGGCCAGCAACAAGATCAACTATTTCGACGAGTGGGCGAGATTCCTACACAGGACGGATGTCAGTTCCGCAATAGGCCAGCAGAACATCAACACATTTACGATCGATGTGTTCAAGGATCAGCAGGACATCGACCAGTCTGCCCTGCTGATCAGCACGGCTACGTCTGGCGGCGGCAAATATTTCAAGGCCACCGAAGAATCGGCCATCACCAACGCACTCAAAAGGATCTTCTCGGAAATCCAGTCGGTCAACAGCGTGTTCGCTTCTTCCAGCCTGCCGGTCAGCGTGAATACCCAGGGAACCTACCTCAATCAGGTATTCATGGGGATGTTCCGCCCGGAAGGCAGTGCCGCGCCGCGCTGGCCCGGAAACCTGAAACAATACAAATTCGGATTCCTGAATGGGAAGTTGACCCTGGTCGACAAGAATGGCGAGGCGGCGATCAGCACCACCACCGGCTTCGTGACGCCTTGCGCCGACAGCTTCTGGTCTACGGATACGGGCCGGTATTGGGATTTCGGCACGTCGCTGGCTTTGGGCGATTGTTCCGCAGAGACATCTGCCTCACCGGTTGCCGGATCGACTTCTGCTTATTCTGACGCGCCCGACGGCGAGGTGGTAGAAAAAGGCGGTGCGGCGCAGCGTCTGCGCGGCGTTACATTATCCGGAACCACGGTAACCACCAGAACCAATTACGCGGAATGCGCCACCGGATTTACGCCCGCAACATCAGCGTGCCGCAATCTGTTTACGTGCGATGGGTCTTCCGCTACTTCATGTACCGATCTTACCGGCTTCATCACTACCAATGCGGGCGTATCCGACTCATTAAGCGATGACCTGATCTGGTGGGCCAGGGGCCAGGATGTCGACAATGAAAATGCCAATACTGACGGCGCCTCGGCTCCCATTTATAACGAAATGCGTCCCTCGGTTCATGGTGGCGTGGTGCACTCGCAACCTGCCGTTGTCGATTTTGGCGGGACAATTGGAACCATCGCATTCTATGGCGCCGACGATGGCGTATTCCATGCGGTGGATGGCGGGCAAACCGACACCGAGGGCATAGAACTATGGGGCTTTATCGCACCCGAGATCTACAGCAAGTTTTATCGCCTGCGCGACAACGGCCTCGACAGCGATGCCGATGGCACCTTTGCCCCGCTGATTTCCTTTCCCGGCGTCACGAGTACGGCGCCAGCACCCATTCCGAAGGATTATTTCTTCGATGGATCCATCGGGGTTCATCAAAAGTCGGGGACAGTCTGGATCTACCCCAGCATGCGCCGCGGCGGGCGGGCTATCTACGCCTTCGATGTCAGTACGCCAACCAGTCCTGTCATGAAGTGGCGCAAGGGCTGTTTCACCAGCGACACGACCGATGACACAGTTTGCTCGACAGGCTGGAGCAATATCGGACAGACCTGGTCCACCCCGCATGTTGTCTTCTTAAGAGGATATGTGGACGGAGGCGGGATAGCCAAACCGGTTTTGGTCTTCGGCGGCGGATATGACCAATGCGAGGATGATCACATCGTTGCTGGTGTCGTCAGCCAGACTCCTGAATGCACTGGCGCCCGCAAAGGCGCTGGTATCTGGTTTGTGGATGCGGCTACCGGCGACATTCTTCGCACTTACCCGACCAATTACAGCGTTCCGGGGGATGTGGCGCTGATCAAGGACATCACTACTGGCTACTTGAACTATGTGTACGCGGCGGACAGCGGAGGTTATGTCTACCGCATCAATGCCGGCACCACCGATACCACCGGTACCACGTTCACTTCATGGACCAGCAATTCGGCTGCGAGCCAGATCACGCTTGCCAGGTTGAGCGAAACCAACCATGCGCGCAAGTTCCTCAACGGTCCGTCGGTGGTACCCACCGCCGATTACAACGCCGTACTGATCGGTTCCGGCGATCGTGAACATCCGCTGGTGACCGATTATGCCTGCGGCAACCGCTCATCCACGTTTACACCCACAGCGGGAAACTATGTTGCCAACCAGTTCTACATGTTGGTGGATACGCCCACCGGCTACCCCAGCCCGGCGGTCACCGCCAGCGATCTGGTGGATGTCACCACCGGCACGTCCACTTCTGTAACGGCATCTGGCACAACGACGATCACCAACGTTTCGGCCGGGGTGACAACGACTTCGACCAACGGCTGGAAGTTCAACTATGGTTTTTGCGAACAGACCGTCAACGAAGCGCTTACCATAGGCGGATCGACGTTCTTCGGTACTAACACCCCCAGCAGCGCCACCGGCAGTTCCTGCGTAGCGAACCTTGGAATTGCAAAAGGGTATGCAGTGGACTTCTTGACTGGCATGGGTTCCGTTGCCGAATATATCGGCGGCGGCATGCCACCGTCGCCGGTAGCCGGGGTGGTGGATGTGGACGGTATCAAAGTGCCGTTCTGCATCGGCTGCATCGATCCTGATGAGCCAACGGCATCCGCATTGCAGGGCAGCAAGGTGGAAATCAATCCGAACAGCAGCAGATATAGAGCCTACTGGTATATTGAAAACGATTGATTCACCACACCAGGTTTTTTGAGACTGCCCTGTACTGTTTGTAATTCACTGCGGCATTCCATCCAGCAAAGAAAAAGCGACCCTCTCGTTCTGTGAGGGTCGCTTTTTTGCGCGCCGCCAAAGTGTTCAGCCTATTGAGCTTTACATAATTCATGACTGTTAGGTGATTTACCGTAGGGCGGGCTTTGCCCGCCGCGTCGGGCCGCTTCGACAGGCTCAGGACAGGCGTAGCCCGGCCTACGAGATGCGGAGACACTGTCTTCAAATATGTAATCCTCAATAGTGGAATGGCTATGCAAGGCCATCGAGCGATCGGTACGGTGGGCTATCGCGCGATAAATCGCGCTCCTACAGGTTTCAAATGCCGTTTTCAGGTTCTAATTTGAAACAAGATGAATTTC
>DATBWQ010000202.1:0-13998 GCA_036514695.1 Gallionella sp. | reverse complement strand
CGCCTTGATTACCGCTTTCCTGTCGCTCATCGTTAACCTCACTTTGCCTCCCGTTCAGACGTTCTGAGCGGGACATTTCACTCAGATTTCTTACGTGAGGCAACGAATGGGTTTCACTCAGGTTTTTGATGAGGCAATTCGGGCTATTGCCAACAAGCCAAGTATCCATAACAATCCACCTCGGCATTTCAACCACAACCACAGGGAGTTTCAATATGAACCGCAAAGAACTGATAGACGCATTGGCAGCAAAGACAGACAGCAGCAAGGCTGATGCCGATCGCAACATTGGCGCCTTGATTGAAGTCATCACCGCCACGCTAAAGAAGGGCGACAACGTGGCACTGGTTGGCTTCGGTACGTTCGAGGTACGCAAGCGCGCAGCACGCATCGGCCGCAACCCTCAGACCGGCGCAGAATTGAAGATCAAGGCAGCCAAGGTTCCGGCATTCAAGGCCGGGGCGACATTGAAGGCGGCTGTCAACGGCAGCAAGAAGTAACTCTGTCGTTCGCCTTGGCGGATCGCGGCCGATCCAGGCCGGACGCGCTTCGCCAAGGTTTGATCTCCAGGCTTTTTTCGCGCCTGCCCCGTTAATTGAATAACCGGGGGCAGGCCGCGGCTTCTTGGCCTGCAGCTTGACGCCGCTCGGCGTTATCCTCCAGCCTGAAGGATCACTTGCACCTCCCGGCTCTTCCCCTGCCGCATCACGGTGATCATGATCTTGTCACCCACCCTGAAATCATCAAGGCACGCGACCGGTTTTCCTTCAACCCAGATTGTCCATTAGGCAGAAATTCCACCCCAACCCCTCCCAACCTCCCCTTGTCAGGGGAGGGGCAGACCGGGCACTCCCCCTGACAAGGGGGAACTGGAGGGGGTTTCGAGGCTAATGGATTATTTGGGTTCCAGTAAGTTTTGTTCCTGGGTCACGCATGCGCCAGCGAATGGACATGGTTGAGCAGCTTGCCCATGCTGGCCTCTGCGGTTTTTAGGTCATAACCTCGAAGCTGGCATAACTACCCTCATCCGGCTCGATTTCGACCCGCTCTACCTGAGCATGCTGCGGGCCGCGCCGCGCCCAGCGCACGATGGCGTCCACGGCGGCGGGTTCGCCATGCACTGCGGCTTCCACCGCGCCATCGCTACGGTTCCGCACCCAGCCTGCAACTTTAAGATTTTGCGCTTCGCGGCGCATCGAGTCGCGAAAGAAAACACCTTGCACGCGGCCGTGAATCACGAGGCGTAGCGTTATCGTGGAAGGCGCCGAATTAATGGTCATACCTTTTCTCTGCAATCATTCGCGTGTGAAGTCGTCTGCCCTGGCTGGCTGCCAATGCTAGCAGCCAGGGAGAGGAATGCCAAAGTATCACTATTTGTTAATTCTGAAACGCGTTGTCAGTGACACGCCAGGGTAAATTTGTTCTTGCAGATTTGTTCTAAAAATCAATGATGACTGATTTTTTATGAACCTTGTGCAATCAAAAAGTAGTAGGGTGGATAAGCGCAGCGCATCCACCATGCCAGCTCAAAAAGGTGGATGCGCTGCGCTTATCCATCCTACATTTTTCGCCGAGAACAAATTTAACCTGAGTGACACGCCGTGGCTTGGGGGTTGCGGGGAGTCATTCAGAACCCGCGCCTCGGGCTATCGGTATCTCCCTTGAGGGGTAGGGGGCTGGGTCAGAAGTGCCGGTACAGCCAATACTTCTCATACAGTATCTTGCCTATGTGCCAGAACAGGCTCGGCCTGCGCATTTCCACCTGGGGCAACGGCTCGGCGTAGAAATTGCCCTTGCCGAGGCCGGCGCGTGCGTTGCCGGTTTCGATGAAGCACTGACCCTCGCCGGCGAATTTTCGCGGTGCGCCCCGGCCGGTCCAGGCATGGGCGATGTTGTTTGCCACCACCTCGGCCTGATCGTGGGCGAAGATGCCTGCCTTGGGCAGCGGGCGGCCCATCTTGAGCGGAATAGTGGTGATGTCGCCGATGGCGAAGACGCCGTCGAACTGCGTCTGCAGCGTGTGCCGATCCACCGGAATCCAGCCTGCCTCGTTGGTGAGCCCTGCTTCGCGTGCCACTGCCGGTGCGCGATGCGGCGGGACATAGAACAGCAGGTCATATCCGGCGGTGGCGCCGCTGGCGAAAGTGATACGGCGTGCCGCCGGATCGACCTCCTTGACCTGATGCTCGGGATGGTAGGCGATGCCCTGTGCTTCGACCATGCCGCGCACGGCGGCACCCACCTCGGGGCCGGCCACAAACATCGGACGGGGCTCGGCGGCGAAGAACTCGATTGTCGTCTTGCCGCGCAGACCGTGCTTGCGCAGAAAGGCGTCCACCAGCAGTGACGCTTCGTAGGGAGCCGCCGGGCATTTGTACATGGGTGCAGCAGTGAGAATGACGATGCGCCCGCCCTCGAAACTGGTGAGGGCGTCACGGATGGCACCGGCACCTTCCATGGTGTAGATGTTCAGTCCCGCCGCCGCCAGGCCGGGAATCGCCTCGGGCGCATAGTCGGCACCCAGCGCGATCACCAGGGCATCGGCGGCGAGTGACTGGCCGTCGATCTCGATTTCCTTGCGCGCCGGATCGATGCGGGTGACGTTGCCCCGGCGCAGCTCCACGCCACGATTCGCCAGCCGGTCAAGAGAGCGCGTGAAATCTTCCGGTTTCCGGTCGCCGACCATCAGCCATAACAGCGATGGCGGAAAGAAATGCCGGTCAGTGCGATCCACCGCGATGACGCGGTCGGAGTCCGGCAGCAGTTTCCTGAGTGTCTCCGCGGCGACCAGCCCGCCGAGACCGGCACCCAATACAATGACAGTGCGTCCCATGGCGGTCAGAACACCAACGTCTTGTCAGACCATGCAGTCCACTCTGTAAGCTCTGCAAGAGTGCTGCGATGGGTGCTCTCGGCGAGATCGCTGTCGGCAAGACCGCGCGCGTCCATGCAAGTGCCGCAAACACCCACCTTGCCGCCGTGACGAATCACGTTGCCGATCATGACCTCGACGTTATAGAAACCTTGCGGTACTTTTTGATTGCGATGAGCGGCAGAGGCCGAGTCACCCATCATGAACAAACGAACCTCGTTGCCTTCCTGCTTGGCAAGTGACCCGGCCAGGCGCAGGCCGTTGTAGGTGCGCTCGCTGCCGTAGGGAGCATCGTTAAAAATGAACAGGGTTTTCATGGCATCCTCGCTATGTTGATAACAATCTAATAATTACTGGATTGATTAGGCCACAATTTTCGATAACAGTCAATATAGCCAACGCTGCCATTATTGCGCTAGAGTATGCTCAAATATCTTTTAGGTTGTCAGCATGAAAAATGCACGGAAAATTAAAGACCTGCTCTACGAACAGGTGGCACGGATAGGCAAGGTGTTCTCCAGTTCCAAGCGGCTGGAACTGATCGAATTGCTCTGTCAGGGAGAGAAAACAGTGGAGACGCTGGCACGCGAAGCTTCAATCAGTGTAAAGCTGGCCAGCGCGCACTTGCGCGAGTTGCGTATGGCGCATTTGGTCGAAACCGAGCGCCGGGGCAAGAACATCCACTACCGTCTTGCCAGCAAGCCGGTGGCCGACCTGTGGGTACAGATACATACGCTGGCGGAAGAGCGTTTGATCGAATTGCAGCTGGCGTTGCGAAAGATCGCCATGCAGCCGGATGATCTGGTCCCCAGCGATCGCAACAGCCTGTTGAAGGCCGCGCGCAAAGGCGAGGTGGTGGTACTCGACGTGAGGCCGACGGAAGAATATCTGGCCGCACATCTTCCCTTTGCGAGGTCGATACCGCTCGAAGAGTTGCGTCAACGATTGGCGGAACTGCCCAAAGACCGTTCGATTGTTGCGTACTGTCGCGGCCCCTATTGCCTGATGGCGAAGGATGCGGTCGAGTTGCTCAGGCAGGAGGGATATTCCGCCATTCACTTGCGCGACGGTGTTGCCGAATGGGCAATTGCAAGCAGATCGCCATAGCCGCGATACCTTGAAAGCCAGCTAACCATTCGCCCCAAACATCATCCGCTTCGCGACAAACTTCTTTGCAAACGGCAAACAGTCCAGCGCAGTGAGCGCGGCGGCGCGGCCTGCGCTGACCAGCGGCAGGTCGTTGGAGAACAGCCGCACCAGACCATCGGTGAAACGTATTCCCGCTTCCCGGTCGGTGCGGCGCTGGCTGCGGTAGGTGGCGAGCATCGCCTCTGTGCCTAACTCTTCAAGTTTGGCATCCAGGATTTCCTGTGCCAGTTCCCACGCATCGCGCAGTCCCATGTTGAAACCTTGTCCAGCGGCCGGATGCATGGTTTGCGCGGCGTTGCCGAGCAGCACGGTGTGCGGCATCGGCGACAGTTGCGGGGCGCGCCTCAAACCGAGAGCGAAGCAACTGCGTTTGCCGACGCTTGAAAATTCTCCGGCGCGATCACCGAACTGTGACTGCAATTCACGCAGAAATTTCACATCGTCCCAGGCCAGCATTTCCTGTGCGATTTGATGCGGCGCAGTCCATACCAGTTCGTAACCGCTCTGGAACGGCAGCAACGCCAGCGGGCCTTGCGGGGTGAAGCGCTCGAAGGCGGTATGGGCTTGCGGAGCGGCGCAAGTGATGCGGGTGATCAGTGCGCTCTGCCCGTAGTCGTGCACTTCCGGCGGGTATTGTTGTTCCAGTAATTTGCCGCCGTCGGCGACCACCGCGAGGCGGGTGTGAAGTGTGTGTTCGGCACCATCCTGCCGATAGTTGATCACGGCACTGTAGGGGCAATTCATGAATTGCCCGTACTGGTTTTCGCCTTGCAGTTCGGTGACGTTCGCGCCGTGTATCGTTGCTACGTCGCCATGCTGCAAAGCCTGATCCAGCGCGATCTGCAATGCAGCATAGGGCAGCACATAGCCGAGTTCCGGCACGTCCAGTTCCGCCGCGCGCAACAGGGTACGGCCAAAACTGTGGCGTTGCGAGATGTGGATGGTGCGGATCGCCGAGACATCGCGCAATGTGTCCCATACGCCGAGGCGCGCAAGCAACAGGCGGCTGCCGTACGACAAAGCCAGCGCGCGCGCATCGTTGCTGGCGGCATTGGCGGGGCGTGCTTCGAGCACGCAGACCTTCAGCCCGCTGCCGCGCAACGCCAGCGCCAGCGCTGCGCCTACCGGGCCGACGCCGATGATGGCGATGTCGCAGGTTTCAGTTATGATCTTTTCGTTCATCTCAACGACCTCAATCAACCCCGGTTTCGTCATTCCGGGCTTGACCCGGAATCCAGGGTTTATTGAGCTTTACATAATTCATGACTGTTAAGTGATTTACCGTAGGGCGGGCTTTGCCCGCCGCGTCGGACGTAGCCCGACCTACGAGATGCGGAGACTCTGTCTTCAAATATGTAATCCTCAATAATTAACTGGATTCCCGCCTTCGCGGGAATGACAACCAGGTTGCAATCAAGCTATGCGGTACGCATCAACTCTTCAATATCCGCCACCGTTTTCGGCGCAGCCTCGGTCAACACTTCATTACCTTGCGCGGTGATGGCCACATCGTCCTCGATGCGGATGCCGATGTTCCACAGCGCTTGCGGCACATCATCGGCCGGGCGGATGTAGCAGCCGGGCTCGACGGTCAGCACCATGCCGGGTTGCAGCGCGCGCCAGTCGCCGCCGGCCTTATATTCACCGGCATCATGCACGTCCATGCCCAGCCAGTGGCCGGTGCGGTGCATGTAAAACTTTTTGTAGCTCTCGCTTTCCAGCACGGCATCCACACTGCCGCTGCACAACTTGAGGTCGATAAAGCCTTGCGCCAGTACTTGCAGCGCAGCGTCATGCGGTGCGATCCACGGTTTGTCCGGTTGGGCGGCGGCGATCGCGGCGGCCTGTGCGGCAAGCACGATCTGATACACGTCCTTTTGCGCAGCAGAGTAACGCCCATTTACCGGAAAAGTGCGCGTGATGTCGGAAGCGTAGCCATCCACTTCGCAGCCCGCGTCGATCAGCAGCAGATCGCCGTCGCGGAGCAGGGCGTCGTTCTCGATGTAATGCAGCACGCAAGCGTTCGCGCCTCCAGCGACAATGGAGGTATAAGCGGGATGGCGTGCGCCGTGACGGCAGAATTCGTGCAGCAGCTCCGCTTCGATCTGGTACTCGAGCTGATCAGGGCGGGTGAACCGCATCGCGCGGCGATGAGCCGAAGCGGAAATTGCGGCGGCGCGGCGCATGATTTCCAGTTCGTGCGCGTCCTTGAACAAGCGCATTTCGTTGAGCAGGGCGCGCACATCGTGAATCTCGCCAGGTGCGTGTATGCCGCTGCGCACTTTGGCCTGTACCGTGCTGCGCAACTTGAGGATGCGCCGATCCCAATCAGCGTCCTGACCGAGCGGATAGTAAAGCGCGGGCTGGTTGCCCAGCAGTTCGATCAGTTTTTCATCCAGTTGCGCGATCGGGTAAGCCTCATCGAAACCGAATCGTTCGCGTGCGGCGCCAGGGCCATAACGATGACCATCCCAGATTTCGCGCTCCAGATTCTTCTCGCGGCAAAACAGTATCGTCCTGGCGGATTCGCCCGCAATCATCACCAGCACCGCTTCCGGCTCGGTGAAGCCGCTCAGGTAATAAAAGCTGCTGTCGTAGCGGTAGGAATAATGGGTATCACCGTTGCGCGCGACTTCCGGCGCGGTGGGGATGATGGCGATGCCGTGCTGCATGCTGTTCAGCAAACGGGCGCGGCGTTGAACGTATGGGGCTGTGCTCATGGCGCATTGTGCTGCGAACGTACTTGCCTGTCGAGTTCGGCCAGACGTTTTGGAGTGCCTACATCCACCCATAAGCCCTGGTGATGTTCGCCGCTGACCTTGCCCAGGGCGATTTGCTCGCGCAGCAATGGCGCGAGCGGAGCTTTGCTGCCGTGCGGGATGCGGGTGAACAGGCTGGGCTGGTAGATGCCGATGCCGCTGAACGTCAACACTTGAACCCCTCCCAACCTCCCCTTATCAGGGGAGGAGCATGATCCCCCCCTGATAAGGGGGGTTAGGGGGGTTGGCGGAACGATGCGTTTGTCGCTTAAGCAAAAATCGCCGTTGGGATGGTGTGCGGGGTTGTCCACCAACACCAGATGCGCGTTGTCGTGATTGCGCTGCATCTGCTCGGCGAGTGCAGGCAGCCGGACGAAATCGTAATCACACCAGATGTCGCTGTTTATGACGGCGAAAGGTTGGTCGCCCAACATGTGCAAAGCGAATGTGATGCCGCCCGCCGTTTCCAGCGCCGTGCCTTCCGCCGAATAGCGGATATGCGCGCCGAACCGGCTGCCATCGCCCAATGCTTTTTCAATCAGCTCACCAAGGTGAGCGTGGTTGATCACCAGTTCGCGGATGCCGGCGTGCACCAGGTTTTCGATGTGCCAGACGATCAGCGCTTTGCCTCCGGCTTCCAGTAGCGGTTTGGGCGTGTGGTCGGTGAGCGGGCGCATGCGCTCGCCGCGCCCGGCAGCTAAAAGCATGGCTCTCAAAACAGACACCCCGGGCAAATCTGTTCGTCACTTCCCCCTTTGCCAAAGGGGGACTGAGGGGGATTTGTGGCGGCGAAAAGAATGGCAAAAGCAAATCCCCCCTGCCCCCCTTTGGCAAAGGGGGGTAGGCGAGTTGCGCTAGATGGACTCGTTAAAATGTGTAACCCTCTTTGCTAATTTGCGGCTCTAACGTGTCGAGCAGATTCAGCAGTGGTTTGAGGTCGATATAGCGTGCACATGCGGCGCGCAGATAGGCCATCACCAGCGGCAGGTCTTTCAGATAGCCTTCCTTGCCGTCGCGGTGATAGAGGCGCGCGAATATGCCCAGCACCTTGAGATGGCGCTGCACACCCATCCATTCGTAATCGCGATAGAACCCGGAAAAATCGCTGTGCACCGGCAGGCCGGCCTTGCGCGCTTTTTCCCAGTAGCGGATCAGCCAGTCGATCACCTGTGCTTCCTCCCAATGGATGTAGGCATCCTTGAACAGCGAAGCCAGGTCATAGGTGATCGGGCCGTATACCGCGTCCTGGAAATCAAGGATGCCAGGCGAGGTTAGAAAATTGCCTTTGCGAGCATCCGCTTCGCGGATTGCCTGCTTACCCCACTTCTCGTTTGCTTGGCTTCGCCCCCCTCGCTGCGCTCTCCCCGCTTGCGGGATAACCAGCGACTTGGCTGCGGTATTTGGCAGCCTAGTCGAATGGCTAGTTGTTTCATCCAGAGGATTGAGGAGAGGGCGTTCGATGTACATCAGGTTGCGCGAATGGTAGTCGCGGTGCACATACACCCGCGGCTGGGCGAGGTTATTGGCGAGGATGCATTGGAAGACGGTTTCAAGTTTGGCATTTTGTGCTTCGCTGAGCGTGACGTCGAGATGTTTGGCTATGTACCACTCGGGGAACAGGCGCATCTCGCGCAGCAGCAATGTTTCGTCGTATGGCGGCAGTTCGTGGTCGCGCGAGGCGAGCTGGATCTTGATCAGCGCGTCGGTGGCCGCTCCATAAAGTTCGCGCGCAGTGTCGGCGCTCCCGCTGCTCAGGGCTTGCAGATAGGTGGTGTCTCCGAGGTCGGACAGCAGCAGGAAACCTTGTTCGAGGTCTTGTGCATAGACATGCGGCACATGCGTACCGGCATCTTCGAACAATCTGGCTATATGCAGAAACGGGCGGCAGTCTTCGTGCTGCGGCGGAGCATCCATCACGATGAGCGAGCCAACCTGCGGCGCGTTTGATCTGCTGTGTTGCGTGCTCGCTCGCCCCTCCCCTGCCCAGCCGGTATGTGTCGGGGCTCGCTGTGCTGCGCCTTGCATCTCAAGCTGCTCGCGACGGTTGGCTTGCCCATCGTTTGCGGCATTACTTTCAAACGTAATGCGGAAATAGCGGCGGAAGCTGGCATCGGCAGAGGCCGGGGCCAGCGTAAATATTTTGTCAGGGAATAGGCTGTGCAGCCATTCGGTAAGTTGTTGCTGGCGTTGCATATCGGGTTCTCGAAGGTACGTAAGGGTGCCTCTAAAAATTCAGAGTTTGGCCAAATGCAAGGCGCGGAAAAAATTTCGCAGCGCCGCATATGGCTTATATGTAAGCAAGAAATTTTTTTCGCAACGCAGCAGTTGGGATGAAATCTGGATTTTTAGAGGTTCCCGTAATGGTAAACTTGCGAAAGTTTAACACCATACTATTTGCTGTGCGTTATGCGGTTTCGCCCTCACCTCACTGTCATCTGTCTGCTTTGCACATTTGCGCACCACTCGGCCGTGTATGCGGAGCTGCTCGCGCTGCATATGGACAAGACCCTGCTGGCGATGGCTGAAACGGTAAAGGAGGGTCCCGCAGTCATCGAGGCGGACCGCCTGGAGGGAAAAAAGGGAAAGCAGCTCGAGGCTACCGGCAACGCGCTGTTGCGCAAAGGCGATCAATCCATCCGTGCGGACCGATTGCTGTATTTTCAGAATACGCAGGATATTCATGCGCAAGGCTCGGTACTGTTGCGCAAGGGCGATCAATCGGTCCGCACGGATCGGTTATGGTATTTCCAGGATACGCGGGATATTGATGCGCAGGGTTCAGTGGTGCTGGAGCAGGTCGGCAGCACCATGAGCGGACCGCATCTCAGGCTCAATCTGGATACCGGCATCGGTATCATGGAGCAGCCGGAGTTTTTTCTGAAGGAGAACAATGGGCGCGGCTCGGCGGATGTGATGCACATCCTGGATAAGGAGCGTTTTACTCTGGACAAGGCCAGCTATACCACCTGCCCGGCAGACAATCAGGACTGGATGCTGAAAGTGGGCGAGCTGGAAATCGATCGAAACCGGCAGATAGGCGTTGCTCACCATGCCTGGGTCGAGTTCATGGAAGTCCCTATCCTCTACACCCCGTGGATGGATTTTCCGCTCGGCGGTCAGCGCAAATCGGGCTTTCTGGCGCCGGTATTCGGCGGCACCATCAAGGGCGGCAGCGAATTTACCTTGCCCTATTACTGGAATATCGCCGCGAACCGCGATGCGACCATTGCGCCACGCTTCATGCACAAACGCGGGCTGATGCTCAACAACGAGTTCCGCTATCTGGAAGCGGGTTATGGCGGCGAGCTGCAGGCGGATGTGCTGCCCCATGATGCTCTGACGGAGCGCAGCCGCAGCCGTTTTTCATTGAAGCACAATCAGGCCGTCAGCGCGGGTTTGAATGGTGAGATCACTTATAACCGTGTTTCTGATGACGATTACTTCAGGGATCTGGCCAACGCGGTGAATGCCACTTCGCAGGTCAACCTGGTGCAGGAGGGCGCGCTCAGCTACAACGCGGACTGGTGGAATGCCGCCGCGCGCGCGCAGCGCTTTCAAACCCTTCAGGATCCGGCCGCACCCATCGTTGCGCCTTATAAGCGTTTGCCGCAAGTGACACTCAATGCGAACAAGAACCGTTCCGGCGCGAACCTTGCTTTCGCCGGCGAGTTCGTCGATTTCCGCCATTCCACGCTGCCGAATGGCCGGCGCCTGGTGCTCAATCCCAGCGTCAGTTATCCGCTGCTGAACGATCCGGCATTCTATGTCACCCCTAAACTCGGTTTGCACAGTACCCAGTATGTGATGGGAGCGAACAACACCGCTGCCCTGGCGAACACCTCGCGCACCTTGCCCATCCTGAGCCTGGATAGCGGCATGGTGCTGGAGCGCGAATGGACCTGGTTTGGCAGCGAGTATGTGCAGACGCTGGAGCCGCGCGCCTTTTATGTGCGCATCCCGTACAAGGATCAGGATCTGCTGCCCAACTTTGATTCCGCACAGGCCGATTTCAGCTTTACCCAGATGTTCACCGAGAACCGCTTCTTCGGCAGCGACCGTATAGGCGATGCCAACCATGTCACGCTGGCGATGACATCGCGACTGCTGGAGCAGGGGAATGGCACGGAACGTTTGAAGGTGATGCTGGGCGAGCGGTTCAGTTTCACTACACCCAGGGTGAATCTGGTCGCGCCGGCAACGACGCTCAACAAGTCGGATATCTTGCTGGCGGCCACAGGGCGGGTAACCGATGCATGGTCGCTGGATAGCGAGTTTCAATTCGATCCGAACCAGTCGCATACGCAACGCTACAACATCGCTGCACACTATCGCCCCGAAGCCGGCAAGGCGCTGAATCTTGGCTATCGTTTCATGCGCAACGCCCTGCGACAGGTCGATGTTTCGGCGCAATGGCCGCTGTTCAGCCGCTGGCATGGGGTGGGGCGCTGGAACTATTCGCTGCAGGATGACCGAATTTTGGAAGAGATGGTTGGGCTTGAGTATAATCAGAGCTGCTGGACGCTACGTCTCGTGGTGCAACGCTTCGCCACCTCCACGCAACAATCTAATGAAAGTTATTTTGTGCAGCTTGAGCTGAATGACATGGTCAAGATGGGCTCCGATCCTTTGAGCTTGCTCAGTCAAAGTGTGCCCGGCTACACCAAACTGAACGACAAGCCAGCCTCCAACCCCTAGCAGGTATTGTGCAGATTGCAGGTTCACTACTGAAATAAAGAAGATGCGGATTAAATATACCTTGATGGCATGCTGTACTTTGCTGATGCTGCAAATGGCCTATGCTGCCGATAAGCTGCCGGCCAAACCGGCAAAAACTCTCTCAAAGGCGGGCAATCTGCATTCGGACAAGCCTGACCCACAACAAGTCGCGGTGATCGATTCCGTGGTTGCGGTGGTCAACGATGATGTGATCACCCGCTACGAACTGGACGACCGCCTGCGCACGGTGGTGCGCCAGTTGCAGAAGCAAGGCACGCCGTTGCCTGAACCCGGGGTACTGGAAAGGCAACTTCTTGAACGCATGATCAACGATATGTTGCAGATGCAGTTCGCCAGTGAGAGCGGTGTGCGCGTGGACGACACGCAGCTGGATCAGGCCATTACTCGCATCGCCCAGCAAAACAACTTCCCTTCCCTGGCCGAATTCCGCGCCAGGCTGGAAGAGGATGAGGTGGATTTCAAGAAATTCAGGGAGGAGATCCGCAGCGAAATCATCTCCACGCGTTTGCGTGAGCGCGAAGTCGAAAGCAAGCTGGTCATCAGCGACACCGAAGTGGACAACTACCTCGCCAACAAGGCAAGGATAGGTAGTGCGGAAGAAGAATTCCATCTCGCGCATATTCTCGTGGTAGTACCGGAGCGAGCCAGTGCTGAGAATATCCAGGCCGCGCGCGAACGCGCCGAGCAGGCTTTGAGTCAATTGAAGGACGGAGCGGATTTTGCGCAAGTGGCGGCGGGGAGTTCCGACGCAAGGGACGCCCTGAAGGGCGGCGATCTGGGTTGGCGGTCCAGCGATAGTATTCCCTCGCTGTTCATGAACGAGTTACATAACCTGCAACCCGGCCAGACCACCGCGGTGTTGCGCAGCCCGAGCGGTTTCCACTTGCTCAAGCTGGTCGAGAAACGCAGCAGCAGAGCGGCGGTGGTGATCACCCAGACCCGCGCGCGGCATATTCTGATCAAGACCAGCGAGATCATTTCGGAAAGAGAAGCCAAAAACCGCCTGATGGAAATCAAGAAACGCATCGAAGGCGGCGCGGATTTTGCCGAGCAGGCCAAGCGATATTCTCAGGATGGAAGTGCGCAACAGGGCGGTGATCTGGATTGGCTGTCCCCGGGGCAGACTGTGCCTGAATTCGAGGAGGCAATGAACAAGCTGCAGCCCAATATGATGGGTGCGGTGCAGACGCAATTCGGCTGGCATTTGATCCAGGTCCTGGAGCGTCGCTCTGCCGACATCAGCGAGCAACAGAGACGCCAGCAGGCACGTGTGGCGATAGGCACATTCAAAGCGGACGAGCAGTACCAGGACTGGCTGCGCCAACTGCGCGACCGTGCGTTTATCGAGTACCGCCTCCAGGAGAAAAACTAGCAGGTGAATGCCATTGCCCTTACAACCCCGTTGGCGATCACTGCCGGCGAACCGGCCGGCATAGGCCCGGATATGTGTGTGCAGCTTGCCGCCGCGCCGCCCGATATTCCATTCGTTGTCATTGCCGACAAGAATCTGTTGCTGCAACGTGCCGCACAACTCGGCATCGATCTGCATGTGCAGGATTATGTGGCTGGACATGGGAAAGGGGAATGGGAAGAAAAGGGGAAACACCCTTCACCCGCATTATCGGTTATCCATGTCCCGCTCGCCGCACCGTGCCATGCAGGTGTGTTGGATGCGGCCAATAGCGAATATGTGCTGGCGATGCTGAAACGCGCTGTAAAGGGATGCCTGAGCGGAGAGTTCACCGGTATGGTGACGGCACCGGTACACAAGGGCATCATCAATGATGCGGGGATCCCGTTCACCGGACACACCGAGTTCCTCGCCGAACAAACTGATACTGAGCTGGCAGTGATGATGCTGGTCGGGGAAGGGGTGCGCGGGCGACACGGTGATGCGCAGCATTCGGTGCGGGAGCCCGCGCGACGCATCACAACAGATATCCCTATGGGCTCCTCCGAAACAAAATTTGTGATGCGCGTGGCTCTGGCGACCATTCACATCCCATTGAAAGATGTGCCTGCTGCAATCACCGCACCGCTGCTGGAACGCGTGATCCGAACAATCCAGCGCGACCTGCGCGACCGCTTCGGCATCACACGGCCGCGCATTCTGGTGGCAGGCTTGAACCCGCATGCGGGCGAGGGAGGCTATCTGGGGCGAGAAGAAATCGAGGTGATGATCCCGGTGCTGGACAAATTGCGTGCCGAGGGCATCGACGTCAGCCCGCCCCTGCCCGCCGACACTTTATTCACACCCAGCAAGCTGGCGCAATGCGACTGTGTGCTCACCATGTACCACGACCAGGGGCTGCCGGTGCTGAAGCACGCCAGCTTCGGGCAGGGCGTGAATGTCACGCTCGGCCTGCCGATCATCCGCACTTCGGTCGATCACGGCACGGCAATGGAACTGGCGGGGACAGGCAAAGCCGATAGCGGCAGTCTGCAGGAAGCGATCAGGCTCGCTGCGCAGATGGCGCAATA
>DATBWQ010000201.1:0-9407 GCA_036514695.1 Gallionella sp. | reverse complement strand
CACCGGCTTGATTGACTTCAGCAAGGTATATCCCGTGCGCGCCGATGCTGATGGAGAACCAGCCGGAATCACGGCTTTGTGCCTTGAACAGCCTGGATATATTCATGATCCCCATAATTGGCGTGAAGATAATTCAATAACCCACTGGAGTCAATGGTTTTTTTATATAAAAATGCCGGTCTGGCCGACTGGCAGACAGGCGTTCCCGGAGCGGTCACACTGATAATTCAATGTTCAGTATAGCTCACTTACTCGCCAGCTTGCGCTGACAACGCGCTACCTTGAGTCCCAAACACGCCCTGTCATTCCGAACGCAGCCCTGTCATTCCGAACGAACGTGAGGAATCTTAAAATTTCTCGCCATGCTCGAAATGACAGGCTGTGTGTCATTCCGAATGCAGGTGAGGAATCTTTCTTTTAAGATTTCTCCCGTTGGTCGAAATGACAAGTGGGTGTCATTCCGAACGAATGTGAGGAATCTTGCCAAAAACCCTAAAACCCTTCACTCAAATCCACCCATTCCGGATTGGTCGCGTTGACCAGTGCGTCCTTTTTCTCTCGCCGCCATTTCTTGATTTCTTTCTCTCTGGCTATTGCGGCCATCACATCGCCTGTCACCTCAAAGTACACCAATTTATTCACGTTGTATTTTTCGGTAAAACCCTTGACCAACTTGTTCTTATGTTCGTAAATTCTGCGCTCCAGATTGTTGGTAACCCCAACATACATCACCCGATTGTTCCAGTTGGTCAGCAGGTAAACGTAGTAGTTTTTTTCCTGCATTGCGCTTCTCGCCAAGAGTTCTGTTATTCCGAACACCATCCTGTCATTTCGAGCATAACGAGAAATCTTGCGTTTTGTTTCAAGATTTCTCCCTTTGGTCGAAATGACAGGGTGGTGTCATTCCGAACGCTCCCTATGTCATTCCGAACGCACGTGAGGAATCTTAAGATTTCTCGCCATGCTCGAAATGACAGCCAACAGATTAAAGCAGCTACCTCAATACCAGTAGTTATAGCTCCGGCATAACGTGCTGCGCACGTGAGCCTTCACTGACAACACGCTGCGAAGCAGCTTGTTGCGGCGTAGACTTACCGCAGGTTAGTCGAAGCCAAACTATTAAAGCGGCTATTGCCGCAGTAGTTTTAGTTCCGGCATAACGCGCTACGCGCATTAGTCTTCACTGAAACTATTAAAGCGGCTTTGCCGCTTTAACCCAGATAATCCATTAGCCTCGAAACCCCCTCCAGCTCCCCCTTGTCAGGGGGAGTGCCCGGTCTGCCCCTCCCCTGACAAGGGGAGGTTGGGAGGGGTTGGGGTGGAATTTCTGCCTAATGGACAATCTGGGTTTAATAGTTTTCACGCTGGTATATGAACTCATCCCCACCCTTGTATACACCAAAGGTGGCACGGGCAGCGGGATTGATGGCGGCACCGCCGCTCCAGGGATACTGTAACCACGCCGGCACATTGCCAGTCACCGTCACGGCCCCGGTATTTCCCGCACCCGGCGCCTTGAGCCACAGGTTGAAATTACCGGCAAAGCCGGCGATACCACCCTCCTTGAACCGCTGCCCCGCCGGCCCCGCAGCAGCACAACCCGCGCCGCTCAGGCCGGGACTGCCGGTATCCTGCACGCAGGTTGCCGGTAGTGCGCTGAGTGCCACGCTCACCGTGCCCCCCAATAACCCATCACCGGAACAAATGTCCGCCGGGTTCAACACCCAGCCGTTGTTCCAGTACTCGGCGCGGAATGGAATGGGCAAGGCAAGAAGTTCCGAACCGTGCGCATTGCTGATCTTGGCTCGACCGCTGCGAATTTCTGTGGTGCCCTCGGTGTATCCGGATGAACTCACCGCAGGTGTATCGCTATCCGTGGCGCGAAGGGTAAGCGTGAGCAGAGCGGTTTGCGGGGTAGCAACTTCATAGGTCACATTTGCGCTGCCCACGCCATTGGCAAAACTCGCCGCCGCAATGGTGTTGTTTGCAAAACCTGCCGTCACGCCGGCATTCGACAGAGTGGTGAGATAGGCATTAGCCGCTCCCGCATAGTTAGCCGTTATCCCGCCACCCGTTTTATTGGCTGTGACCGTCACCGTGAACGGCTGACCAGCCTTGACCGGTGCGGTTGAACCCGCATAGGTGAAGGTGCCGCACCCCTGTGTAACCACCGTGTCGAAATAGGTCGGATGGAAACGGCCTGCCCCGGCCTGCATCCCGCTGATCGCAAGAGCCGAACCCAGATAGTTGGCAAGGTTGGCATTCAGGTCAATGGTGCCCACCTCATCCCAGGTCAGGTTGATACTGGCAACGCCATTGCTGAAACCACTCAAGGTCGTATTGATCGCCGTAGCGTTGCCGATGCCCGGCTGCGGATTGCTGGAGGTGATCGTCACCGTGCCATCGAAATTCGGCGTTGCAGCCGGAATTCCACACGCATTCATCGCCGTCACGGTGGCATTGAATGGCTGCCCGGCGGTCAGCGGTGCGGCGGGAATGCCGCTGAATACAAACGACGCGGGAGCAACCACGAATGTATCGCTACCCGTCATCGCTGCAGTGGTGGGCGCGGTATCGTTGGCGGTCAGCGTAAGCTGGCCCGCATCGGGATAGCTCAAGGTAATGGTCGCCGTGCCAGTCGCATCAAAGTCGAGGCTATGCGCCGTACCGGGGCTGGATGTGCTCACTACGCCTGTCGAAGCCGTGACCACTTGGGTGCCGGTCGCCGGATTTGTGTAGCTGGAATACAGATTTACCGGTCGGCCCGTCAAATTCTGATAGGCCGGTACGCAACGCCCCGTGCCCGGTGCGGTCTCCACCGCCTCGATAGTCACCGTCGCGTTATTGCAGGAAACATGATCCGGCACGGTAACCAGAAAACCGGAATCGTTGAACGTCATCGTGCAACTGGCTGTCGAGGTTGCCGAATTCCAGCAGGTCGTGATATTGATTGCCGCCGGAACAGAAGTCGCATCCAGAACGACTGCGCCTGCCGTAGATTGCTGCACGGTGGCCGCGTTGTTGATACCCGTCGCATCGATCGCAAAAATCTGCCCGCCCGGCGTCAGCGTCACATTTGCACCGCCGGAATAATGCGGCAGAGTACAAAGGGCATTGCCACATGCAGTAATCGTCACGATCTGCGGCGAACACGTCAGCGCACTGCCCGCGTGGGTAATTAAAATATGATCCGGACCGGGACAGCTATGCAGCACTTGCGCTGGAGTGGTAGAGGTCAGCGTCCAATCTATCGGACAGGTATTGGTAAGCGCCACCGTTCCGGTCAGCGTACCTGCTACCGTTACATTGGTCGCCAGTGTGATATTTGGGCTGGCCGCATTGGTGACGGTCAGGTTATTGAAGCTGACCGGGTTTGTGCCGCTGATCGTTTGCGCGGCCGTGCCATTTAATGTCACTGTTCCGGTGCCGGCATTGAAGGTGCCGGCTGAACTCCAATTGCCGCTGACAATGTGGTTGAAAGCGCCTGCGTTAAAGGTGGTGCCGGCTCCAATGGTAAAGTTGCTTCCCACCGTGAGCGCCGCAGCGGCAGTAGCAGTTGCGGTGCCAGACAGGGAGAAATTCCCGGCAACCGTCATGGCCGTGGCTGGCATCGTTTTGATGCCGCTGCCGCTCAAAGTCAAATTGTAATAGGTGGCCGGTGCGCCGGAAGGAACTTTCACCGTCTGTGCAGCGCCAGTGTAGTTGACGGTATTGCCGATTGCACTGGCTGTCAGGGTAGTGATGGCAGACGTGCCGCCAAGATTCAGCGTGCCGGTATTGCTCAGTGTACCGGTACCTGAAAGGGCTGTTCCCACCGTCAGCGTGCCGGTATTTGTTGCCGTGACCCCGGCGTCAATCAAGAGATTGGCTAGGGAGCCGGTGCCGCTAATGGTTTGTGCGGCAGTTGTTTGCAGCCTGACAGTGACCGTCGTGCTGGTCAGATTGGCATTGATAGTCAGGCCACCCGTGCTGGTCAGCACTCCGGCAGCAGCGCCGGTAATATTGCCGCCCGCGTTAATGGTAATGCCACCGGCCCCTATGTTGGTGGTGCGTGCGTTTGCCCAATCTGCAGTTCCATTGATAATCAAAGACTGCGCGCTGCCGGGATTATCGTTCATCGTGACAGTGTGGCCGACTGCGATGATGACGTCGTCAGCGGCGCCCGGAATGCCGCCCGGTGCGCCCACGCACCCGGTCGCATTCGTCCCCCATGTCCCTTTTTGAGCCCAGTTGCCCGATGAATCGGAGGTGCACGCGACGGCATAGGTATCGCCGCCCCACGCACCCAACCCGATCAGTGAAATTGACAAAAAGAATACTTTGATGAATCTGGCGCAGCCCAGCGCGGCAGACTGTGTTCCATACTCGCCCGCACTCCCCGCGCCAATATCTTTACGCCGCATCGTATTCATATGGCCTCTTTCCTCCTAACCAACTCGACCAAGCCCTGTTCCGTACTTCAACATCCGTGCTGCCCGGTACCCTATTGCGCGATTGTAACCGTCATCTGCCGCTCGACGTAGTTCGGGGTTGCCACCGTCCCCTGCGTTGCCCTAGAGGTCAACTGGTATATGGTGATTGTCGCCGCAGCTTCGCTGTGCGCTGTGTTCACACACTGCACGTTGACATTAAAACCGGACAACGTGCCGGGAAGCGCCAATGGCGTAGCCGGCAGACAGGAAGATGCCTGCAACACCTGATAAGCCCCCCACTCGACCCCGGCCCGCGCCGCCTGATAAGCGCGCGCTCCCATCACATCCAGCGCGGCACTCTGGTGTTGTGTGGTGGATAAAGTCACGGCGAAGGTGCCGAGCGCGGCTATCACCACCAGCAGGAAGATGGCGGAAACCAGACTGAAACCTTTTGAGGATTGAGGATAGCGGATTGAGGATCGAGCTAGACCCGATGCCTGGTGCGCGCCAGACCCCGCCTCGCTCCTCGCTCCTCGCTCCTCGATCCTGTTTCTCGTCATGGCTGGTTACTCACATGGGCTGCGTTATACAGCGTGACCGTCTCAACGTCTTCAGTGATCGCCAGTCTCATGGTCACCAAGCCGTTCCGGGCTGACACCAAGGGATCGTAAGTGAAGCGGCAATCGCTGACGTTGGTCGACAGCAAGGCGCTGCTGGGCGTACCCGTTGCGGGCAACATGGTCGGTTGCGCGGATTGAATATCATAACCCTGCCAGCGCGTAAGTGTGCCGCCCACTCCGCCCGCAGCGGGCGCGCAAACGTAGGTGACCGGCGTGGTCACCACATGAAAACGATGGCCAGGCGAGTCGAACGGCAGCGCGTTCGCCGATGTGATGCTGATGCTGTTGGCCCCCACCGCGCTGACTGCGCGCCGATTGTGCGTCGCAAGCGTGTTGCCCGCATACGCATCCGCGCCGGCGATGCCGAGGTTATACACCACGATCTGGTCGCCCGCATTGGGCGGCGGCACCGGCATCGCACTCAACACCTCGAAGCATGTATCGGCAGCGGTAATTGACAAGATGTCATCGTCTGCATTCCCGCCCGGACAAACATCATCCGTCGCATCGATATCTGCACGATAACGCCCCCCACCCGTGGTGGGCAGGAACTCGATGAAGCACGTCGTCCCGGCACCGGCACACGCTCCCGTCACGCGCACGCTGTTCGGCAATGCCAGGCGCAGATCGCGCGTTACACGGCGCAATGCGGTATCGGCGATATCGGTCATGTCGGCGCGGCGCGCGACATCCATATACTGCTGCACCGGAGCTTTCAGGAACACCGCGACGATGCCGCCGATGATGCCGGTGATGACGATCACCATGATCATCTCGACCAGCGTGAAACCTTTTGAGGACTGAGGGCTCAGGACTGAGGACTGAGCGCAAACCGCAGCATGGGCACTGCACTCAGTCCTCAGTCCTTGCACCTCAGTACTATGCTTCATCATATCCTCGGCGAATAACGGGTACGGATGCCTTCGACCACTACCGGCGTTCCATCCGGGCCGGTGACGGTGACAGTGATTCGCAGCGCATCGGCATCTGCGGGCAGCGCGGGCACTAGCGTCAGCCCGGCAAGTGTTATTGCAACGGCGGCTGAATAGCCGGCAGCCGGCCCGATGGGGTTGTTGGTGATATCCATGATCGCTCCGGCAGCCATGTTGAAGCTGTCGTAGTCGCTGACGTTATCGTAAGGAAAATTCGGGTCATAGCGCGTCAGATCGTTTTCTGTGCCCACAACCTCAGCCCCAACGACCGGCGCGACGGTGCCGCAGTCGGCTACAGAGACTGCGGATGCCGCAGCACCATCATCCGGATCGCAAAAGGTGAACGGCATCAACTCGATTTCTTCCAGCAGCGATTCGGCGATTGCCAGCGCCTGCTTGTGAATGAGCGGATCGGCGCTGGATCGTGTCACCGTGTTCATCACCAGCAGTATCCCTGCCAGCGCAACGCTGACGATGACGATGAACATGATCAGCTCGACCAGGCTGATGCCGCGCTGAAAACCACCCCCTCCCTCAATCCCTACAGAGGGAAGCTGAATCCTTCCCCCTCCGGGGGAATGGTTGGAAAGGGGGAAGGAGTGATCTGGCAGTACAGACCCCTCAAACAACTGCTTTATTCGGGCTTCGGCGCTTTCGAGTAGTTTTGGATTTTGCTGATAGGCCAACAAGAGGAACCTGCGGTTCGCCTCGATTTCCTGCAACAAACGATAGTTTTGTTCTGCCGTCATCATTTTTGCGCCTGAATCTTCCTCAATTCTTCGATGTCGATCAAATCCTTGCTGCGCCCCGTTCCCGTTTTCATCGCGATCAAATGCTCGATCGAGGCAACGGGAATGCTGATCATACCGACCTCAACCATCGTTGCATCGCGCCGCAAATCGGCAAATTGAATCACCGGTCTGACCAGGACATTCAACACCGTCGCCATTGTTTCCGCACCACGCAGACTGAAAACCAACATGCCCTTTTCACGATGCCACTGTTCGATCAATTCCGGCCGGGCCAATGCATCAAGCTCGACGGGAATCGTCGGGCGCAGGCCAGAAGCTTTGGCTACAGCGAGAAACCGCTGCAAATTATCCTCATCCATCGCCAACACCACGTCCACATCCATCGTGACCCGCTGATAACCATGCAGCGCTACCGCAAGACCTCCCACCAATACGAAATCCACTTTCGCCTCGGCCAGCATCTTGAGCAGGTCGAACATGCTCATACCGCACGTCTGCAAAGAAGCTTGGCAAGGCTCGTCATTCCCGCGCAGGCGGAAATCCAGCAAAACAATGTCACCGCGAAGCAGCCAATGCCAAGGTGTTGTCCCGCTTTGCGAGGGTTATCCAATTGACTGGATTCCCGCCTGCGCGGGAATAACGGGTTAGTGCACATAGCCGGTCTCCGCTTCGATGGTGATGCTGTTGGTTGCACCGGTGACGTTGATTGTCTGGGCAGTGGAAGGGGCTCCCAGTGCGTTGAAACTGAAATTCGCCGGCACGACAGCAAAGGTGATACCCGCAGGCGCGTTGATGACATAGTTCGCCTCGCCAGTCGGCGAGACCAAAGGCGTCCCGCAAGCCGCGGTCGCCCCGATGGTCAAGGTGATGCTGTCAATGGTAAATACCGCGCAAACGAAACGACGTTGCGCGATGGCGATCTTCTGCGCGTAGCGCAACGAGGCTTGCACCTGGTCGGCAAAGCCGCGCGATTGAAAGACGCTGTTGTCAAAAAAACGAGGGGCAGCAATGGCGCCAATGATCCCGATGATGACCATGGCCATGATCAGTTCTACCAGTGTGAAGCCGCGCTGATTGTCATGCACGCGCGAATCAAAACGACATTCTTCAGCCTGAACACCGAAAGGATGCTCGGATTTTTGCTTGTTCGCTTCAATTTGACTGGTACTCGAACACATGTTCAATAGCCCTTATTTGAATGGGTTTGCCACAAGTGAGCTTGACACAAAACGCTTAAAGAATTTTAAAAAAAACAGGGGGACGCGCCCCCTGTTAACTTATCACATGGATACACCAACCCATCCTAGGCACTAGCTTAGCATTGAGTGAGAACCAAGGGATTCGGATTGGTAACGGTTACAGCAGGGAGAAGTGCAGTAGCTTCCGTATACGTGGCACCACAAGCACCAGTCGCGCCAATAGGCGTAACAGTCAGCGTTGTACCGGCAGTTGCAATTGTGTAATTTGCCGCCAAGATACCCGCCAAGGCTGCCATTTCAGTGGCCAGAGGATAACCATTCGTATTGGTGGCCGTCACCCCCTCAATCGTAACTGTTCCCGCAGCGGCCGTATTACGAGCAAGAAACGTAGCATGAGCAATAACTGCTGCTGAACTCAGCGAACCTAAAGCGCCATTTGCCGAGGCCATACGGGCATCTTGTTGCAAATTTGCAAACCTCGGCAACGCCGTTGCCGCCAGGATACCCAGGATCACGATCACCATGATCAGTTCGATCAATGTAAAACCCGCTTGCTTGTTCATTTGACTCTCCTAGTTTTGAGGCCGCAGCCCCGTTATCGAGAACTTAAACTTCGTCTCCTAACTCCTTGCCGCAGCAAGAATTTGACGAGACGCGGCGCACTGTAAGTGAAGACGAATGAGAACGCAACCACCCAACCGACCAGCGGTCGCGCTACGCCAACAGACGGAACAGGATGAAGAACAGATAGATGCTGCCCAGCAACAGCAGCCAGCCGGCTTTTTGCGCATGGCGCGCCACGAAACGGTCCACCTGGTCATGCGGCACATCCAGTATTTTCGTGGCTTGGCGCGAAGACACCCATACATTGGCCTGTTCCTCGATACCGCGCAGCAGGCTGGGGCGCAGCCACAGGAACAGCCCCGCTATCAGTGCGACCGCCGCGCCGGTCAGCGAACTCAGCACCAGCGCATCGAGCAGACCATCCAGCAGCCGGACCGGAACCATGCTGCTCATGCGATGCAACATGTGTGTCTTGTCGAACAACAGGCCAAAGAAGATGAACATATAGGTCGCCCCGGCCACCACTACCATCCCCGTCGCGCGATGATGCTGATAGAACCAGTGTTCGATACTGAGGCTGTGATCCATCAACCGGCTGATGCGGCGCATGGATATCCAGCGATTCGCCACCCGGTTGACACTTTCCAGCAACTGCGGCCTGAAGATCAGCAACAGCCCGAGCGATATGCCGAGCAGCGCGCCCACCAGCAGGAAGATCGCCAGGGCACGCCATAAGAAGATGTCCGCCGGATTAGCAGTCATGGCAATAAGTTTTTATTCAAATAGTTCATTAGCAGTTTGTTGAAATTCACCCCAATTTCGAGGGGCAACAGTGAGATACGATAATATTTTCAAGCCAAACACCTCGACACATCTGGAAACAGGTGCCTATATGCCTTCGCTTTTGCGGTTTTTGCCGATATTGCGT
>DATBWQ010000200.1:0-2518 GCA_036514695.1 Gallionella sp. | reverse complement strand
TCCTGGCCGCGATCAAGCTTATCGCGGCCAGGAGGCCGCTCCCACCAAAGTGTCACTTTCAAATTGAAAATGGAATGACATGGAAAAATGCAGGTCATGTCGAGCATAGCAGTACCCAACAGATGGAATGAATACGATGGGCGATACGTTGCTCAATCCATCCTGCCGGGCTTTGGATCTTGTTTTTTCTGCGGCGCGCACAATTGCTCGCACGGTATACCATCCCCATCACCGTCCAGCGTCTTGATACCGCACCGGGTCAGGTAATGTCCGGCCTCTTCACAGGAAGCCATTTCCGAACAATACTTCTTGTTGCCGCAACCAGGGTCAGGTGCAGGGGCACGGCGTGCCGTGCCCCTACCGGGATGTTGTTTACGCCACTCCCATGGCGGGGTCGGGTTGCTCTGCGCCCACAGGCCGCGCCTTGCCTGTTGCGCCTCGCTCTGCAACGCGATGTAGGTCTTGTTGCTGTGGTAATTGGAATATTCCCACGCCATACCGTGCCGTATCTGTTCCTCGTTGACGCTTTTGTCATCCACCGCGAGGTGAGCTACCAGCCTGCCGTAGCTGTCTGTCGCCTGGCTGTTCACGCTCACCTGTTTGTGCAGCACTAGTTCGGACAGCGATTTTCTTGAGGCCATGCCGCCCTGTTGTGCCTTTTCCGGCGCATCGATTTCGGCCAGCCGGACCTTGACCGGCGGACCGTTGCTGCGCGCCACCAGCACGGTGTCACCGTCGAACACAGCGATGACCTTGCCGGTGAATTGTCCGGCATACGCCGCAACGGCCGTACAGGCCAGCAACACAAGCAGCAGTCCGGTGCGCATCGCCACCGCCGCTAGATCAGCATGCTTTTGATCAACGCAAGGCACAGCAGGGTATAACCGGCGGCGAGCAGATCGTCGAACATCACGCCGAGACCGCCGTGCCAGTTGCTGTCGAAATAGCGTATCGGCGGCGGCTTGACGATGTCGAAGAAGCGGAACAGCGCGAAGGCCAGCAGCGACCATTGCCAGCCGGGCGGGGTGAAGAACAGCACCAGTACGAAGGCTACGACCTCGTCCCACACGATGCCGCCATGATCCGCGACCCCCAACGACTTGCCGGTGATGTCGCACACCCACACGCCGATCGCGAATGCCCAGATCAGCACCAGCAGGAACACCGCATCCGACAGGCGCGGCGCGAGATACCAATACATCGGAAATGCGACCAGCGTGCCAAACGTGCCGGGAGCTCTGCTCGCCAGACCGCTGCCGAAGCCGAACGCCAGAAAATGCGCCGGGTGGCTGAACAAAAACCGCCAGCCGGCCCTTCGACCTGGCTCAGGACAGGGCTTTGCATCTGATTCATCGGAAGTGATCATAACCGCTGGCCTCCACTTCGATAAGATTGCCCGATGCATCGTGCACGACACAGCCGCGCCCCGCAACGATGTTTCCGATGCAGGTCAGCGGCAAACCAAGCTTTGCGCTGATGCTCATTATCCCGGCATGACATATCGCGGGTGCAGTGAAACATAGTTCGTAATCATCGCCTCCGGACAGCACGCAGCGCTGAAGCAATTCAACCCCCCTCAGTCCCCCCTTATCAGGGGGGAAGCTTGGCTCCTCCCCTGACAAGGGGAGGGTGGGAGGGGTTAGGCGTGCCCGCAACACAGCAGAGACAGGCAACAGCGCAAAATCGATTTCTGCAGCCTTTTGCGAAGCATCGAGAATATGGCCGAGATCGCCGAGCAGGCCGTCGGAAATATCGATCGTACTGCTGGCGATACCGCGCAACGCCAGTCCCAGCGCGATGCGCGGCTGCGGCTGATGCAAGGCCGGCGCGCATACGGCGAACTCGTCCGCGCTCAACACGATACGGCCTTGCAGATGTGCGAGCGCCAACGCGGCATCCCCCAGCATTCCGGACACCCAAATCTCATCGCCAGGCTGCGCACCGCTGCGCTGCAACGCCTGATGCGCAGGCACTTCACCGAATATCGTCACGCACAGATTGAGCGGCCCGCGGGTGGTATCACCGCCTACCAGTTCCACAGCATACTGCTGTGCCAGCGCAAAGAATCCCGCGCTGAATCTTTCCAGCCATGCTTCATTTGCCTCGGGCAGCGCGATCGCCAGCGTCGCCCAGCACGGTGTCGCACCCATCGCCGCCATGTCGGACAGATTCACCGCCAGCGTCTTGTGCCCCAGCATAAACGGGTCCGCATCAGGAAGGAAATGCGTGCCGCACACCAGCATATCGGTGGATACCGCCAGCACGTTGCCCTCGCTCACTTGCAGCAGCGCGGCATCGTCGCCGACACCCAGCAATGCACTTGGTGTGGCGCGGGTGAAGTAACGGCGGATCAGATCGAATTCGGTCATGGAATCAGTCATTAGCAGTTTGTTGAAATTCACCCCAATTTCGAGGGGCAACAGTGAGATACGATAATATTTTCAAGCCAAACACCTCGACACATCTGGAAACAGGTGCCTATATGCCTTCGCTTTTGCGGTTTTTGCCGATATTGCGT
>DATBWQ010000199.1:0-2554 GCA_036514695.1 Gallionella sp. | reverse complement strand
CCAGCCACTCGGTGAGAAATTCGACACTGAGCAGCCTGCCTGGCGGCAGCAAGCTGCGCCACTTTTGCTCGCCGATCGCCACAAACGGGTGGCCATGATCTGCCTTGCGGTTCTTGATGAGCTTCTCCGCCTCTGCAGGTGACACGATGCCGTCCTGCAGCAACCACGGCAAAACTCCACCCAGCGTCAGCTTGTTTTGGCCGGAACGTGAGGCCGGCAGGTTTTCCTTGCCCATACAGAACCCTCGTGTCGAATCAGGCCAAAGTCTACTGGCTTATCGGGCGCAGGGGAAATGCTTTGTGGTTTGTAGAGTGTGCAACGCCCGCTCTGAAAATCAGGGGACGTTTGTCTCATCAACGGGTGGTTGTGGCGAATCCTCCTGAGGCTGCTCGCCCTGCGGTGCGGCTTTCTTCAGCCGCTTTTCTTCCTGCTTCTTCTTCTTGGCGATCTCTTTTTGACGTTTCTCGAAAGAGTAGTTTGTTTTGGCCATTTGCGTTCCTATTGAATGTTTGTGAGGTTGAAGCGGATGATAACAAAGTACACACTCCATGAACCATCAGTTTATGCTCAGTTGGTGCTTAAAACGTATCCTGCACTCGCTACAGCGACTACTTTACTCCATATACATCCCGCCATTCACATGCAGGGTGACGCCGGTGATGTAGCCCGCACCCGGCCCGGCCAGAAAAGCCACGGCAGCGGCGATGTCGGCAGGCAGGCCGAGACGTTTCAGCGGCACGTGCTCGACCAGTTTGGCGCGTTGTTCTTCACCTAGGCCCTGAGTCATGTCGGTGTCGATAAAGCCGGGCGCGACGCAGTTCACGGTGATGTTGCGGCTGCCGATCTCCTGCGCCAGCGATTTGGTGAAGCCTGTCATGCCGGCCTTGGAAGCCGCATAGTTGGCCTGCCCGGGATTGCCCATGCTGCCGACCACCGAGGAGATGCTGATAATGCGCCCGCTTCTGGCCTTCATCATCGCGCGCAGCACGGCGCGGCTGAGGCGGAACACCGATTTGAGATTGGTCGCCAACACGTCGTCCCACTCTTCGTCGGTCATGCGCGCCAGCAGGTTGTCGCGGGTGATCCCGGCGTTGTTCACCAGGATATTGATCTCGCCGAATCGCTTGCGCAATTCGCCCAGCACTTGTTCGGTCTGCGCGCTGTCGTTGACGTTCAAGGCCATGCCCGCCCCCTTGATGCCCGCCGCATCCAGATAGGCGCTGATCGCCTGCGCGCCTTTGTCGCTGGTCGCCGTGCCGATCACCGTCGCGCCCTGATTGCCCAGTTCCAGCGCGATGGCTTGGCCGATGCCGCGGCTGGCTCCGGTGACCAACGCGATTTGTCCTTGCAGTGTCATGTGTAAATCTCCTTATTTATTCGGCTGGATCCCCAAACCCTCACCTCTTATCTTCTACCGCCCGCGGGGAGAGCGTAGCGAGGGGGGCGAAGCCAGGTAACCGCTCCTTCTCCCGCAAGCGGGAGAAGGTTGGGATGAGGGATGGCGAAAATGACCACCATTCATGCGAGTGCAGCCAAAGCCTGCTTAAGTGCCTCACCATCGTTGATGGCCATTGCCTGTTGATCGGTGGCTATGCGTTTGTTCAGACCAGCCAGCACCTTCCCCGGCGCGCATTCGACGTTATGGGTGATGCCCTGCTTGCCGAATTCCAGCACGGTTTCCACCCAGCGCACCGGCGAATACAACTGGCGCACCAGCGCATCCTTGATTGACGCTCCATCTGCGTAGCTTTTCACATCGGCATTGTGCAGCACCGGGATGGCCGGAGCCAGTACTGCGACATCGCCCAGATAAGCGCGCAATTGTTCCGCCGCGCCCTTCAACAGGCTGCAATGCGACGGCACGCTCATAGCCAGCATGATGGCGCGCTTGGCGCCCCTGGCCTTGGCCAATTCCATGCCGCGTTCCACCGCAGCGCGATCCCCGGCGATCACCACCTGGCCGGGCGAATTGTAATTCACCGCTTCCAGCACTTCGCCCTGTGCGCCTTCCGCGCATACGGCGCGCACCGCATCGTCCTCCAGTCCGAGTATCGCGGCGATGCCGCCCGCACCTTCCGGCACGGCCTGCTGCATGCATTGCGCGCGGTAGCGCACCAGCGGCAGCGCGTCGGCAAAGCGCAGCGCACCGGCAGCGACCAGCGCGGTGTATTCACCCAAGCTGTGGCCGGCCATGATCGCCGGCTTCGCACCGTTCTGTGACTGCCAGGCGCGGTACACCGCCACGCCGGCGGTGAGCATGACGGGCTGCGTGTTCACCGTGGAGTTCAGTTCGGCATCGCTGCCTTCCGTGACCATCTGCCACAAGTCCTGCTCCAGCACATCCGAGGCTTCTGCGAAGGTGTTGCGCACCACCGGAAAATCGACGTAGCCGTTCATCATGCCGCGCGACTGCGAGCCTTGGCCAGGGAATACGAAAGCGAATTTGGTCATGATTAAAGCAGCTGTTAGTTGGTAGTCGTTAGTCGTTAGTTGAGAATCCGGTTTAACTAACGACTAGCGACTAACGTCTAGCGACTGGTTCACCAGCGTATCA
>DATBWQ010000198.1:0-10958 GCA_036514695.1 Gallionella sp. | reverse complement strand
CCGCGTGGGCACGTGGTGCCCACCCTACCGGTCTTGGAATCCGCGTAGAATAACAGGCAAAATAAGCCCTCTAATTCCAACAGTAGTAGCAGGAGAAATCATGTACCGCCTCGGTGTCTGCCTCCTCATATTGTTTCCTGACTTCGCATTCGCCAAGACGCCTGCTGAAGTGTTTGCCATGGCCTCGCCCAGCATCGTGATTGTTCGCGCCCTTGACGCGCAGGACAAGGTGATCAGTTTGGGCAGCGGCGTAGTCATTGCGACGGCTCAGGTCATTACCAATTGCCACGTCACCGATAAAGCCGCACGCATGGAGGTTAAATCTGGTTCCGACACCTTGCCCGCCATCTTCCGTTATACCGACCGCGAGCGCGACCTATGCCAGCTTGCCGTGCCGAACCTCACTGCGCCTTCTGTCAAGATAGGCTCCGTGAAAGGGCTCAAGATCGGCGCGCGCGTCGTTGCCTTGGGAGCACCGCAGGGATTGGAACTCAGCTTGAGCGATGGCATCATCGCCTCGCTGCGTGAAGCAGGGGATGCGAGCATCATCCAGACCACTGCGCCCATCTCCCCCGGCTCCAGCGGCGGCGGCCTGTTCGACGAAGAAGGGCGTCTGATTGGCATCACCACTTTTTATCTGTCTGAAGGACAGAACCTCAATTTCGCGCTCCCCGCCGATTGGATTGCGGTTCTCCCCGAGCGCGCAAAAATCGCTAAGGCCACGGCATTCGATGAATCCGCTTGGTTGTTAAAGGCCATCGCGCTTGAGGAAAAAAAAGACTGGAACGCCCTTCTCGCCCACGCCCGCGCCTGGACAAAAGCAAATCCGCGCAGTGCTTTGGCTTGGAACAGCCTAGGGCTTGCCTATGGAAAGACTGGTCAAGCCGAACAGGCGATCAAGACCTTTCGTGATGCACTGCGCATCAACCCTGAATATGCAGATGCCTGGAACAACCTAGGTGTCGCCTATTTAGAGGCTGACCAAACCGATCAGGCGCTCAAGTCCTATCGCGAAGCTCTGCGCATCAATCCTGAGGATGAAGTTGCTTGGGTCAACCTTGGGATTGTCTATGGAAAATCCGGCCAAGCCGATCAGGCTCTCAAGGCCTATCGCGAGGCTCTGCGCATTAATCCTGAGTACGCCGTTGCTTGGGTCAAACTTGGGATTGCCTATGGAAAATCCGGTCAAACCGATCAGGCGATCAAGGCCTATCGTGAGGCTCTACGCATCAATCATGAGGATGCCGATACTTGGGTCAACCTTGGGAATGCCTATGGAGAATCCAGCCAAGCCGATCAGGCGATCAATGCCTATCGCGAGGCTCTGCGCATCAATCCAGAGTATGCCGGTGCTTGGTATAACCTGGGGCTTGTCTATGGGATGAAAGATGAGCGCACCCAGGTATTGGAAATTTATCGGCAATTGCGCACCCTAGATCCCGCGCTCGCTGATGATTTCTTCAACAAGGTGGTGATGCCGCGATGATCGTTTTCTCCACACGAGCTACTACTGCTGCTGTTGAATAATGACGTAAAAATAAACAAGATGTGGGGTATCTATTTCTAATTAAACGTCAGAGGGAACGAGATGAGCACAGCCAAGACGAGCGAGTTTCAAGGAAGCGAACTTTTCTGGGCTCATTCGGTTAACTCCCTTTACGTTCCGGCAATCCGGTACTTTAGTAAGGCGCTGCCCGAGCGGCTACTGCCGCTTTTCAATAATCTTGTGGAGGAAGCTGACAGATTCGCGCACGAAGAATATCAGCGCCTTGGCGCCTTACCCACCTTCTACGAAAGCGACGGTAGCGAGCTGGCTGAACGGGCCCACGATAATGCCGTTTCTTGGTATTTAAGCATGGCTGCTGTAAAACAGAGTGTGATTAATCTCTACGCGGTTGGATTGCGGCATTTATTTGAGCAGCAATTATTTGATTTGGTCCGACACGTTCCATTGGCATCAAGAGATGACGCTGATTACAAAAAAGATTTGGAGGCTCTGTGTAAAAACGGTGTTGATGTTGAGCGTTTCGGTTCATGGCAAATGCTTGAGGAACTTCGGCTTATTTGTAATGCCGTTAAGCACGCAGAGGGTTCTGGCACATCTCAACTGAGGAGCCTGCGTCCAGACCTCTTTGTATACCCGACAATGGCAGGCCTGTCGTTATTTTCCCGCTCAGTGTCTGTGCTTCAACCGCTAGCCGGAGAAGACATTTACCTGCGAGAAGCAGATATTGAAAAATATGCACTGGCAATCGAGAATTTCTGGGACGAGGTCAGTCAAAGGCTGGAGCAAATGGCTGCGAACGTAGCGTGATGTCTAACTCAGTGAGGTAGACCTATCAATCTATCGGGCGAATGAACCGAATGTAGTTAAGGCGAATCGATGGGGTCAGACTCCATCGATCCATTTCGGAAATGAAATGGTGAATTGTTTTTGCCCCTCAGGGACACCACCATTATTATTTGTCACTCAATCAATCCCCACCGCGAATCCTCAAGCGATCAGGCTCGACAATCCAGAGTTGTCCATTGATTGGACGCACCGCAAGCATGGGAATGGCTTTCGCCAGCAGATCAAGCAATGCCTGTTTGCCTTGTCGTGGCAAGCGCAACACCATATATCCGGGCGTCTATGCAGGAGGGTAGCGCCGGATGTCCGACAGATCGAGGTCGGCGGTAATCAGGATTCGGTCTTCATCCTTGCATACATCAACGATGCGTTCGTCGGAGGCGCCTCCCAACGTTTGCTGATAGACCGTCATGGCATCGTGGCCGGCAGCCTTGAGCAGTTCGGCGGCTTCAATCGGCAGATTCTGGTCGATCTTGAACTTCATGCCGCCATCGGCACCAGTTCCTCATGAGCCAACGCCGCCGCATAAGCCATGCAGGCCTGTACATCCTCCGCGGTAAGCGGCGGGTAGCTGGCAACGATGGCCTCAACCGTCATACCTTCAGCCAGATTATCGAGCACGCTGCTGACCGTTATGCGAGTCCCGGTAATGCAGGCGCGTCCCTTGCAGATGGCGGGATCGACGTGAATGTGTTGTTGCCAATTCATTTGATTGACTCCTTAAGAATAATGTAGAAAGCGTGGTCTGTCCGTTTACTGAAGCCGGTTTTCTGATGAAGCAATGTAGTGAATTTTTTGCTGCGTCGGCAGTATCCTTCAAGCCTTGCCGTTTGGCAATTCAATCGCGGAGACCAGCCCGCGTAGTGCGGATTCGGCATTTTCCCCTGCTGCAATAAACACCGGCAGGACGATGGTGTAGACCCTCTTGTCCGGACTCAGCCGAATCAAAAACAAATAGGTTCAGATTGAATTGTTTTTTCATTTCTCTAAACTTCTTCAACGCCTCATCATTCACAGCGGGAACGACGTCATTCCCCGCCCCGCTCTTTCACTTCAGTCCTCGCCCACCCTCGCGCAAAGGTGATGCGAAGTTCCGCGCCAACCGCCAACTGCCCCACATCTGACACCACGCTGCCGCTGGCATCCTGCACCATGCTATAGCCACGCGCCAGGACTTTTGTCGGGTCGAGCAAGATCAAGTGCTGCGCGGCATTCTCTGCTCGCACCAAGCGCTGCGCCTAGGTCTCGCGCAGCTAACAGGCGAAGGGGAATATGGTTACGCCTAATGTTGAAGTTAAGCAGCGCGCCGCTTTGTGGTGCGCCCGCTCGAACGTCGTGTTAGACCAGCCGACAGTTTTGCAAACTCAACTACCGAGCGTAAGGCGGCATTTACAGAGGCTGAATCAGGAAAGGACTTGGCCAGTTCAGGGTCGACAAGCACCAGATTTGAGCCCTCGGTCTTCAGTCGTTTGGCGTAACGTCCCCGCTCTGCCTTGGAGAAATCAAAATCATATTCAGGACGCAAATCATCGTCAGGTTTGCCTGGTGTCTTAGGTTTCATAGCGTTTTCTTTCTTTGTTGGTTGCCACTCGTGCGCTGATAATCCGGATTGTGCCGTCTTGTTCGGAGTGGGATACCACCAGCAATCTTCCGTCAGCCCCCAGTCCATAAGTGATTAGCCGAACCTCTCCCCGAGAGTGGTCAGGGTCGTGAAAGGTCGCCGACAACTCGTCCTCGAAGGCCTGCGCTGCTGCCTCAAAGGTAACGCCGTGCTTGCGAAAATTCGCGGTCGCTTTGGTGAAATCCCATTCAAATTTCATGCGCTAATTCTAGCGCGTTCCTTGCCACTATGTTCAATATTAATCCCTTGTTTCCCGTTAATTCCAATTATATTTTAAAGCCCGCCATCGTTGATTTTATCGGATGTGCGAACCCCGCCTCGATCTTTTACTTCAGTCCGCGCCCACCCTTGCGCAAAGGTGATGCGCAGTTCCGCGCCGATAGCCAACTGCCCCGCATCCGACACCACGCTGCCGCTTGCGTCTTGCACCAAGCTATAGCCGCGCACTAGGCCTGCCCTGCGCCAGGGCCGACAGCAGCAATATGCGATTGGAAATGCTTTTCGAGCCGGGCAGCGTGATCGTGCCGCGCGCACTGAGCAAAGGAGGAAGGTCAATGAAGTTTTCGGATGTCATTGCGATTGAACTGCATGGCAGATTTGCGTGGGTGCGATGATACCGCAAAGCCGGAAGCGGTACGCACAGTTGCCGGGGCAGCCCGGCGGTTTTGCTTTTGTTGTTGGGTATCGCTGTGCTCAACCCAACCTACATACTGTTTTCCGGCGAGAATGTGATTCTTGTCTAATGCTCCTTGCCATCGACTCGCGGCTGGAAAAGAAATGGAATATACCGCCATGCGAGCAGCGCAAAACACATGAACCAGCACGCTGCCGAAAGGTTGATCCAGTAGGCATATCCGGCAGGGTGAAGCTGCGGTGCGATGATGCGCAGCACGAAGCCCAGCATCATGATCCGCAGGGCGGATTTGTCGAGCGCGTCAAAAACCACCTTTCTGCCGGTGTGCCCCTTCGATATCCTGATCAGCATGCCGGGGATGATCAGTCCCATCACGCCGAAGGTGAAGACGTGGATGGACACGGATACCGCCCATTCGGGATGGACGATATGCCTGAGAAATTCGATCAGCAGTTGCGAGACGAGCGCGATGTAACCCAGATACATGATGCCGATGTCGAGCCGCTGCATCGCCAATTGAGGCTTCCAGTAAATGAAGCGGCCTGCCAGCAGAAGCGCGAGCAGCAGTTCGATCCAGCCTGACAGTTGCGGCGGCATCAGGCCGGCAAACACCAGCAGCAGCCCGAGCAGCTTGATCGCCTTGTTCAGCAGCGGATCATTCAAGATGGCAACCTGGAATACGCTCTTCATGAATTGGGACAGCGTTCGTTCCAGCATCACCAGAAAGGCCATGCGGAACAGTCCCACCGCCATGCTCCAGCCGATCTGGTAATAGTCGGCGCTGAGCATCAGGTTCTTGCTCAGCAGAAAAAGCGGGAGGATCAGCAACAGGAAGTAGTTGTCGCGATAGGAGTCGGCCTTGCGGTTGCGTATCAGCGTCCACATCAGCATCGCGACGATGGCGGCAATGAACAGGTTGTTGGAGATCCGGAACAGCAGCGGCGGCCAGGCTCCCCCGAACCACATCCCGGCCCGCTCGAACAGCCATGCCGACATCAGGAACATCAGCGCGTAACCGTGGTAGCCGCGCACCCCGACCCAGTTCTTGGTCGAGGTCAGCAGGAAACCGCCCAGCACCGCCCAGCCGAAGCCGAAGAACATCTCATGGGCGTGCCACTGCACCATGGAGAATGAGCTTGCCGGCGCGGCGATCACACCCGAATGAATGAATGCCCACAAAACCGGCAGACTCAATCCCGATAACATCGCCAGTGCAAAGAACGGCCGGAAGCCGACCAGCCAGAGCGGATGCGTGGGCAGGTATATTTTGTTTCCCATGCGCTGGTCTTTCTCGCTCACTACAACAAACTTTCGAGCACCGGAAAAAGCTCGCGTTCCTCGAATCGGACATGAGCCGCCAGGCATTTGCCGAAGCTATCCAATGCCCCGGCATCGTTCTGTCGCAAGGCATCGAGCAGTCCGCGCAATTGACTATGGTCTGCCAGGGTACGCTCGAGCAGCGGCTGTGTTTCCGGGCTGTTCAGCAGCGGCAGCAACGATACCTCCTCGATCCGGAAGTGCGGCTCCAGTTCATCCGCGAATGCCCGGATCACGCGCTGGCAGGTTAGCCTAACCAGAGCCTCATCACCGGATCTTGCCGCACGCTCGCTGGCTTTTGCCAGCGTGAGGGCGGTGTGGTGCTCTCGCGATAGCGGTTGCAGGATCGGGCTTCGTTTCATGTGTCAATCAAACCGGCGTGACGAGAAAGACATCCGGATCATCGCCATGTTCAAGCAGGATGCTGCGCACCCGTGCTTGCCAGAGCTGCCGGAATTCGGCTGTTTCCGCTGCTGTTGCGGTATCCGACAAACAACTTGCCATCAGCTCGGGCAGGCGCGGTGAAGCCGGGATATGTTTCAGGTTTGTCGCTGTTTGCACGGCCCGGCCGGTGTCGAGCCGGGTGAACCGCATCTCCCCCGGCATTTCCACCGCAAAGAACAATTTCTTTCGTCTGTCGAAGCGGCCGCCGATGCCCTTGAAGCCATTGTCGGACATGGCGCCGGTCAGCATGCTCACGACATTTGCGATGACTCCCGTGACACCGCTTGCGCTGTCATGGCTGAATTCCACACGAATCTCGCCACGCACCGGCATTGCATCCGGATAGAGGTATGCAAGTGCCTTGAAGGTAGACCAGTAGGCCGCAGCGACCGTCGGGCAGGAGTGGCCGGCCAGACGCACCGCATCGAAGTAGCCGTATTGCAGAATCCCGTCTTTTGTCGCGCCGAGAAATTCCGCCAACGGGTCGTACAAACTGATCCTGGGCACTGCATCAAAGAAATCCGGATGGTTCATGTTTCAGGACTTTCTTATCGTTTCCACGCGACGCATGGGAACGATGGAGAATTTCACTTATTGACGCGCGAAATTGATGACGATCTGACCCGGTTCGCGGGTGACATAACTGATCGCGATACCCTCGCCGTAACGTTGCGTCAATTGGGCAAGCAACGGCAATGGATCGTGGTCGTTGACGAAGACCATCATCTCGCCCGGATTCAGCGAGTCCAGCGCGCCAAAGATCGCGGCGTGACGAAAGCGTTTTGCAACTCCGCGCGCATCGAACGGATAACGCATGTCGGAGGAAATGGTGTTGGAGCAATTATGTGTCATTCTGGATTCCTTGGAATTGAAAGATAGAAATTGAAAGATGTTTGCGAAATGCCGTATACGAAGCGTGCCGCGAGCCACGCGATCACTATATAACATGTGCACATGATACATGTATTATTATACAATGCCAACGCTTTCCGGTTTCACCCGCCATTGGCGCAACGAAAGCACCGCCCGTAATTTTTTAGGATGCTGATATGCAAACCATTGCCAAATATATGAGCGCTGACCATCACGCCTGTGACGAGGCATTCGCCAACGCCGAACATGCCGTTCTGGCCAATAACTGGAGCGATGCGGAAACTGCGTTTGACAAGTTCCGAACCGGGCTGGCCAGGCACTTTCGCATGGAAGAAGAAGAGCTTTTCCCCGCGCTGGTCTCCGCCGGCGGTCCTGGCGGCCCGGTGCAGATGATGCGCATGGAACACGCGCAGATGAACACACTCGTCGAACAAATGGCCACCACATTGACATACCGGGACGCGCATGGATATGGCGGTTTGTCGGAGACGCTGTTGATCGTGATGCAGCAGCACAACCTCAAGGAAGAACAGATTCTCTATCCCATCGCGGATAACATTCTCGCAACACAGCGGGAAGCGCTGCTTGGCCGCATGCGGGTGGCTTGATCACCATGTGCGCGGACATGGCACACGAACTGGATGTGCGCGGACTGCCGCCGCCGGAGCCTTTCGAGCACATCATGCGCGCATTGCCGGCACTCCCCGCCGGTGCAGTCCTGCATGTGCATATTGATCGCGAACCCTACCCGCTTTACGAAGTGCTGCGCAACAGCGGTTATGCCTGGCAGACCGATGCGCAGACAGATGGAAGCTTTTCAATCCGCATCAGCCGCGGCGCATGAAGATCGTCTCGCTCAGTACCGAACAGGCACCGCCGATTTCCGTGCCGCTGCGCTTTTTCACTGCCGCCCCGCTTTTCCTGCTGCTGGCTG
The DNA here is from genome assembly GCA_036514695.1 of Gallionella sp. Taxonomy (GTDB): domain Bacteria; phylum Pseudomonadota; class Gammaproteobacteria; order Burkholderiales; family Gallionellaceae; genus Gallionella. Next base: position 2,785 of record DATBWQ010000198.1, on the reverse strand, counting down.
CGCTGATGCTGGTGTCCGGCACAGACAATCCATTTGCCAACATACGCTCGCCCGCGCTGCTTGCCGCGACGCACTGCATCACGCTGGGATTCATGGCGATGGTCATGCTGGGTGCGATGCAGCAGATCCTGCCGGTGGTGATCGGCTGCCCGATGCCGGCTTCCCGGGTGACCGCATGGCTCACCTTCCTGCCGCTGATATCGGGCGCATTGCTGCTGCCTGCCGGCTTCATGCTGGGCAAACCGGTATTGCTCAATCTCGCCTGGCCGCTATTGGGGTTTGCTTTTACAACATTCATCATTGCCAGCCTGATCAGCCTGGCGCGCTCTCCCGCATACAATGCCACCAAGACCGCGATACTGCTGTCCATCATCGCGCTCGGCGGAGCCATCACATTGGGCATGCTGCTGGCGCATGGCTATGCCACCGGTTCGCCGCTGCCCTATGCCGAGTTGTCCATAGCCCATATCGGTCTGTCGTTGGGCGGCTGGGTGATGTTGCTGATCATCGGCGTGTCCTTTCAAGTGGTGCCGATGTTCCAGCTCACGCCAAACTACCCGAAATGGCTGGGCAACGGTTTGACTCCCGCCGTGTTCATCGCGCTGCTGTTGAGCCTGCTGTCCCTTCTGCTCGAACCGATGCCACAGTGGGCGGCAATCGTTGCGCAAAGCCTGTTCTGGTTTTTGGCAGGCAGTTATGCCGTGGCCACACTCAGGTTGCAAAACAAACGCCGCCGCCGCGTTGCGGATGCCGCTTTGAGTTTTTTCCGGACAGGCATGGCGGCGCTGTTGTGCGCTGCCCCGTTTGCGCTGGCAACTCTGCTCTTTCCGGATATCGATCATCTCGCCACGCTGTCCGCATTATTGTTCATGCTCGGCTTTGCCATGTCGTTGATGCATGGCATGCTGTACAAGATCGTCCCTTTTCTGGTGTGGTTCCATCTGTTCCGCGGCGGGGTAAAAAGCGGCGTTCCCAATATGAAGCAGATCATCCCGGAAACCTGGATGTGGCGGCACTTGCGACTGCATCGCGGCACACTGCTTGCAGCACTGTTCGCACCCTGGTGGAATGCGGCAACATGGCTGGTCGCACTTGGTTTGCTGCTGCAGGGCATGCTGCTCGGATACGCGCTCCTCACCGCCATCTCGGTGTATCGGCGCACGTTTCAGCGCATCGAGGAGGATTTGCCATGAGTTTCCTGTTGCTCAAAGGCCTGCATATCGCTTGCGCCATCACCAGCTACGCACTGTTTCTGTTGCGCGGCATCTGGAGTTTGCGCGGTTCACCCATCATGCAACAGCGCTGGGTCAGGATCGTGCCGCATGTGGTGGACACGCTGCTGCTCGCCTCGGCCATTGCGCTGGCTGTCGCCATCCAGCAATATCCTTTCGTGGATGCATGGCTGACCGCCAAAGTGGCCGGGTTGTTGCTGTATATCGGGCTGGGTTTTGTCGCATTGAAATTTGCCAAGCGCAAATCCACCCGCCTGTTCGCGTGGCTCATGGCACAAGCGGTATTCGCCTACATCGTACTGGTAGCCATCCAGCACAACCCCGTGCCTTTCTTCATCGAAGAGTAGAAATCAGGCTCATCCCCTGCGGCGATCGACGCCCTGCTCCTTACGCATGTCAGCGTAGTTGACATAGCCCATCGACCATCCTAGGATGTTCGTTCCGGATGGGTTATCACACCATCCACCAACGTCAGCAGGAGGATTCCATCATGCTCGACATCAACAAAACCATAAAAGATGCCCGTCTTTTGGAAACGGACCCTGAAGGTAACTTGTTCGATCTGGAACACTGGTCGCCGCTGGTGGCACAGCAACTCGCCAAGGCGGAAAAAATCGATCTCACCGACGAACACTGGGAAATCATCATCTACCTGAGAGAACGCTACCGCAAACAAGGCATGGCGGGCAGTGCCCGTGAATTATTGCGCGAACTGGAAGAGAAGTTTTGCGATGGCCGCGGACGCGAAATGCTCTATGAACTATTTCCCGGCGGGCCGGTCAGTCAGGCCAGCCGTATCGCCGGCTTGCCTCTGCCGCCTTATTCCAGCGATCCCTCCTTCGGCAGTGTGGAGTAGCATCCTTGCAGTTTCCGCAAAGTTGCCATGCAACTTTTAATAACGATACTGTCGGCGTTCCTGCTTGTCGCCTGTGCTTCCTACAGCGGCAGAGGACTCAAGCCTGGCGACTCCCGGCTTGAGGATGTGTTGCGCATCATGGGCGACCCGGCGATGCGCTGGCAGGAACCGGACGGTTCCCAACAACTCGCCTACCCTAGAGGCATACACACGTTCATGGTGCAGATCGGAGCGGATGGCAGGATGCAACGCATCGAGAATGTCATGGGCATAAAAACCTTTGCGCGCATAAGCTCCGGCATGACCAAGAACCAGGTGCTGCGCATTCTGGGTCCATCGTTACCCTCTGGTACTGCTTACTTCAAAGCACGCGATGAACTGGTGTGGGAATGGCGCTACTGCGACGAATGGAACGAAGCGGCCCGCTTCGACGTGCTGTTCGATGGCAGCAAGGAAACAGTGCGCTCAACCCTGAGCCTGACCGAATCTCAAATGGGGCTTTGCGGCGATGATGGGCGCTGTATATGCGCGCACGCCAAATGAATTTTCATCCCGGTTATCTATAGAGCTTTACATAATTCATGACTGTTATGTGATTTACCGTAGGGCGGGCTTTGCCCGCCGCGTCGGGCGTAGCCCGACCTACGAGATGCGGAGACACTGTCTTCAAATACGTAATCCTCAATAAGAGTAACTG
>DATBWQ010000197.1:0-4123 GCA_036514695.1 Gallionella sp. | reverse complement strand
CAGCTTCGCCTACGACAGCGAGTTCATCAGCGAGCAGAGCTACCATCCAAAGCTCTGCCTCGCGCAGGTCGCCTCGCGCAGCGCGCTGGCGCTGATCGATCCGCTGGCCGGGTTCGACATGACGCCTTTCTGGGAATTGCTGGCCGATCGGTCGGTGATGAAGATCGTCCACGCCGGCGAAAGCGACATCGAGCCGGTGGTGCGCCATCTCGCGCGGCCCGCCGCGAACGTTTTCGACACCCAGATCGGCGCCGGTTTCATCGGCCTGCCGTACCCGGTGTCGTTGAAAAAACTGGTGCTCGAGCTGACCGGTGTCAATCTCGGGCGCGACCTGGGCTTCAGCAACTGGCAGCAGCGGCCGCTGTCGCCGGTTCAGCTGCGCTACGCGGCAGACGACGTGCGCTACCTGCCCGCCGTGCAGCGTGGGATGCTTGCCAAGCTCGAGGCTCTCGGCCATGCGTGCCGGGCCGACGAGGAATGTGCCGCTGCCTGCGAGATCGGCCGCTTCGGCTTTAATCCGGCGACGCATTACCTGCGCGTGCGCGGCGCAAATCTGCTGTCCCCACCGCTGCAGGCGGTGCTCAAGGAACTGACCGCCTGGCGCGACGGGGCGGCGCGCCGCGATGACAAGCCGCCGCGCGCTTTTCTCAAGGATGAAGTGATGGTGGAACTGGCGCGCGAGCGTCCGGGTTCGGTCGCTGCGCTGGCGAAAGTGCGCAGCCTGCCCAGCGCGATCGCGCAAGCGTGCGGTGCGGACATCGTCGCTGCCGCGGCGCGGGCGCTTCCAGGAGCGGAACTGCCCGCAGCGGAACCTGAGATCGGTGCGGCCGACAAATTCCGCACCGACGCGTTATTTGCGGTGCTGCAGTGCCTGTGCGCAGGGTCGAAGCTGGATCAGGGGCTGGTGGCGAGCCGCAGGGAACTGGAGCGGTTCTACCAGCATGTCGCGCACGGCGCGGGCGATGCGCCTGCGTTGCTGCAGCGGTGGAGGAGGGAAGCGGTTGGCGATTTGCTGAGGTCGTTCCTCGAGGGGAACAGCAGCCTTGCGATGGCGTGGGAGGGCGGAATGCTTCGGGCGGGGGTGGCGGTGTGACGGGCTGGGTCGGCAATGCGTTCGGGGCCGTGGCCGGTGTGCTGACGAGGCAATGCAACCTGGCACCGAGGAAATCGTCTACAGGGGGCAGGTCAGTGAGGCCGATCAGACGACATACAAAAAAATGACACCAGTAGCAGTGGCCAAGTCTGCTGTGGCACGCCCCCGAGGGTAGATTCCAACTAGCGGCCGCAGCAGCCGGCGCAGTGTTGGTTGCTGCCGCAGGGGCGGTGAGTCGATTCGGTATCCAATGCCGCAAGGTCCGGCCATCACGCCTTGATCGCAGCGCTCGCCTCTAACACGACCGGTCTTCTGTGGCGCGGCAATGCGAGCGCCAGCGGCAGTCCCAGGTACCCGATCACGATGGATGCAAGAATAGACCACGTATAGCTACCGGACAGATCGAACAGGATGCCGCCCAGCCAGCCCCCCAGGGCCATCCCGGTGGCGGCGCCCAGCATCTGGAAGGAATAGATCGAACCGAGCGGCGCCTTGGCGCCGAACAGCTGGCGGTTGATGATCGGGAAGCCCACCATCTCGCCGCCGTAGCACAGGCCGAAAATGACGGCGAACAGGTAGAACACCCATGCTTCGCTGGCAAAAAGCAATATGAAAACCGGCGTGCTCTGGCCGATCAGGGCCAGCGTGAGGACGGCCCGGCCGCCGAACCGCTCCGTGAGGATGGAGGAAACGAAGCGGCTGATGATCGAGGTGCCGGCGATCGTGCTGAGCACACCGGCTGCCTCCACACCGGACACGCCCATGAAAGTTGCCATGGACACGACATGGGCGAGGATGATGGCGTGTCCCACGCAGCCGATATGATGGATGCCCATCAGCAGCCATACCGGCCGCCGGGCCAGCACCTCGCGCAGACCTGCCGGCACGATGCCGGTTGCGGCAGCAGCAGGCGGCTCTTTGGCGATGCCTTCGGCTCCATAGGCTGACAGCCCTTTATCAGCGGGACTGTTTCGTATCAATGTCGAAAAGCTGATGAGAATGCCACCCACCACAATGCCTATCAGGGTGAAAGACCATTCCCAGCCACGGGTTTCGATCAACCAGCGGAACAGGGGGGCAAAAATCATGGGGCCCGCCCCGAAGGCAGCCCAGTAAATGCCCAGCGCCAGGCCCATATGCCGGTGAAACCATCGGGTCAGGATGACCGGCAGCAGCACCGTAAAGGCAGCGTTCCCCAGCGAACCGACAAACAATCCGTAGAAGACGTAGAAGTGCCAGAGCTCCTTGATGGTTCCCAAGAGAACCGTGCCCGTGCCTATCAATAGGGACGCACCGATCATGAGCTTGCGGGCCCCGTAGCGATCGCCCAGCCAGCCCATGGCAACCATCGCAGGCACGCCGGCCAGAAACGCCAGCGAATAGGCAAAAGATATGTCGCCGCGTTTCCATCCGAATTGCGCGACCAGGGGGTCTATGAAAACCCCGAATGAGGCCGAATCCGCGCGGCTGGCCACATTGAGGATGCAGGACGCAAACAGGATGACCCACGCGTAGTGGAAACCGTGTTTTCTTATGTGAGTCATGGGGCTGACATTTTCTGTCTATGCCCGCATGGTAACGGCGAAATATCTCTGGAGCAAAAGCGATCGGGTTTACCGGGACGGTCAGCGCCATGAGCAACAAAACGCCGTCACTGGGACGGCGTTGGTTGCTGCTGGGTGTGTCGGTGGTGGAGGCGGCGTAGGTCAACTCCACCATCTGTAAGTCTGCGTCAGAGTTGTATTCTTGCCTCTAAATAGCATCTAAATCACGGGCAATGATTTTGAGAAAAACCCCCGGAAACAGCGGCCGCGTCATTGGCCGGTGCTGGACACTCCCGGCCTCAAACCGCGAAAAGTGCAGACACCGGTTCCCTGATCAGATCACTGCTTCCAGTCCCTTGCGATCAAGCAGGCTGAGCAGCTTTAGTGATGGTCCGCTCGGATGCTTGTCGCCAACTTCCCATTTACGCACGGTCGAGAGACTGGTATTCAATACGGCGGCAAGCACTGCCTGACTCACCTGCAAGTGATCTCGCAATGCGCGAATTCTCTTGCCGTCGTATTGTGGAATGGGATCAAGGCACAGTGCATCGAACTTGCGCATCTTGCGTTTATCAATAAAACCCAGACGATGCAGATCGCTGGCTGTCTCGTGCACCGCTTCAAGAATTCGGCTCTTGGTCTTAGTCTTTGATGTCATGGCAAATCTCCTGTAACGAACCATCTTGCACCGTTTCATCGAGTTGCTTGCCTGTTCTGGCCAGCAACTGCTCCGCGATATCGTTCAACGCTTCCAGTTCATCGTCCGTGATGTTGGCTCTATCATTCTTCTCGAACCCGTAGATGAAGAACCACCTGTTCCCCTTGTTGGTGGCAACGAGCGTTCTGGCGCCACCTCGCTTGCCTCGACCTGCAAGCCCGACCCGCTTCTTCACGACACCACCACCCAGGTCAGCGTCGATCAGACCTTGCATCATCTCTGCAACTGCGCTACACAATGCGCGGTCAGTCAGCCCCGTTTTTCGCATCCAGCGGCTGAAGTAGCGGGTCTTGAACACTCGCTCCATTAGCAAACTATGCCACTCGGTGGCATACATTGTCAAGCAGATGATCTGCGTTCACCGCAACCCGTTGCCAAGTCCGAAAACCAAAGAAAAACGCCGTCACTGGGACGGCGTTGGATGTTGCTGGTGGTGTCGGTGGTGGAGGCGGCGGGAATCGAACCCGCGTCCGCAAGTACTCTACAGGCAGTTCTACATACTTAGCCGGATTGTTTGATTTGACCGCACGGCCGCCAACCCGGCAGGCTTACGTACGGCGAGTCACCTTGGATTTGGCGTGCTGCAAAGTGACCCTGCAGCACGCGAGCTCATGTAAATGACTCTGCTGTAACTTGCGTTACCCGGCCCATGAACCAACCGGTGCAGAGCTCGCCGGTATTAGGCGGCGAGAGCGAAACGTTCGTCGTTCGCAGTTATTGCGTTTCCAGATGGATTTACGAGGTGACTGGTCCTCGGTATGCCCTGCG
>DATBWQ010000196.1:0-6826 GCA_036514695.1 Gallionella sp. | reverse complement strand
GTTTCTTGCTATCATTCATGGTGGCTGATCCTTTCGCGTTATGTATCACGGATTCGACACCCGCATGATAACGCCAGAGGCTCTCAGCCACCCTCTATCCATTTGATCGGAAAGATACTTCTCTTAAGTTAGTGCCATTGGGGACGTAGCCCAAATAATTTAAAGTGCTCGAAACAGTTCCAGGATGCCGCCATGGAAATGAAGAAGATCAATTCGGGCAGGTTGCGCGCTATCGGCTACGATGCGCGCGCCCGGATGCTGCATGTCCAGCTCGACGACGGCAGCACGCTGCAGTACGGCGGCGTCGGCGAGGATACCTGGCGCCGCCTCAGCAGCTCGGGGGCGGCATGGAGCTTCTATCGCGACAACATCGAGGAAGAGTTCGCCGCGAAGTGCGTTTCCGGCAACGCCCCTGCAGGCAAGAACCCGCTCGACGAGTTATTCCGGAAACCCTGAAAAGAGATGGGTAGGCTGGCGGTGAGCTTGCGAACCCCAGCGTTTCGAGATTACATGGTGCTGGGGTTCGTTCCTCCCCGCCAGCCTACGGTTCTTCGAGATGGAATGGTGCCGGGGTTCGTTCCTCACCCCAGCCTACGTGGCTACGCAGCGGAGATATGTTAATGATCCAATCATGAGAACTTATACTCGCGCATTCACTCCCGGTGGCACGTTCTTTTTTACCGTCAATTTGGCCGACAGGTCGGAAACGCTGTTCATCGACCACATCTACGAATTGCGAGAAAGCGTGAAGAGGGTGCGCGACATGCATCCATTCCATATTGATGCCATGGTGGTGTTGCCTGAACACCTTCATGCCATTTGGACACTACCTCTGGGTGATACCGATTACCCAATCCGCTGGGCATTGATCAAGGCGGGATTCTCACGCAAGCTGCCTAAAACCGAGCGCATCAGCGCGAGCCGGTGCAAGAAGGGCGAGCGTGGTATATGGCAACGTCGCTATTGGGAACACCAGATACGCGATGAGAATGACTTTGCGCGACATGTGGATTACATCCATTACAATCCGGTCAAACATGGTTATGTGAGTTCGCCTTGCGATTGGACGCATTCATCTATCCATCGGTTTATCCGGGAAGGCGTCCTTCCGCCGAGTTGGGGGGCGGAGTACATCGCTGCGGAAGATATGCAATGGGGTGAGCCTGCGTAGGCTGGTGGTGAGCTTGCGAACCGTAGGCTGGTGGTGAGCTTGCGAACCCCAGCTTCTCTGAATTACAAATGCCGGGGTTCCTGCCTCACCCCAGCCTACGACACTACGGCACTTGTTCTTCAATGGAGATAAACATGAACACAGACCCGATAGCCGAATTCAAAACCAAACAGCGTGAAACCTGGACCATGGGAAATTTCGGCGACCTGGCCGTCTTCACGACACCCGTGGCCGGACATCTGGTTAACTTTGCCAGGGTGACCGGCGGCCAGGCGGTGCTGGATGTGGGGACGGGGACCGGCGTGGTTGCGATCACGGCGCGGCGAATGGGCGCCAGGGTGACCGGACTTGACCTGACGCCTGCGCTGCTCGCGCAGGCGAGGGAAAGCGCTGCGTTGGCCGGTCATGACGATATTGCCTGGCATGAAGGAGATGCCGAGGCGCTTCCTTTTCCGGATGCGTCCTTCGATGTCGTCTTGAGCCAGTTCGGCCATATGTTCGCGCCGCGGCCCGAGGTTGCCGTGAGCGAGATGCTGCGCGTGCTGAAGCCCGGCGGCATCATTGCCTTCGCCACCTGGCCCGGCGAGCAGTTGATCGGCCGTTTGTTCAGCTTGAACGCCAAGTATGTCCCGCCGCAGCAGGGCATCGCGTCGCCGGTGCAGTGGGGCGATGTCGCTATCGTGCGCCAACGGCTTGGGGACAGCGTGAAACGCCTGCACTCCGAGCGGGGCATCATGGGCATCCCGGCGCTCAGCCCCAAGCATTTGCGTTTATTCCAGGAAGCCAAGGCCGGCCCTTTCGTACGCACTGTGCAGGCTTTGCAGCAAGACCCCGCAAAACTCGAAGCGTGGCGAAATGAAGTGGATGAAATGGTCAGCGAATATCTGCACGACAATATCGTCCGTCACGAGTACCTGCTTACACGGGCGATCAAGGTCTGACAGTGCGGTAGGCTGGGGTTCGTGCCTCACCGCCAGCCTACGGGGCTTTGCGATGTGAGCCGTTTTGATTAATTCGCCGACAAGGAGAAATGAGAATGAGCCACAAAATAATATCCGCTGCAGTCCTCGTGAGCCTGCTCGCATTTACTTCGGTGGCCGAGGCCAAGAAGCTGTCTTCGACCCCCGCAGGCGCCAAGGTGGCCAGCGGAAAGCAGTTTGATATTTACGTCGTACTGAAGGAATCGAAGCCTTTTGCCGCCACGGGTCTCGTGCTGAATATTTACTCGACCACTGTCGTCGTCCACCAGACCCGCAGGCACGGCCTCCAACGATTCAAGAGTCGCCTGGAAGCCATCGATGCCGACCTCCTTGATCCCTCGATGTGGCAAGTCGGCGACTTCGACGGTGACGGCCTCGAAGATTATCGCGCGGTTGCCGGCATCAGCAAAAACGGTTGTCGCACCTGGGCGACGCAGACCTGGCTGCCTAAGCGCGAGCGCTTCACCTTCGGTGCGAAAATTACCTATCTGACGGATGCGAGCGGCAATGAGGTTAAATCCTGCAACCCTCGAAAACAAACGAAATGATATAGCAAACAATCAGGAGCTAATGGGTTCAGCATCGATTCGAAAACTCAGCGCACCGTTTTCATGGAATGAAAACATCCGGTGCAATGCGCTTCGCTTATTGGCACCCTACAAAGTAGATAGGGGCATAGCCCCAATCACCCCGATGATCCCGCCGCGTAAACGGGCGTCAGTTGACCGACTTTTCCATTTCGTTCGCCAAGCTTTGATCGATCAGCATGATCTCGATGCGGCGGTTCTTCTGGCGTCCTTCCGGCGTGTCGTTCGTGGCCACGGGATCGTATTCACCTCGCCCTGACGGCACCATGCGCTCGGGAGGTATGCCGACTTCCTGCAGAAAGCGCACCACGTTGGTCGCCCGCGCGACTGAAAGCTCCCAGTTGGTCGGGAACGTGCCCTGCAGGGACTTGGCCAGCGGCACGTTGTCGGTATGGCCCACGACCCGGATGACTTTGTTCTCATACCCTTTCAGCGCTTCGCCGACCTTTTTCAACACGTCCTTGCCGCCCGCCTTGAGCGTCGCCCGGCCCGAGTCGAAGAATATCTGTTCCGCCAGATCCACTGCCAGCATGTTCTGGTATTGCCGCACCTGGAGCTGGCCCTGCTCCACTTCCTTCGACAGGCCCTGCACCAGCGCATCGTACTGTTGCTGCCGCTGTTGACTGGCTGCGAGCAATGCGGCCTTCTGCTGCTCAAGGATACTGACCTGCTGCTGTATGGCCGTATTTTGCTGTTCCAGTGCAGCGCTCTGCTGCTCCAGTTTTGACTTCTGCTGTGCCAGTTCGGCGCTCTGCTTTTCCAGTTCGGCCCTTTGCTGCTGCAGCGCCATGATCTCCTCGTTCTTTCCGGCCTCCATCTTTTTCAGCGTGTCGGTGCTGACGCAACCGCTAGAGATGAATGCCACCGAGAGAACGGCAATACCGATGTGGATTTTCCTGATCATGTTCATACCCTCCTTATGTCCTTGCAGTAGATTATCACGGTTTGATCCATTGATTGCCAATACGCCATCATCGATTCTATACATAGCGACATAAATCTACTACGCGACTCCGAGGCGGGGTCGGGCGGTGCTCGCGCTCCTCACATACTGATGTGTATGCTCCGGGCGCTGTGCTCCGGCCTCCCCCACCCCAAAGCCGCTCGCTACGATTTCTGTCGCTATGTATAAAACCCAGTACGCCGTTTTAATAGCCCGCCTGGAATCCGCCCCATCCTGTCTGCGGGTAAAGGGATAAAGCAACGCTATCCGTTCCAGCACCATCCCGCCGCAAGAGAAAGATTTTCGTTTTAAAAACAGTTCATCATTGTCCTGCTTGAGGTTACACTTTACGCGCCTGAACAAGGAGGACAACCATGCAGAACCAAACCCTGTCTGTATCTCAACCGAAAAACCATGGCCCGCGCCAACGGCTGGTTGCCCGGCTCAAGGCCTGCCCGCCGAATGAGGCTGCCGCCCTGCTTGTATCGGCAGATGACCCGCTTGCCTTCGAGGCGCTCGCCGATCTCAATCCCTCGTTCACCCAGGACATCCTGAGCGCATTGCCGGAGGAGCGGCGCCAGGCGATCATCAACAATGCCACGCCGGAACTTGCGCATCAATGGGAGCGCAACCGGTCGTTTGAGGCAGGCACCGTCGGGCACTTCATGGAACCGACTTATGCCATGTTCCGCCCCGGGATGACGGTGGATGAGGCGATCGAAAAGCTGCGTGCACTGGTTAAAACGGCGTTCATCACCTATGGCTATGTGACCGATCCGGATCACAAGCTGCTTGGCCTCGTCACGATGCGCGACCTTTTGTTCGCCGAGCGGGATGCGCAGCTCGCCGACATCATGCTGCGCGATGTGTTTGTGTTACGGCCCGGCATGGCCGTATCGGAAGCGATGAAACTCTCGCTCAGCCGCCATTATCCGGTCTATCCGGTGTGCGACGATCAGGAGAGGCTGTTGGGTCTGGTGCGCGGCCAGGCGATCTTCGAGGCGCAAGCTTTCGAAATCACCGCGCAGGCCGGCAGCATGGTCGGCGTCGACAAGGAGGAGCGCATCTCGACGCCGATGCTGCGCAGCTTCATGTTTCGCCATCCGTGGTTGCAGCTCAACCTGTTGACCGCTTTCCTGGCGGGCGGCGTGGTAGCCGTGTTCCAGGGGACGATAGACCAGCTTGTCATCCTCGCGATGTTCCTTCCCGTCCTGGCCGGCCAGTCCGGAAACACCGGCTGCCAGGCGCTTGCGGTCACGCTGCGGGGAATCACGCTGGGCGAAATAAAATCCGGCGATTCACGCAAGCTGATCGCCAAGGAAGGCATGCTCGGCGCGCTGAACGGGGCGCCGGTCGGCATAGTCTCGGGAATCGCGATGTACGTCATTGCAAGCTCGCAGCACTCACCGCATGCTCCAGTGCTGGCTATGGTGGTTTTTCTGGCGATGGTCGGAGCCTGCACCATCAGCGGCATTTCCGGAGCCATCGTCCCGCTAACGCTCAAACGCTTCGGCACAGACCCCGCGACGGCTTCGAGCATTTTCCTGACCACCGCCACCGATGTGGTGAGTATGGGCCTGCTGCTCGGGCTGGCTTCGATTCTGATAATTTGAGCCCACGCAGGGTGCAATGCGCTACGCCCTTCGACTGGTTGTATTGCGCGTCGAGTACAACAGGCTGGCGGCGGTGAAGACCAGATAAGCGAGATAGCTGACCAGATACAACAGCGCGGTGCGCTCCAGCATCATCCCGTCGGCGAACAACCACAGCAGCAGTGCATACAGCGGCAGCGACAACACCTCTCCCGCCATGATCAACCGTGTGCGGTGCGCGGCGAACAGGCCGAACAGGAACAGCCATGAGGCGATGCGTATCCAGCTTCCCAGCATGAACAACGCGGCAGTTTCATCGCTGACCACAAAGCGCGCGTCATACAGTGTTGCCAGCATCGCGCGCTGGTTGAGGTAGATCAGCAGCAGCAGACACGCTGCAGGAATCAGCACGGCCAAACCGGCTCGCATCATCTCTTGCTTGAATCTCTCCGAACCATGACTGCTGCTGAAGCGAGGGAGGAAGACCAGCGACAGCACGCCGGCCGCTGTTGCAGTGACCCATTCGGTGGAACGCCACAGCGCCTGCAAGAACCCCACCTCGTCCCATGAAAGCGAGCCGGACAGCATGCCGCGTACCAGCAGCATCGAGACCGGACTCATGATGCCGATGGCCAGACCGACCGGCACGTAACTCACCAGCTTGCGTAAATATTGCGTGTCGCCTGCTTGCCCGCCGCCGGCCGGCGGCAGCTTGCGCCCGGACAACTTATAAAGGTAGCGCCAGATCACACTACCGATGATAGCCAGCACGAAACACTGCACCCACATCAGCCCGCGCAGGGATAGCCCCAGCCACGCGCCCGCTGCCACCAGCATCAGGATCGTGCTGCTCAACAGCGCCAGCCCCAGCATACGCTGTTGCTGGTGCTTGCCCAGCCAATAGGCGTTGAGCGTGCCGGGGATCACCGTGATGCAACCAACTAACGCAGCCAGCAGCAACAATTCCGGCCTGATCTCGCCTTGGATATAACCGGCTACCAGCGATACGCCCAGCGCCACGGCCAGTGAAGTGCCCAGGCCCAACCTTAGCGCGTTGCGCAACAGACTGCGCTCGTCGCGCGACTCGCGCACCTGGGCGATCAACACCGTCAACCCCTGCAATACTCCCGCCAGCGCCACCGTGCTGACCAGTTCCACCACCGATTGCAATTGCGCCCACAGCGCCACGATGGCCGGTCCGCCGGTCAGCGCCAGCACCTTGTCCAGCCCTGCCCGCCCGATGAGATCGATCAGGATGATGGCGAACGCAGCCAATACACTTTGAATGGAAGTCAATGCAGCCTCTTGTTCGCTTTACCCATCCTGCGAGCAGGTTGGGCGCCAGCTTTGTGTGATAGCGCACAGATAGTACAGGGTAAATTTGTTCTTGCAGATTTGTTCTAAAAATCAACGATGACTGATTTTTTATGAGCCTTGTGCAATCAAAAAGTAGTAGGGTGGATAAGCGCAGCGCATCCACCTTTTTGAGCTGGCATGGTGGATGCGCTGCGCTTATCCACCCTACATTTTTCGCCGAGAACAAATTTACCCTG
>DATBWQ010000195.1:0-3791 GCA_036514695.1 Gallionella sp. | reverse complement strand
CCGTGGTATTAGCACGAACCATTTCGTTCCTGCCGAAAGAGCTTTACAACCCGAAGGCCTTCTTCACTCACGCGGCATGGCTGGATCAGGCTTGCGCCCATTGTCCAAAATTCCCCACTGCTGCCTCCCGTAGGAGTCTGGACCGTGTCTCAGTTCCAGTGTGGCTGATCATCCTCTCAGACCAGCTACGGATCGTCGCCTTGGTGGGCTTTTACCCCGCCAACTAGCTAATCCGATATCGGCCGCTCCTATAGTGCGAGGTCTTGCGACCCCCGCTTTCCTCCGTAGAGCGTATGCGGTATTAGTCCATCTTTCGATAGGTTATCCCCCGCTACAGGGCACGTTCCGATATATTACTCACCCGTTCGCCACTCGCCACCAGGGGTTACCCCCCGTGCTGCCGTTCGACTTGCATGTGTAAGGCATGCCGCCAGCGTTCAATCTGAGCCAGGATCAAACTCTTCAGTTTAATCACTGCAAAATTATTGCTCTCGCTTGACGTTTTTAAAACATCGTGCGAGCACTTCTGTATTGAAAGTTACGCAACTTCCGCGAACGGAAAATGCGCTGTTCCAAAACCAAGCGCCCACACTTATCGGCTGTAAATTTTTAAAGAGCAGGGGACTGGCGGAAAGACGAATCGATTAGCCAGCCCCGAAAGACTGAAGATTATAAAGAAGCACTCGAAACAATGCAACACCTTAAGCAAAATAACGGCTTAAGCCCGTTGCAAAGCCACATCGCCGGCCGGCCCGGATATCATTATGGGCATTCAATCCGGGTTCCAGATCAGCCTGCGCGCCTAACACGGCTCCCGCATGCTGCCGGAAAAGCGCCAAAACTGAACTTCCCCAACCTCGATACCGCGCTTGCCAAGTACCTCGCGGAGCGACTCAAGGCGAATTACATGGGCGGTGGCTTCTGATACTTCCATTTGCGGTACATCCACAGCCAGTCGGCGGGATGCTCCGTGATGTGGGCTTCCGCCGCCCGCGCGTAACGCTCGATGATGCTCTCGCTCGTCCCGGAATACGGCGGCTCGGCAAGCAACTGCAACCGCGCTTCGTAATAACCGCGGCGCACGCGCCGTATACCCACGAAAAATACCGGTGCACGCATGATGCGCGCAATTCTGTCGGCACCAACGAAAAATGCGGTGTCCTGATTGAGAAAGCGCGTCCAGTGTTTTTCGTCGCTCAAAGGCGGCGTCTGGTCAGCAACCAGCGCGAGCACGCGCGCCGCACCGCGGCGCCTGAGCACGGCAGCCACGAAATCTTTGACCGGTATCGGGTTGCCGCCGAAACGCGAACGCATCTCCAGGATAAAGTGGTCAATGGCGGCGACGCGCAGCGGCTTGTAGACCGCATCCACGCGAATCCCGGGTTCAAGACAGCCCGCGAGCAGCAGCCATTCCCAGTTGCAGTGGTGTGACGCAAGCATGATTACCGAATGGCCGGCCTGCGTGAATCGCGCCAGCGCGTCGATGTTCAGAATCCGCACGCGCCGGCGCAACTCCTGCTCACCGATTATCGACCCCTTCAATATCTCGGCTATCATATTGCAGGCATTGCGGTACGCCTGACGCGCAATCAGTTCCAGCTCCGCCGCGGATTTGTCCGGGAACGAATTTCGGAGATTGGACAACGACAGCTCCCTGCGGAAGCGCCAGATATGGTAAACAAACACATACAGGCCATCGGTAAGCGCATACAGCACGCCCAACGGCAGGCGGGATAATAGTTTGAGGAAAAACACGCGGGGACTCTTAATCCGTTATGGCACGAACTGGCGTGCGGAGTCTAAGCCATGGAATCGTGCCTAGCCTAAGCGACTTGGCGGCGCCAGGCAAGCGAATCGGCACGCCGCACGACATGCGGCCGCCCGCTCTCGAGCGCATCGCACTTCCGGATCCGGCAATCGAAGTCTGGCTGGCATGCCTTGATGCCGACGCGGATCAAGTCGCGCCGCGCGTGATCGATTTCACCGCGGCAACGCAACGGGTATCGGACTGGGCTTTGCACGCCGCGGATCTGGGCGACGACTACGTCGCGACGGTGGCGGCGTATCGCGGTGAGTCGCTAGTGCGAAAATAAAATCAAGCATGAGGCATCGCCAGCGCAAATAGGGGGAGTGTGGCGTAGACTTATCGCGTAAGATTTATGTAAACGCGCAGAGAACAGCACCACCCAAATGGGTAATTTTAACTTTAGGAGTCTTGCCATGAAAACGCGCGAGCTCATTCAAGGTTTGGCAGCAGGCGCCATAGGCGTCACTTTGGCGTCCGGCGCATTCGCGATTGACTCGATGTCTATGTCTCACCAGCGCGACACCAACGCCCCTCTTGGAACGTCAGCACAGGGAGCACTAACTGCCCGCGTCGTCAAGCTGGGCCCCGGGTCAAAGTATCTGAATGTCTACCGCAACGAGATTGTCACCATCGTCAACGGCGAGAAGGCGTTTACGTGGAAGTTCGATACGCTGGGCGAGCCTTCGTTCGGGTTAGCGAAGATCGCGCCGCGGGACTTCGGCGCCGATCACGTCCACGTCTACGTATCTCTCGACCCGATCGATAAGTCCTGGTAATCCAGAAAACAAAAACGGCCTGCATCGCTGCAAGCCGTTGATTTGTTTGGTTGCGGGGAAAGGATTTGAACCTTTGACCTTCGGGTTATGAGCCCGACGAGCTGCCAGACTGCTCCACCCCGCGTCAGGTGAACGGCATTGTAGCAACGTAACGCCGACAGCGTCAATCGAACAATCATCAACTTTCGGCGACGGTAGGCAATCGGCCGACGCAGGCAGGGCGCCTGCGGGCAAGAAAGCGGCGCACTTACGCCTGCTCAGATTGTACCGTCTTGCCACTGCCGAAACGCGAGCGGAGAAATTGCGCGAAGCGCTCCATGCTCACGTAAAACGTCGGGGTCACATAGAGCGTCAACAACTGGGAGAACACCAGTCCGCCAACCACGGCAATGCCGAGCGGCTGACGGGTCTCGGAACCCGTGCCCGTCCCGAGGGCCAGAGGCAGTGTCGCGAATATCGCCGCCATCGTCGTCATCATGATCGGCCGGAATCGAATCAGGCAGGCTTCGACGATCGCTTGGTCCGCGGGCAAGCCTTTCTCGCGCTGCAACTGCAACGCGAAATCCACCATCATGATGCCATTCTTCTTGACCAACCCCACCAGCAGTATGATGCCCACAAAGCTGAAGATGTTCAGCTCCATGCCGAACAGCATCAGCATCAATAGCGCGCCAAACCCGGCAAATGGCAGTGCGGTCAGAATAGTGATCGGATGCGCATAGTGCTCATAGAGTATCGCCAGCACCATGTAGATCACGAGAATCGTGATCAGCAGCAGGACCGGCAATGTCCGAAACGCATCCTGAAACGCCCTGGCGCTGCCCACCATCTTTGCGGATACCCCGCTGGGAAGTGTTTCAGCCGCCATCCGCTCGAGGCGCGAAACGGCGTCACCGATCGAAATGCCGGGCGCCAGGTTGAACGACAAGACGACAGAGGTCAACTGGCCGTAGTGGCTTACCGACACCGGCCCGACCCCCATATTGACATCGGCCACGGCGTGTATCGGCACCATGCGGCCGGTGCTGGACTGGACGTAAAGCGATCGCAATGCGTTGATATCGCGTTGGAAGCGTGGATCGAGTTCCAGCAGCACCAGGTACTGGTCCGTGGCGCCGTATAGCGTGCTGATCTGCCGTCCGCCATAGGCATTGTATAGCGCGGTTTCGATCTGTTGCGGCGACACGCCCAAAGCCGCTGCGCGATCG
>DATBWQ010000194.1:0-13018 GCA_036514695.1 Gallionella sp. | reverse complement strand
TAATATATAAACACTAAATTCTTATCATTTTTTGACATCATTTGACTGGTAAGTGACTAAAGGCATCTTGGATTAAACCGCTGGATTTCCGCTTGGCTGCAAGCCAGTTTATCCTGAGCCTGTCGAAGGGCGGGAATGACGAATTTTATGGGGGACACCTGATGTGGTACGCAATCATAGGACAGGATGTGCCAAACAGCCTGGACAAGCGCAAGGCGGCACGCCCCGCGCATCTGGCGCGCTTGCAGGCTTTGCAGGATGAAGGCCGGCTGCTGCTGGCCGGGCCTTTCCCCGCCGTGGATGCGGACGATCCGGATGTGGCGGGGTTCACCGGCAGCCTGATCGTCGCCGAATTCGCCTCGCTGCAGGCGGCGCATGAATGGGCGGACGCCGATCCCTATGCCGCCGCCGGCGTATTCAGGCAGATCACCGTGCAACCGTTCAAAAAGGTATTTCCCGCATGAACCGCATGGAAGCCATGCGTGACCGCCTCGCCGTGTTCGATCCCATCTCGCTCGACATCAGCGACGAAAGCCACCGGCACGCCGGGCATGCCGGCGCGCGCGATGGCGGCGGGCATTACGTCTTGCACATCGTCTCGGCGCAGTTCGCCGGCAAAAATATGGCAGCGCGCCACCGTATGATATATTTAGCGCTGGCTGAAATGATGAAAAGCGAAATACACGCCCTCACGATACAGGCGCAGGCACCGGATGAACTTTATACATAGCGACATAAATCTACTGCGCGATTCGTGGGCGGGGTCGGGCAGTGCTCGCGATCCTCACATACTTCTGTGTATGCTCCGGTCGCTGCGCGCTGGCCTCCCCCACCCGCAAACCGCTCGCTACGATTTCTGTCGCCATGTATAGTCGTCATACTTTGATAATCTTTTAAGAGGACTCGCAATGTTTAGAACTGGAAATTTGGCAACACTGGCAATATTGGGCGCACTGGCGATCAACCCCGCTTTTGCCGAAGACAAATCCGCCGCTTCAGTAAATGGAATCTCCATTCCGCAAACCCGCATCGATCTGCGCGTCAAGGCTGCCGCTGCACAAGGTCAACCGGACAGTCCGGAGTTGCGCAAGGTGATCCGCGACGACATGATCAACCTCGAACTGTTGGCGCAGGAAGCCGTGAGACTCGGCCTGGATAAGGAAACCGAGGCAGCGCAGCAAATCGAGATCGCCAGGCAATCGGTACTGGCCGGCGCATTCGTGCAGAACTATGCCGATAATCACCCGATCGGCGATGACCAGCTAAAACAGGAATATGAAAAACTGAAGGCCAATGTCGGCGACAAGGAATACAAGGCGCGCCATATCCTGGTGGATACCGAAGCCGAAGCCAAGGCCATCGTCGCCCAACTCGGAAAAAAAGCCAAATTCGACAAATTAGCTGCCAAATCCAAGGACACGGGTTCCGCAGAACATGGCGGGGCACTGGATTGGGCGGTACCCAGCAACTTCGTTCCACCATTTGCCAATGCGATGACCAACCTCAAGAAGGGCGAATACACCAGGGAACCGGTGCAATCGCAATTCGGCTGGCACGTCATCAAGCTGGACGATGTGCGCGACCTGAAAGTGCCGTCGTTCGACGAACTCAAACCGCAGCTGCAGCAACGTTTGCAACAGCAAGCCATCAAGAACGAAATTGCTGAAATGCGCACCAAAGCCAAGATCGAATAATTAACGACACACATCAAAAAGGGGATGCCTGCGGCATCCCCTTTTTTTATTATGGAATCATAGGTACGAATCTACCTCGCAAAGATTCTTGTGCCCCCTGGGGGTCTTCGCACCTATCTATGTTTCACGGGGCACGGTTCAAATTTGGAGTGCGGCGACGTGTCGCCGCTTTATTAAAGCGCAGACATGTCTGCGCACTCCATAACCACCTGCAACGGCTCAAATATTCCTGCTCTTCTTGATCAAGTCGTGGGCAAGCTGGATCTCTTTTGCCTGCTCGGTTGCCATCGCGATCATGTCTTCCGGCACGCCCTGCCCCATCAACTTGTCCGGGTGGTATTGGCTCATCAGCTTGCGATAGGCGCGCTTGATCTCCGCGTCGGTGCTGTCCCTGGTCACCCCCAAAGCCTTGTAGGCGTCGTCCAATGCGGCGGCTGAGCTGGCCTGCCCCCCGCCGAAGTGGGACTGATTCAGCACCATCTGGATCATCTGCTTGAACGCGTCCGGGCCATAGCCAAGGTAGCCGGCGATCTCAGTGAGCAACGCTTCTTCCGCCGGATGGAAATGCCCGTCCGCCAGCGCCATCACGATCAGATAAGCCAGCAGCACTTCCCTCAGATTCTTCGCGTTCCCGCAAACCGACATGAACCGCTGATAGGCCGGATAGATGTCGAACGCCGGATCGGCTCCCTGCTTGAATAACTTGATCGCCTGCTCGCGATGCTGCGCAGTCATGCCCAGCTTTTGCATGAACTGCTCGACATGAGCGATCTCATCCTGAGAGACCTGCCCATCCGCCTTGGCCAGCTTGCCCATCGAGATGAATACCGTTTCAAGGAACACGGCCTGACGCAGCGCATTCTGCAGCGGGTTCATCCCGCCGGAACCATACACCCTGACGCGATCGATAAATGACCCGACGAACAGCCCGAGGATCGCCCCGATGAATCCGAAAAAGTAATAACCCGCAATGACGCCAATGATCTTGAACAAGACAACTCCAGAATAAACCCAGATATTTCATTAACCACAAACCCCTCCCAGCCTCCCCTTGTCAGGGGAGGAGCGGGTTCAGTTCTCCCCCTGACAAGGGGGAGCTAGAGGGGGTTTTAGGAACTATCCGAGAAAAATAAACGAAAACAAAGGCGCGCATTATACCTGCACCGATGTGTCAGTCCTCTCCGTACCGCCAATTGACGTCCCCGCATCGCGGTGTTACTTTAGTGGCACTTTCGCAAGGAGACCATCATGGCAGCCACCACCACACTGAAACTACCCGAAGAACTTAAGGCGCGCATTGCATCCGCGGCACAAGCGACCGGCAAAACACCTCATGCATTGATGATCGATGCACTGGCTACGCAAATGACACTGTTTGAACGCCGTCAGGCCTTCATCGCATCTGCCATCAAAGCAGAACAAGAAGTCGCCGAATATGGTTTAGTCTATGAAGCCGATGAGGTATTCAATTATCTCCAGGCTAAACTGGACGGCAAGAAAACCAAGTGGCCAAAGGTCAAGAAGCTCTGATGGCACGCCTCGTCTTTGCCCCGCAAGCGGCCCAAGACCTCAAGCGGTTTACCGAATTCCTGATCGACACTGACCCGCACGCCGCGAACGAAACCGTGAGTGTTCTGGTCGATGGCTTGCAAATCTTGAAACAGCACCCACTGGTTGGACGCACCATCGAACAAGGTTATCGTGAACTGGTGATCTCGCGCGGACGCACCGGATATGTGGCGCTATACACCTACGATGCCACACACAATGTGACACTCATCCTCGCCATCCGTCACCAGCGCGAGAGCGGCTTCATCGATTGACCACACTCATCACAACTTCATTGACAGCACACGACGAACTCCAATACAGTCCATTCCACTTCCCCATCAGCCACGCACAGTCGGGAAGCATCGACAGCAGCACAACTTGTTTCCAAAGGGAAACACTTGACCGCGAATCGCACCGAAAATTTTTTGTGCAGACACGATGCGTCGTGCGCTATTCTTGATTTCCATCAACCCAAATCTGGAGAAGATCGCCATGGCTGATACTGCACAAGTAGCAACAATCATTGAAGCAATCTCTAACAAAACGCTCGATTACGCCCTTCTGCTGGCCGCCATCGGCACATTGACGATGGCATTCATTGAACTCATCAAAGGACTGACTGCCTTTCGCCGCCACTTTCATCGATGCGAGTTAACGCGGTGGATGCCCGATCACAACACACGCCGCGAATTGCTCGTGCTTGCTGCGGGTGGCGAGGAGAATGCAGAGGTGCTTTTCGACCAGCCGACCGAGCGCATGCTTGGACAAATTCAGGCTGCAGCCAACCTGTCGCTGGAATATCCTGATCGCTATCCACTCGTTTACAAATTCTTTACTCAGGAAGATGCGCGATCAAAGATAGAACGAAAAAGCGATATGACCGACGACAGCGATTTTTGGGAGAGCTTCGCGACGCGCACGATGCGCGAAGGATTTTCGTCCAATGAGGCGCAGCGATTAAAACAGGAAAGAGACGGACGCACCGCACAACAGGCACGCGCACGTCTTGGTAATCTCATCGCACGCCGTCTCGACATGTTCCAGAACCGCACCCAATACCGCTGGGCGCGTCTCAATCAGTTGATCTCCATCATCACCGGCGCAACATTGACCGCCTATGCACTGGCCAGCACCAACAAGATCGACAGCCCCAAGGATTTCATCGCGCTTGTGCTCTTGTCGTTGTTGGCGGGAATGTTGGCGCCCTTCGCCAAGGACGTGGTCGCCGCCATCAGCGGCCTGCGCGCCAAATCCTGACCATGTCAGAAATGAAGCGCCTCACACTTTCTTACCGGGAAGCTGGTCATGAGGCTGGTGGCGATGTCAGCGCCCAGCCCAGAATATCTGACGAGGGGATACTCAAACAGGCACAACATCTGGTCTTGCTGATTCACGGTTACAACAACGACACCCAAGCAGCAAGAGAAGCTTACGAAGGTTTTCACGCACGCCAGCGCGACCTTGATGCCGATGAACGTTATGGCATCGGGCGTACCTTTGTAGAAGTGTATTGGCCGGGCGATGCCGCATGGGGCATCGTTTCGTTCCTTTTCTATATGGGCAGCATCAAGCACGCCATGCAGACTGCCGAGCGGCTTGCTGACTACCTTGCAAAACACGTTGGCAATACAGTGCGCATCGACATCGTGGCGCATTCGATGGGTTGTCGTTTGACAACCGAATTACTGCGAGCTTTGGAAAATCACCCAAATGCGCCACAGATCGAACGTATCGTCTTCATGGCCGGAGCCATACCAACATTTATGCTTGAGCATCGCTACCCGTCCAGTCGTCTGCGGCCTTCCTATGATCAAGTATTGCGCGAAGGCGCGCGCAGCCTGTACTCGGGTGCGGACTATGTGTTGGCATTGGCTTTCCCCGCAGGACAGAGCCTTGCTCCCGGAACGGAGGGTTTTCTACCCACAGCACTTGGACATCAAAAGTGGACTGACCCCACTGTCCCACAAAATCTGGATCAGGAACAAAATCCGGGCGCTGGGCACAGCGATTACTGGGGCTGGAACACCAAACCCAAACCGCTGCGGTGTGCAAACAAAGCCGCTCAGGAAGTACGCAGCTACCTGCAACTCCCTTCAACCGGCAGCCGCACAATGAGCGAACGGTCGCTGATGGAGAACAACGTCCTTGAAGCGCGCTCAAACGGAATGCAACGTAAAATCATCGGGCGAAACATTCCGATATATGGGTAGCCTGGCAGGATGGATACGCCGTGCCCACGCAGGTGTTGATCCTTGCAAACATTGACGGTGGGCAACTCGCTGCTCACCCTACGAACTCAACCCACCCACTTCCTCGCATTCCGGAACATCCTCAGCCATGCGCCGTTCTCTTGCCATTCGCGCGGATACCAGGAATTCTGCACGGCACGGAACACTCGTTCCGGATACGGCATCATGATGCTGAGTCGATATATTTTTGAAGCAGAAAATAGAACCTGTCCCATTAACTCTATCTATAATACGTGTCTGGCAATTGACTTGGGGGTATGTATGCTGCGCAATCTTCTGGGGGCTTTTGTTATTTCGGTCGGCATCGCGGGGTGCGCCACAAAACCGGTTGAGATGGTCGACAACACGCCGCTCAACCCCACGGCGGTAATCGAGAAGCATGTCGTCAACAACGGTATCAAGGGTTTCTTCCCCTACGAAAGCACTGAACGGCATTATGTGCGCGCCAATATGCGCCGCGACGAATCGACGCTCAAGGGTACCGGCACATTCTCGGGCTATCTGATCGGCACACGATCTGATACGGAAATAACGAGAATTGACCGCAAGCTGAAATGGTTGCTCAACACGGAAAAGGTGGAGTACACCGAATGTCCCTTGAAGGGATGCATCAACCCGTCAAAGCGTCCGCCTGCCAAACAAAATGAAGCCGCTGAAAAGCCTCCGGAGGCACAGCATGAATCTGGCTGCACCATGCACATTGTGCGCACCAGCTTCACTGTTAAAGCGACAGGCCAGAAAAAAACCATTAACGGTTTTGACACCGACGAATATCAGGCCGCCTGGGTGGTCAACCTGCGCGATAAAGCGGCACGGAATACGACCAGCACATTGAATATGGATATCTGGACTACACCGATGACTCGCGCCATGCGTGATACGTTGGGGGTGGAAGAGAGCTATGCCCGGGCTTTTGCCGGAGCTGTTGCCGACACGGGCAAGCAGCAAATACTTCCAGCGGATGCAGCCAGGTTGATCTCGGCTTATCTCGCCAGCTCCTTGAAGCCGCGTGACCTTAACGCATTCCTCGACGCAGGCAAGCAAATGGAAAAGATCAAGGGGTACCCTATTTCAACCCATCTTGCATGGAACATGGAGGGCAATGCCTGTGCCCCCAAGGAAACAAAGAAAACAGAAGATAAATCCTCCGGCGGCAAGTCGCTCTCTGCCAGTCCGGGAGGACTCGTTTCCGGCCTCGCCGGAATGCTCGCAGAGAAAAAAACCGAAGAGACGATGAAACAGGCCGAGGGTGAACCGATATTGTCTTTTACCGTCGAGGTAAAGTCGCTCAAGATCGAACCGCTGCACGACAGCGTATTTACAGTCCCCAAAAATTACCGGTTAGTGTCACAGCCATAGGCGTTATCTGCCGGGTTAAAACGAAGCGGATTCCCGATTCTTGCGCACCCATGCGTCTTTAAATACGCGACGCACTTCGCCTGAAACAAGTTTCGCTGCTTGATATTGTTGCCGTGAAAAGAGGGTATGAAAAAGGCGACCATCCGGTCGCCTTTTTCTTTTCAAAGAGGAATTCTACTAACCCACCCACTTCCTCGCATTCTGGAACATCCTCAGCCATGCGCCGTTCTCTTGCCATTCGCGCGGATGCCAGGAATTCTGCACGGCACGGAACACGCGCTCTGGATGCGGCATCATGATGCTGAAACGCCCGTCCGGTGTGGTCAGTCCGGTGATGCCCTGCGGAGAGCCGTTCGGGTTGAGCGGATAGGTCTCCGTCGCATTGCCGCGATGATCGACATAGCGCAGCGCCACTAGCGGCTGCGCCGCCTTCAAGCGCTTGCTGTCCCCAAAACGAAGTTTCGGAGAAGACTCATGCCCGCTTGCGGGCGTGATGTCGGAACCAAAATCGGCATAACCCTCGCCGTGCGACACGACGATGGGCATGCGGCTGCCTGCCATGCCGTTGAAAAATATCGACGGCGAGTCCTGCACCTCGACCATCACGAAGCGCGCCTCGAACTGCTCGGACTGGTTGCGCGCGAAGTGCGCCCAGTTCTCCGCGCCGGGAATGATGTCGTGCAGTTTGCTCATCATCTGGCAGCCGTTGCACACGCCCAATGCGAAGGTATCGCTGCGCCGGAAGAATGCGGCAAACTCATCGCGCGCGCGCGGATTGAACAGGATGGACTTCGCCCAGCCCTCGCCGGCGCCGAGCACGTCGCCGTAGGAGAACCCGCCGCACGCCGCCATCCCCTTGAAGTCGGCCAGCTTCACGCGGCCGCTGATGATGTCGCTCATATGCACATCCACCGCCGCGAACCCGGCGCGGTCAAACGCCGCCGCCATCTCCACCTGCCCATTCACTCCCTGCTCGCGCAGGATGGCGATCTTCGGGCGATTGCGCAGCAAAGACGGGGAGATCTTCTCGTTCTGGTCATATGTCAGTTTGACGTGCAAGCCGGGATCGGCGGCATCCAGCAAGCGGTCGAACTCCTGCTGCGCGCAGGCCGGATTGTCGCGCAGCTTCTGCATCCGGTAACTGGTCTCCGACCAGATCCGCTGCAGCTTCACGCCGCTTTCCGAAAACAATCTCTCGCCGTGCCGGAATATTTCGATCATGCCGGTCTGATTCAGCGTGGCGATCTTCTGCATGCTCTTCAGCCCCGCGTCATGTGCCAGTTCCAGCACATGCTGTACATCCCGGTTGCGCACCTGTATCACCGCGCCGAGCTCTTCGTTGAACAGGACACGCAACGCGTCGCCGTGCGACTCGTCAAGGTTGATGGTCAGGCCGACGTGCGCAGCGAATGCCATTTCGCACAACGTGACGAATACGCCGCCATCGGAGCGGTCGTGATAGCTGAACAACTTGCCCTCGCTATTCAGGCGTTGCACCAGATCGAAGAACGATTTCAGCAACTTCGCATCGTCCACGTCCGGCGCGACATCGCCGACCTGCTTGTACACCTGCGCCAATGCCGATCCGCCCATGCGGTTCCTGCCCTGCCCCAGATCGATCAGCAGCAGCGTGGTATCCCGGTAAGCACCGAGTTGCGGCGTGACCGTGTCGCGCGCGTCCGCACACGGCGCGAAGGCGGTGACGATCAGCGACAGCGGGGCGATGACGGATTTGGTTTCCCCATCTTCCTGCCATACAGTCTTCATCGACATCGAATCCTTGCCGACCGGAATGCTGATGCCGAGTTGCGGGCACAGTTCCATGCCCACCGCGCGCACCGTATCGAACAGCGCGGCGTCCTCGCCGCGATGTCCGGCAGCGGCCATCCAGTTCGCCGAGAGTTTGATGTCACCGATCTTGTCGATGCGCGCCGCCGCGATGTTGGTGATCGCCTCGCCGACCGCCATGCGTCCCGAAGCCGGGGCATTCACCAGTGCCAGCGGGGTGCGCTCGCCGAGCGCGAACGCCTCGGCGCGATGGGTGTTGAAACCCATCAGCGTGACGGCGACATCTGCCACCGGCACTTGCCAGCGGCCGACCATCTGATCCCGCGCAGTCATGCCGCCCACGGTGCGGTCGCCGATGCTGATCAGGAAGGTCTTGTTCGCCACGGACGGCAAACGCAACACCCGCTCGATTGCCTCGCGCAACCCGATCTTGCCGATATCGCAGGAGCTCAGCCGGGGCGTTTCGCGCACCACGTTGCGCGTCATTTTGGGCGGTTTGCCGAGCAACACCGGCAGCGGCATGTCCACCGGGTAATCGCCGAACTCGCTGTCATGCACGGTGAGCTGATCGTCCTCATTCGCCACGCCCACCACTGCAAACGGACAGCGCTCGCGCTCGCACAGCGCGCGGAACTCCAGCAATCGTTCCGGCGCGATCGCCAGCACATAGCGCTCCTGCGATTCGTTGCACCAGATCTGCTTCGGCGACATGCCGGTCTCATCCAGCGGGATCTTGCGCAACTCGAACAGCGCGCCGCGCCCGCCGCCGTGCACCAGTTCCGGCAAGGCATTGGACATGCCGCCCGCGCCGACATCGTGTATCGACAGGATAGGATTGTTCGCGCCCATCTGCCAGCAACGGTCGATCACTTCCTGCGCGCGGCGCTGCATCTCGGGATTGCCGCGCTGCACCGAATCGAAATCGAGATTCTCGGCATTGCTGCCGGTGTCCATGCTGGATGCCGCGCCGCCGCCCAAGCCGATCAGCATGCCGGGTCCGCCCAGATGCACGACCAGCGCGCCGGTCGGCAGCCCGTGTTTGTGCGTGTGGATCGCCGCGATGTTGCCCACTCCGCCCGCCAGCATGATCGGCTTGTGATAGCCGCGCATCTCGCCGCTGACGTTCTCTTCGAAGGTGCGGAAATAACCGGCCAGATTCGGACGGCCGAATTCGTTGTTGAACGCCGCCGCGCCGATAGGACCATCCAGCATGATCTGCAGGGCGGAGACGATGCGGGAGGGTTTGCCGTAAGTCGTACCCGACTGGGAAGGGTTTAAGAGAGAAGGGATCGCACCTTCGGTGCTCAAGGGTAAAGTCAAAAGAGGCGCTGTGGTTTTCCCCTTCTCACTTCCCCATTCTCCCTTCCCTTGTGCGATAGGGTCGTACTTCTCCCAAGGCTGTTCAAACCCCGGAATGTTGAGATTGGATACCGAGAAACCGGTCAGCCCGGCCTTGGGCTTGGAGCCGCTGCCGGTCGCGCCTTCGTCGCGTATCTCGCCGCCTGCCCCGGTCGCGGCTCCGGCGAATGGCGCAATCGCGGTGGGATGGTTGTGCGTCTCCACTTTCATCAGCGTATGGGTCAGCTCTTCACTGAACGCATAAGCGCCATCGGCACGCGGATAAAAACGCTCGATGCGCGCACCCTCGATGACCGAGGAATTGTCGGAATAGGCCACCACCGTGCCCTGCGGGCTGACCTTGTGGGTGTTGCGTATCATGCCGAACAACGAGATGTCCTGGGCCACGCCGTCGATCACCCAATCGGCATTGAATATCTTGTGGCGGCAGTGTTCCGAATTCGCCTGCGCGAACATCATCAACTCGACATCGGTCGGGTTGCGTTCCAGCTTGCGGAAGTTCTCGACCAGATATTCGATCTCATCCGCGGAAAGCGCCAGGCCCATGTCGCGATCGGCTTTCTCCAGAGCCTTGCGTCCGCCCTTCAACACGTTCACCGTAGCAAGGGGTTGCGGCTTGCCGTGCCGGAAGATCTTTTCCGCCGCACCGGCAGTATCATTCAGCACGGTCTCGGTCATGCGGTCGTGCAGCAACGGCAACACCGCAGCCTGCTCGGCCCTGCTCAGTTGCTTGCCGTCCTTGATTGAAAGGTAATACACGACGCCGCGCTCGATACGCTGCACACCGGACACGGCGCAATGCTGCGCGATGTCGGTCGCCTTGGTCGACCACGGCGAGATCGTGCCGAGGCGCGGCACGACCAGCAGGCGCTGATAACGGACTGCATCCGCAGGTTCACCCGCCGCGTTGTCCAGACCCAGCACCTTGTCCAGCAGATTGGCTTGCGGCTTGCTCAGCGAGGTGCCGCTTAGCGCGCTGAAATAACAATAGCGCGTATCCACGATGGCGACGCCTGGTGCGGCATCGTCCAGCGCGGCGCGCAGTTTTTCCAGGCGAAAGGCAGACAGCGCAGCGGAGCCAACAGACACTCGAAACATGGGCATGACCGTGATATATACTTCGGAGCGAGATTATACTATGCGCCACTCTCCACATTAACTGAGTCAGAAATGAACAAGCGCATCCCCGTCATAACCCAAATTCAAGTAGCAGGTTTCTTGCCGAAACGCCCGCGCGACAGCCACAAGGGACAGTTCGGCACGGTCGCGGTGATCGGCGGTGCGAACGGCATGATCGGTGCGCCGCTACTGGCGGCACGCGCCGCGCTCAAGCTGGGCGCAGGTTGCGTGCATGTCGGCCTGCTGGCGGAAAACGCGCCGGGCGTGGACCTGCTGCAACCCGAACTGATGCTGCACAGCGCGTCAGCGGCACTGCAATTGCCCGGTGTGAAAGTGCTGGCGGTCGGCTGCGGCATGGGCCACGACCTCACGGCACAGAAGATCCTGTATCACACACTCAAGCTGGATGCCGCACTGGTAGTGGATGCCGATGCACTCACACTGCTTGCACGCCACGCCGATCTGCAAGCCGACCTGCGCGCCAGAAAAGCGCCCACCATCATTACCCCGCATCCCGGCGAAGCCGCGCGCTTGCTCGGCCGCAGCACGAATGAGATTCAGGCCGCACGCCCCGGCGCCGCACAGGAGTTGGCCAAACATTTGCATTGCAGCGTGGTGCTGAAAGGCGCGGACAGCCTGTGCGTCACCCGCACCGGAAAAATGTTCATCAACAAGACTGGCAACCCCGGCATGAGCAGCCCGGGCATGGGCGACGTGCTGACCGGCATGATCGCCGCCTTCATCGCGCAGGGAATGCCGGCGGACGACGCGCTGCTGCTGGCGGTGCACCTGCACGGCGCGGCGGGCGATGCGCTGGCCGAGCAAGGAATCGCCGTCGGCATGACCGCGACCGAAGTGACCGAGTGGGCGAGATGGCTGCTGAATCAATGGGCATCCAAATCGTAGGTCGGGCTTTGCCCGACATGGTGGGCATAGCCCACCCTACCAAGAATAAAACCCACTCGTGACCATCCCCATCGACATCCGCGAAGAAGCCGGCGTCCGCACGCTGCACTTCGGTTCCGAATGGATACAGGGCGCGATGCGCATCGCGCGGCCGTGGAATCTGGAGCTGGAATACACGCGCGAGATGATGGCTTCGCTGCTCTTGCACAACGATGCGCGCTGGCCGCACAAGGTGCTGTTGATCGGCCTCGGCGCAGCTTCGCTGACCAAGTTCCTGTATCGCCACTATCCGCTCGCTCATCTCACGGTGGTCGAGATCGAACCTGCCGTGGTCGCTGCCGCGCGGCAGTTCTTCAAGCTGCCGGAAGACACCAGGCGCCTCCATCTGGTGATCGGCGACGGCGCGGAATATGTGCTCAATGCCGGCAAAAAATTCGACCTGATCCTGGTGGACGGCTTCGACCAGAACGCACGCGCCGGTGCGCTGGACACCCTGCCGTTCTACCAGGCGTGCCGCACGCGCTTGAGCGATGACGGCGTGCTGGCGGTCAACCTGTTCGGGCGCAGTCGCGGCTACAAGGCCAGTTTGGCACGCATCACGGAAGCTTTCACCGATCGCGCACTGGTGTTCCCTTCGAGCGAGAGCGGCAATGCCATCGCCTTCGCGGCGGCTGGCAACGCCATCGAAATCTCCTTCGATGACCTGAAGGAAAACGCGCTGGCGCTGAAAGAAACAACCGGATTGAATCTGTTGCCCACGCTGACACGCCTCACGCAAGCCCGGACCTGTTTGAACAACAAGCTGGTGTTATAAGCAGTTTAACGTGCCGTTGCGGCCATGTCGTTTCGCACGCTACTATTCGAAATGTAATAATTCTGCAGGGTGCATCCGGAGCAGCGCAAACCGAAAACATTTTGAAGTAGGGTGGGCTCCGCCCACCATGCCGGGCGCAGCCCGGCCTACGGCTATTTGAAATGCAATAATTATGTAGG